>CAYMRB010000029.1:0-40427 GCA_964392615.1 uncultured Planctomycetia bacterium | reverse complement strand
ACTGGACCGAGACCTTCACGTGGTGTGGGCACAATTGGTTCGGCCCATCGGACTTCGACAATCCCGTGGGCGCCCCATTCCCCCCGGGAACGTACGGTTTCGAGCTTCACGGTACCGGAACGTACGTCGATGGCGACGGCGAGGCACGGGAGTTCGAGATCACGGCGGGCTACGAGTTCGAGCTCACGCCGTAGACTACAGAGCTGGCGGCGATCGGGAGGAGTCCGCGACACACCGCGGCGTTCTCCGTTAGAATGCGTGCCCTCGTCCTGGTTTGCTCGATCCGAGGATTCACGCGCTGCCGATGTCCGAGATCACGATCTACCACAACCCTCGCTGCTCCAAGAGCCGTCAGACCCTTCAGCTGCTCCGCGACCGCGGGGTCGAGCCTCGAATCGTCGAGTACCTCGAGGATCCGCCCGACGCGCCGGCCCTCGCCGAGCTCATTCGCAAGCTGGGAATCGACGCGATCGACTTGGTCCGCCGCAGGGAGACGCCGTTCAAGGACCTCGGCCTCGCGTCGAAGCAGGACGACGCCGACGCGCTGATCGCCGCGATGGTGGAGCATCCGGTGCTCATCGAGCGCCCGATCGTCGTCAAGGGCAAGAAGGCCCGCATCGGCCGACCGCCGGAGAACGTGCTCGAAATCCTCTGACGCGCGGAGCGCCCCGATCGGCCCGGCCGGTCAGGAGAACAGCTTCACGGCGAGCGCGACGATCGCGACGATCACCGCCGCGATCAAACCGACGAGCACGTACACTGCCGGCGGGACGCCTTTCTTCGCGCTGCGCCGGAGTTGGCGGTCGGTCTGCACCTGCGCCCTCTTGAACACGTCGCACCATTGGTCGACCGTGAGCACGCCCCCGAGAAGCAGCTTCTCCCCGACGCGCTGCCCATCGCCCCCGGCCTCGTACCGAGCCCGCGACTCCTGCGACCGCGTGACGCTCCCGCTGTCGAGCAGAAGACGCACGGCGCTCTCGTGCGCTGTCTCGAGTCGCGGCTCGTCCCCCGGTGCCGGATCGACCACGAAGAGCGCATCGACGATACCGAACCGCACCGGCGATTCGGGCGGAAGCGGCCTCGGAACCCCGGGCGTCAGCTTCTCGCCCCTCAAGAACGTGCAGTTCTTGCTGTCGAGATCTTCGATATGGAATCCCTCGCCATCGAATGTGATCTTCGCGTGCACTCCGGAGATGCCATCGTGCCGAAGCGCGTAGTCGATAACGCGATCAGGTCGGCTCTTGCGACCGATGACGAAGCTCGACGAGTCGATGAGGACGAGGTCGCGGATGGCCTCGTTCGCGACGATGAGACGCGGTCGCAGCTCGGCTCGAGCCCTCTCGAGTGCAGCCTCGCCGTCCGCCACCGCTTTGACGGCCTGGCCAGCCGACGCCTCTGGCGACGCGACCGAGCCCGGCGGCGTCTCGACAGCCGGTTCGTCGTCGCGGACCGGCGAAACGGCCGGCGCCTCTTCTGCCTGGCGTTCGTCGGCTGGCGGTATCGAGGGGGTCGAGCTCCGAGCGCCCGCGACGCGTCCGAAATCGAGAATGCAGGTCGCGCCGGAATCGTCGGCGTCGTCCACCGGCGACTCCGTGTCCACGATCGTCTCAGCGCCCGTCAGCCCCGACGCCTTGGGGATCGGTGGCGCAGGGATCGGCGGCGCAGACGGCACGCGCGAGTCGAGGTCCGCCCGCGCGTGCAGCAGCTCGGCCGGATCCGAGAGCTGCAGGGTCTGCGATGCGTCACCGAGCGAGACGGCCTCGACCGTCGCCGTGCCGAGCTGGAACCGCAAACCGACGCAAACGCGTTGGCGCAACTCGCCCGTCACGAGCGGTCCGACCAGATACTTCGTTCGGACGCTCGACTCCTCGTCCTCGACAAACCACTCGCCGCCGTGAAGCGAGACGCGGGCGTGGCCCCCGGCATCGGCGAAGACCGCCTCTCCTTGCGCTCCGACGCCGATCCGCAAACCGTCTCGCAAGGGAACATCCCTCGCCGGCTTTCCGGGCTCGTGAACTCGAAATACGAAATCGGCCATGACGCGGTTCGTCTGAATGCTGCGCAACTGTGAAGCTAGGAATCACGGAGCCGGCAGACGACCGGCCCCGTCACCTCGGCCATGCAAGCCAGCCGGCAACTCTCGCCGCGACCGCACACCGACGCCAGGGCTTCCTCCTCGTCGATCGCCATCGCGCTGAGGTTCTCGTGACCCGACACGATCTCGACGGCATCGATTCCGCACCGACCCGATCGGCAGCCGGACTCGAGTTCCACGCCAGCCGCGTCGGCGATCTCCAACAGGCTCTGACCCGACCTGGCCGGAAACGTCCCGAAACCTTCGAATGTGACTGCGAAAGTCGATGTCGTCGTCGTTGCATACGCCGGCGAGTCGGGCGGTTCGGCCGGCAGCTCATCGACCGTGGCATCGGCCTCCTGCGCCGGCGCGCTCGCGCGATCGAAGAGAAATGCTGTGTGACCGACGACGAACTCGTCGCCCGCTTCGAGCCGAAACGGCGCCGCGACCCGCACGTGCGTGCCATTCGCGCTCTCGAGGTCACGCACCGTGACGATGCCATCCTCGACCGAGAACGCGACATGCCGCCGCGACACGGCTCCATCATCCGCGGCAATCGTCACGGGCGCGCAGCGCCCGACGATGGTGACTCCGTCGCTCAGCGAGAACGAACCGACGACGTCGTCTCGCGAATCGCAGTGAAGAACTCGAAAGCCCTCGTTGCGACGCTCGATGACGAGTCGTTGACCGCCGACGGCGACCAGCGTCCCCGAACCGATCACGAGCGGGCGACCGACTCGGACGAACGTGCCCGTACGGCTGTTCTCGTCCCGCAGCCACCAACAGCCGGCAGCTTCGTCGCGGACGACCGTCGCGTGCGGCGACGATAGCAGGTCGTCACTCGGGATGTTCCGATCGCACCCGGAGCGACCGATCGTCCATGTCGAGGCGTCCAGCTTGAACTCCTCTTCCGATCCGTCCGGGGCACGCGCGCGAATCGACACCTGCCGCGGGACCGGCTCGGGCTCCGCCGCCGGCTCCGACACGACGGCATGCAGGAACTCGGTAGCGCCGTCCGTCGCGGCGGGGCCGGCCGAGGTCGCCCCGTCCTCTGCACGAGGTGCAACCGCCTCCCCTGGTGCTGGCCGCTCGTCGTCCCCGGCGTCGACGAATGCGGCGAGCTCTTCGAGAGACACACGCTCGCCTGCAGCTGGCGACTCCGGTGCGACCGGCGCCGCGTCGACTTGCGGTTCGTCGCAGGGCTGAGGGGCCACGGCTTCCGGCGCACGGCGCAGGTGCGCAGCGATCGCCGCCGCGACGCGGACGCCCTCGTCGCGGGCCGCGCCGGTCGCGTCGGTGCGCGGGATCGCCTCCCACGCTTGTGGCGGATCGTCCTCTCCTGCCGCGCGCCAATACGTCGGGCCGAGCGCATCGCCGATGAGATAGACGCCGCTGCGCCGAGTCGCGAAGCCGGACGTCACGACCCACCCCGTCTCGCCTCCCGGCCCCGTCGCCGGTTCGACGCCGAACGCTTGCACCACCGACGCCGGATCGCGACCCGAACACGCGAGCACCCGAACCGTCGCGAACTCGAGATGAACCGCCTCCGCAGGACGTCCCTCGATGTGCTTGCGGTCGACGCGTACGGACAGGAACTCGTCACCATCCCGGCACACGATCGCCACCGGCTCGCTCGTCGCGAGCCTGCAGACGTTGCCGCAATCGGCCAGAACGGCCCGGAGATCGTCAGCGAGCCCACCACTCGTACTCGGCATACACGCGGCAACGTGCGACCAGTACACCGACGTGCGATCGCCGGCGTCGACCTTGGCCCGCGCAATCGCCACCACCGACGCGATCGCCGTTCGTCCAGCGCCGATCACGCAACACGGCGCGCCGACGAATGCGGTCGGATCCCCGAGCTGCCGAGCGATTTGCGCGGTGTCGCCGGACACCCGGGCGAGCGGGTCCGCAGCGGCGGTCGCCACGACGACGGCACGCGTCCGGAACGAGCTATCCGAGCCCCGGCGACGGCAGCTCACGGTCCAGAGGTTATCGGCATGCGCGACGGGCCCGAAGCTCTCGACGTCCGCACCGGAAGGGTCGACGCTCTCGACCTCTAGCCCGAGAGCGCACGCCCGCTCGAGCGCAGACGCGGCCGCCTCGCCGCCTCCGACGATCAATGCGTCCAGCAGGCCGGTGTCAGAACGAGAGGACTCGGATATTAGAGGTGCCATGACGGATACGATGGTGGCCGCTATTGTAAGCGTTCGGCAAATCTTCAGCCATGTGACAGCAGAGCAAGTCCCGCGGGTCGTCGGGGCCGGACCGCCCTGGCAGCCTGTCGAAACGGATGGGGTGCCATCAGAGATTCGGCCGTTTCCGCAGTCAGACTTTTCCGTGTCCCCTCGACGCGAGGATATCGCCGCTCGCGCCGAATCGCGTTTTGCAGCAGGCTGTGCTAACGTCGTGGGACGCATTCGACACGACATCTCCCCTCCCCCGACTCGGACTTCGCCGCCGGCGAACATCGAGGAAAGTGCCATGAAGCTCGAGCTGCTCGTCTGTACATGTGTCCTGATCTCGCTCGTCGGTTGTGCGCTGCCCGTCGCGCCGGAGAACTCTGCGCCGATCGACAGCAGCTTCGGAGCGGCGGGGCAGGCGAGCACCGATGAGCTGACCGCTCCACCAGGTGACGCCGAGATCGGCGCCGCGGCCGACCGCGAGAGCGACGCGGCGAATACCCCGACCAAGCGCTGGCGAAACCTCTTCGTCGACGTGACGAACGCCGCCCTCGACGATCCCGGCGAGTCCTCGACGTACGCGGGCTCCGTCGGTGCGAACTACACGGTGCCGATCGCGCCGCGGCATCTCGTCGCGCTGCAGCTCGGCGGAGATCTCACGTTCCGGGAAGACAACCCGGAGTTTGACGTCACCGGTGGCGGCTTCGCTCGAGGCCTGTCGCTGACCGACGACATCGAGGCGGGCGCCGCGCTGCTCGTCGACTACCGCCACACGCAACGCGACGCCGACCTGTTCGCGGCGCGCCCCACGGGGGGCGTCGACCTCGGCGAGAACGACGCGGTCGGCGTGCAGGGCGTGATCCCGCTCAACGACGATACCGTGCGGCGCCGCGCGACCGAGCGCATCACTCAGCGCATCACGCGACGAGCGGACGTGTTCTGGGGTCACCGCTGGAATGAGACGCTCTGGACGGAGATCAGCGGCGGGTTCCAATTCGGCGACGTCGACAGCCCGATCTTCGGCGGTCAGATCGCCTACGCGATCCATCCGGCGGTCAACCTGGCGGGCATCGGCGAGATCAACCTCGACGGCGACTTCGCCGCCGGCGTGTCGATCGTCTTCGACCTCGGCAAGAGCGGCCAGGCATCGACGTTGCGCCGCTTCGGATCGAGCGCCGGACTGACGCCGTTCCCGAAGCGCAGCTTCCCGGTGACGATGGTCGAGTCGCGCCGTCGACGCGGTGCCGCGGGTGCTGCGCCGGCGATCCTGCCTCCCGGCGGCGGCACACCGCCCGGCGGCAACGGCACACCGCCCGACGGCGGCGAGGAGCGGCCGGACGAAGAGTGTGGCACGGCATGCGATGACTTCCTGGAGCCGTAGCAGCCCGTTGAAAGAGGGCTGGTAGGCGTCACCGTCCCTTCTGCAACGTCGTCAGGTACTCGACGATGTCGGCGAGCTGATCGACCGTCAGCGCCTTGTGGAGATCGGCCGGCATCAACGACGTCGGCTCCTTCTTCCTCACCAGCAGCTTGTCGATGGCGACGGTGTGAACGATCGCGTTCGCGTCCTTGATCGCGATCGTCTCGCTTGTCTCGCTCTGCGCGATCCCCGTGACCGTCTCGCCTGTCTGCAGGACGAGGACATGCGTCTCGTAGCCGTGGGCGATGCCGGCGCTGGGAAACAGCACAGACTCCCAGAACGCCTCGCGGTCGAGCTTCGAGCCGATCTCGGTGAGCGACGGGCCGATCTCCTTCCCCTCGTCACCGACACGGTGGCAGGTCGTGCAGGTGCCGATCGTCGAGAAGATCTGCTTGCCGCGCGCGGCGTCGCCTCTGCGGCGGACGAGAACGGAAATCGGTGGCACGGGCTGATCGTTCTTCGCGGGTGGCAGCGGAAACAGCTCCGCGGCCGCCTGGCGAACGTCGTTCCACCGCACCGTCGCGAGCCCGGCGGCGGCGGCCGAGCGCAGATCGTCGTCGAGCTCGTCCTTGCGAGCGATGCCGACGAGCGCCTTCGCACCGTTGTGCGACTTCGCCAGTGATCGGGCTGCCTGTCGGCGGACCTCGAGCGCCGCATTGTCCGCGCGGACGATATTCGTCAACAACTGGACGGCACGGCCGTCACCGCTCAGTCCGAGCGAGCGTGCCAGCGCGCCGGCCTTCTCGGCGTCGCCATCCGTGAGCGTGGCCGTCAAGACCTCCGCGCCGCCGTTCGAGAGCAGCATGCGAACCGCTTGGACACCGAGCTGGGCGTCGGCGTCGTTCGCAGCGAGGTCGACGATCTCGCCGTAACGATCGGACAGCCGAAAGCGACCGACGAGCTCGACGAAGCGCGCTGTGCCCCGGACGCTGCCGAGCACGTTCTCGAGCGCGCGCTCGACCTGCTCGTTGCCCCGCACGTCTTCCGCCCGCAACCGCTGAATCGCTTCATACGCGATGAACTCGCGCTGCTCGCCTCGGGACTTCACCTTGCCGGTTGCCAGATTGAGCAGCGCATCCCGCACGTGCCCTCCGGACCAGAAATCGAACGCTCGCAGATAGCGCGGCAACTCATCGGCCTCGGGAGCGTGTCCCGCGAGGATCGTCGCCAGTATCAGGGGGGATGCCGCCGCACGTGAACGCCAGATGATGTCGCGACCGGACGCGGAGTGGAACCCCTCGCGACCGGCGGCCTGCATCCATCGCAGGAGCCAATCGTCCCACTTGCCACGAGCGGCGATCCCGAGCGCCTCGAGATACCAGCGGTCGCGGCCGTCGTGTTGCGTCGCGAGCCTCACCCACGCGTCTCCGGCCCTGCCTCCGCTCTCCTCCGCGAGCGCGATCAAACACTCGCGCCGCACCTGCGGATCCGGATCGTCGAGCAGCTTCTCGACGATGGACACGACGTCGACGTCGATCTGGCGCGCCAACCGCAGTCCCGTGATGCGAAGGTCCGGATCGCTGTCGGCGATCGCTCTCTCGATCCATCTCTCGCCGCGTCCGGGGATCTTGCCGAGTAGCCACAACGCACGCGCGCGAAGACGCGGGTCGGACGACTGCCACAGCCTCGCGAGCTCCGGCTCCGCTGCTCGTCCCTTCGCGTGGAGCGTCGTCCACGCGAGATAGCGCACGGCGAGGTTCGGATTGCGAAGCGCCTCGACGGCGCCGAGGACCCTGTCGAAATCGAAGTCCGGCACGCGATAGCGATGCCCCCTGGGCGCCACCCGAAAGACGCGACCGCGTCCGAGGTCGCGCATGCCGTGGCCGCCGACGCCCGGATCGTACCAGTCGGTGATGAACAGCGAGCCGTCCGGCGCGACGCAGACATCCGCCGGACGAAACCAGCGGTCCCGCACGCCGCGAAGGATATCGACGACGCTCGCCGAGTAGCCCGCGCCATCCCTCTCGACCGGGTATGCGCGAACGACGTTCGGACCGGCGTCGCAGTGGACCACCTCGCCCTGAAACACTTCGGGCAACAGCCCCCCCTCGTACACGGTGATGCCAGTCGGTGAGCCGCCGCCGGTCTGCAGGAGATTGGGAACGACGCCGGGATCGTTCAGGTGCCAATGCCGCAGCGGCACCTCCTTCTCCATATTCGTGCGCGCATCGCGCCAACCGCGGCCGGTGAGCTCGTCGCGATAGCCGTAGTTGCCGAACTCCATGATGTAGTTGATGCGGACGCCGCGGTTGCCGTCGTCGTCATTGTCCGACTGCCAGACGGTGCCGAACGAGTCGACCGCGACCTCGTAGTTGTTGCGGAAGTTGTGCGCGAGCACCTCGAAGCCGCTGCCGTCGAGATCGCATCGAAACACCATGCCGCCCCAATACGGCCTGCCGCCATCGCGAACCTCGTTGCCGGCCTTGTCGACGACGATCTTGCCGTCGCGATCGTGCACGTACTTGCCGGCATTGCCGAAGTTCCAGTACAGCTTGCCGTCGGGTCCGAACACGAACGAGTGGTTCGAGTGGTCGTTCTGTGGCGAGCCGGTGCGCGAGAAGAGCACCTCCTTGCGATCCGCTCTGTCGTCGCCGTCCTCGTCGTGAAGCACGAAGACCCACGGCGCCGCGGAGACGATCACCTTGCTTCCGAGGACGCAGATCCCCATCGCCGAGTCGATGTCCCGTCCCTGGTAGAAGACCTTCGAGCTGTCCGCCGCGCCGTCGCCGTCGGTGTCCTCGAGGATCACGATCCGATCGCCCTCGGGCCGCTTGCCGTTGTGACCGCGGTAGTTGACGACCTCGCAGACCCACACGCGCCCGCGATGGTCGACGTCGAGATTCGTCGGGCTGAGCAGGAGCGGCTCCGACGCGAAGAGGGTCGCCTCGAGATCCTCGTGGACGTCGAGGCCCGCGACGGCATCCGCCGGATCGCGCTTGCCGGAGTCGCTCCCCGGACGCGGAGGGTCCAGCACGATCTGCGGGGGCTCACGCGTGTAGACGAGAAACCGGACCGTGCTCCCACAGTCCTGGTCGCTGCCGCCGTTGTCGATGCCGCCGCGCGCTCTGAATCGCTCGACGCCGGGCGGCACGTCGAACACGATCGTCGAGCTCGAGTGCGTACCGATACCGTAGGCGACGTCCTTACCCGCGATGCGCAGGGGACCACCACCGGCATTGCGGCCAACCCGCACCTGTCCCCAGCCGGAAGAAGCCGACCTCCACTTCAGGTCGGTCAGCTTCTTCTCGCCGTCGGGGCCGACGAACCGTGGCTCTGCCCAGTCGGCCCAGTCGCAGCCGTAACCGTCACCGCCGTCGGAGACGATCAGCCAGAGTCGCTTGGCGCCACGGATGTCGACGTCGATGTCGATCGCGTGGCCGGGAGTCGACGAGCTGACTACTTTGCTTTCGAAGGCTGCTTTGCTTTTTCCCGCGGCTGCTTTGGCCGCTTGGCCTTGCGGTCCGCCCTTTTTTTTTGCGGCCGGGCCTTCTTCTTCGGGATGAATGCCTCGAGCTCCTCCCGGGTCGGCGAGCGCGACGACACGCCCTCCTTCGGGACCTCGAGATGCGCGGTCCAGATGATCGCGTTGAGGGCCGTCGTGCGGAAGTCCGCGTGGCCCCAGTTCCAGTGGAAGTGGCCGCCGGTGAAGCCGAAGCCGCGCCCGCCGTCGGGGCGCTGCAACGCCCACGCGACGTGCTCGGGTTGACCGAGGCGCGAGCGGACATACGGGTTACCGCTGTGCGCACCGAACCTCCGCTTCCGCGTGCTGTCGGGCGGCACGGCGGTCAGGATCGGCGTGACGTTCTCCATGTCCTTCGGAAAACGCATGCTGTAGTACCACTCGTCGTTGATCGTGAACGGCTTGACGCCGCGGGTGATCGGGTGCTTCGAGAGCTCCTCGAACTTCGCGACCCAGTGCGGGTTCACCGAGTGGTTGATCTCGAAGTAGCCGCCGATCCAGCGCAGGAACGCGTCGCCGCCCTTGCCCGCCTCGATCGTGCCCGCCTCGACCTCGACCGCGTAGTGAAGACACGCCAGGCCGACGCCCTTCTTCATCAGCGCTTCCACCTGCTCGAGGTGCTTGTTGACCGGATGCCGCCTGCCGCCGTCCATGTAGAGGACGATCGTGTCGGCGCCGTCGAAGAACTTCGGGTCGCTCGGCCAGCCGCCGGTGTGGACGACCGTCTCGACCGGCAGACCGCTGTCCTCCAGAGCCTTCGCGAGGACGCGGCAGCCCGCCGTGTGTTCGTGCGCGCCATGCCCGTGGCTATCCGGACCGGCGACGAACGCGATCCTCTTCTTGCCGTCGGCGGCCGAAGGGCTCGCTGGAACGAGCGCCAGGATCAACGCCGCAAGCGGAGCCGCGATGCGGAGGGTGCAGTGGTTCCTGATCATCGTTGTCTCGTCTCTCTCCCTCGAGAAGGTGCTTCCGGCGGCTTTCTCACCGGATCGTGCTGCCCTTCGATTGTCTCCGTATCCGCGCTGGTTACAAGTCGTACGAGCCGTGAAGCACCGCCGGGACGTTTTCCCGATGTTCTGGTACGATCCCGGCCGTGCGTGCATCGTACCGTCCCTTCCGTCTCGCGATTCGAGAGGTCATCGACATGTGCCGAACGGGAATCGTTGCGTCGCTCGTCATTCTGCTGGCGTCGTGCTGCGCCACAGCGCCCCCCGAGTGGCGCGATCTGTTCGATGGCGAGACGCTCGGCCAATGGCGCGACTCGGAGTTCTTCGACTCGGAGAAGTCGAGCGTCGAGGACGGATTGCTGATCATACCGCCCGGGAGCTTGTCGGCCGGCGTCACGTGGACCGGTGAGTTTCCGCGCAACGGCTTCGAGATCTCGCTCGAGGCGATGCGCGTCGAAGGCTACGACTTCTTCTGCGGCCTGACGTTTCCGTATGACGAGAAGCACGCGTCCCTGATCGTCGGCGGCTGGGGAGGCGTGGTGTGCGGCATCTCGTGTCTCGATGGTTGGGACGCCGGCACCGACATCAACCCGTCCCACTCGATCCGCGATTTCGACAACGGCGTCTGGTACAAGATCCGCCTTCGCGCGACGCCCGGACGCATCGAGGCGTGGATCGATGACGAGGTGATCGTCGACGTGAGCACCGTCGGTGTCGACGTCGATATCCGGCTGGACATCGCGGAATCGACGCCGCTCGGACTCGCGGCGTATCAGAGCAAGGCAGCGATGCGCAATATCCGTTGGCGGCCGGTTCCGTAGCGTAGCAGCCCGTTGAAGAAGTGCTCCGAGTGCAGGACCCGGACCGCACGGACCGGCGTCAGCACGACGTCGGTCCGTCACACGACAGGAGAACGCCGCGCTCGGGATCGGGGCCACAATCGGGAAACGGCGGCAGAAGGGGGCCGTCGCCGAGAAACAGGTAGCCGAGCAAGCGCAGCGCGTCGGTCAGCTCGAGCATGCTGTTGCGGTCGGCGTCGGCTGCGACGAGGCACGGCAGTCCCTGACTACCGGTGAACAGGTAGTTCAGGATCGCGACCGCATCGGACACGTCCACGATGCCGTCGACCGTCGCATCGCCTCGAATGAACGGCGTGCCCTCGAAGGTGAAGCGCCCGTGCTCCGCGGACTCGATCGTCTCGGTCCTCCCGTCCACCTCCAGCGTATTGACGACGCGGACGTCGACGGCTCCCGAGCCGGGCGGCGTCTCGACGCGAAGTTCGGTCGTGGAGTCCGCGGCCGGAACGACCGACGGCGCCTCGTGGTCGCCGAAGAACACCTTCACTCCCGCGAGGAAGTTCTGCCCGACGATGCGGACTTCCTCTCCCCCGTCGTTGCGTCCGCGGTCCGGCTCGATCCGATCGATCGACGGCACGGGATACGAGATCGACAGGAGTCCTCTGTACTCGTTCGCGAGCTCGAGCTCGGGGTCGACGATGCGCACCGTCACGCTGCCCGACACGATGGGAGTAAACGGCACACGGACGTCCAGCATCGTCGTGAATAGCCGCCGGACGATTTCGCCTCGCTGCCCGTTGAAGTACAACTCGACGCCGGGTCGAAAACGCGTCCCGAGGATGCGAACGACCACGTCTCCGTCGTGGAGAATGCTGGATGGGTCGATCGACGTGATCTGCGGGGATTGGTCGACACCGGCCGCGAGCCGTGGCGACGCGCGCAGGTGGGACAGGAAGATCCGGCCCCGGTTGCGGGCGAACGTCTCCATGGTCCGGATATTGTCGAGCCACGTGCTGACGCTCTGCGGAAAGAGCGCCATCTCGTCTTCCATGTCCGGCCGAATCCAGTCGTGTAGCAACTGGATGCGCGCGAGAACGTTCTCGCTGCGAAGCGGACCGGCGACATACTCCTCGGCCCGGCGCATGAAGAGCCCCTGGTACAACGGGCTGTCGAGAAGCCCCTCGAGAATCTCCCGCAGATTCCCGCCGCGCCCGAACAACCACTCGAACGTGTTCTCGGAGTAGCCGGACGGAATCAGGCCGATGCCGAACTCCGCGTCCCACGACAGGAAGATCCACTTCGCTCCCGGGGCTCGCTGCCGCGCCGCGTACCAGTTGTTGTGCGGCCAGTCGTGGTTCTGTGCCCACGCGTTCAGAATCATGTAGGACGTGAAGTTCTCGACATCGAGCATCTCGAGCGCCTGCGCGTAGAGCGCGTCATCGCTCATGTCGTTCGACACGATAAAGTTACGCAGGTTGCTCCACTCGTCGATCGTGCCGACGAGGACATCGTTGCCCGTCTTGATGACGTCCCAGTCGTCGCCGTCGAAGTAGGACGACAGGAACTCCTCATCCATGCGCTCCACGACGTTGTACACGCCGCGATACTGCATGTTGACGTACAGGTTGCACCACGTCCCGTGCGAGAAAAGCGCCCCCATGTCGCCGTGAAGATCGCGAATCAACTGGTCGCGAATGCACGAAGCGCGCCCGTTCGTACGAAACGAGTCGTTGAAATTCGACCGCAGCACGAGCTTGTCGAAGACGTCGACAGGCGTATCCGGCATGAGGCGATGGCGCAGCTTCGTATCGCCGTAGACGCCACGAAAATACGCCTTGTAGGCCTTCTTGATGTCGAAGCCGCCACCGCGTCCCGCGCCGCCGTGCAGTCGTAGACCGAACCCGGTGGCTGCGACTCGCGCACCGCCCTCGAAGTACTCGAAGAACCCGGCCCGCTCGGATCCGCGTCCCCGCGCTCCGGACGTATTGTGCACGACGCTGAAGTCGCCCGGATTCATCGAGATGGACAGAATCGGCAGGTCGATCGTGCGACCCGTGAAAGAGCCGCCGATGAAGTAGCTGTTCGAGATGACGTGCGTGGCCCGCTCGCCATCGATGAAGCCCGCGACGCGGAACACGGTGTTCTCCGACACCGGAACCGGAAGCACGTAGCGTCGGCTCTGAGGCGTGGGATCGCTGCCGTCCGTCGTGAAACGGATGTCCATGAGCCCTGTCGGCCGCGCGGACATCGACACCCGAGTCGCATCGGCGAACTTGCCGGCTGGCGGTTCGATGTCGACGCGCGTCGAGATCGGGCTCTCGAAAGCGGCCGTATCGTTCGGGCCTTCGGGCGTCGGAGTCAGGAGATAGCGCCAGAGCCCGAAGCCGTTCGGAGAACGACCGTAGGAATGATCCTCCGTCTGCTCGGGAATCAGCAGGCCATCGAGCAACGTCACACCATCGGCTGCCGTCAGGAACAGCATCTCCCCCGTAGCGTCCAATCGGAAGCTCGCGTGCAGGACGTTCGGAATCACGCCCAGCTGCGGGTGGAGCGACATGTCGGAGCTCGGGAGGTTGTTGAGCCCGACGACCGCGAGGACGTTCGTGCCGAGAACGAGGCGGTCGAGGAACGGAGTGAGATCGAAGCGCTCGGACGAGCCGGCTTCATGCTTCGCGGGCGCGACGCTGTCGAACGTGATCGGCTCGGCGGGAGCATTGGCGGCCGCGACGCGGTGACCGTTGAGGTACGCGACGAACCCGTCGTCGTAGTCGATATCGAGGACGAGATTCGCGACGGTCGCGGGATTGGCGAGCTCGAACTCACGGCGGATGAACACCGCACCGGTCTGCTCCGGAAGCTCGGTGAAATCGTCTCCGTCCCCATAGCCGAAGCCGGCGTTCCCGACCGCGAAGCTGCGGTCGTCGAAACCGATGTCGTTCCATCCGATCGGCGGGCCGGGGCTGCCCGCCTCGGCGATGACGTAACGCCACTCCGCTTCCGGGCGAATATGAACCGGCTCGAACGCGAAGCGGCCCGCGTTTCCCTCGATCACCTCCGGCGGAGGTACATGCCGATCCTTTCCCGACAGCCAGATGAGCAGATATCCGTGCGCCGGGATGACGGCCTCCGGTATGCGCCATCGCTCGAGCTCTTCGGATTCATCGCTGATCCAGTACCCCGAGACGTCGACGTCCTCGTCGCCGACGTTCGCCAGCTCGACCCAGTCTTCGGTGTCGCCGTCCTCGTCGAAGTTCGTCCGGCCGTTCGCGGCGAGAACCTCGTTGATGACTACCTGACCGCGCGCCGGCGCACCCAGGGTCAGCGCTGCGAGCGCGACCAGGGTCATCCGACACGCGATCGACTTGACATCTCCGGGCTCGCAAAGGCCGCGCCCACGCATGGTGTATTCCTCCCGATGGTCGATGGACCCGTCGACGACATCAATTAGAGCCGATCGGGATCACCAGCGCGAGGTGCGTATCGAGAGCCGCCCCCATCCGCCTGCCCTGCTGCTCCGCCCCGGATGGAAGAAGGGCGGACTCGAGGTCCGCCCTTCGGAATTCCGTTTCAGTCAGTCAGTCGGTCCGTGGCGCCTCTACGCTATTCTCCGTAGACGATCGTCTTGTGAGTGGCGTAGAGGCCTAGAACAGAGAAAACTTCTGCGTCCACGTGATGAACTTTGGTTATGCCCCCTTCGTCCATCGCTGCCCCCACCGATGCATCTCCTGTTGCGAAGAACAGGATGCCCGTCGCTTGCGAGACGCCGGGTTTCAGCGCCTGAACTCCGTTGTCGACGTCCGAGATCGTTGAAGTCGTGGATGTGAACAGGTGGGCCTTGACCGGTCCGTGTGTGGCCATCACGCCACAGCCACTCGTGGCCGCCATCAGGCCTACCGCAGCCAGCAGTGCTACGAATCGCGTCATGCGATTGTCCCCTCTCGATGACCCGAGGTTCCGGTCGCTTGTCGGAAGGTGATCCAAAGCTTCCGGCACGCGACGCGGGACCGTCGGGCGTAGTTAAATCCGTTCCGGTGGTCCATTGGTCCTGGGCCACCGCCAAGAGACGTCTCGCCCCTCCTTTCGGCTCCTGGCGCCCGGTAACTTGAGCTAATTCCGCCAATGTTCGGGTGGAGTTCCGATATTCTCTTTCGGGCCGTTCGCCGGTAGGATCGGGGGGCCTGGCAGTCCGTTGAAGAAGGGCTCCGAGGTCACGCTGTTCCCCACATACGCTTGTAAGGACTCGCCATGCGCACTCTGATTCTGTCTGCAGTGTTCATGGGGCTGTTGGTATGGGCCCTCATTCGCTCGTTCTCGTCCGCCGCCGTCGATGCTGATGTGACGGGCGAGTTCGGAAGTCCCATTCCCGGCCTCGCACCGTTCGAGCAATCCGAGTTCGAGCTCGGTCGCGAGATCTTCCAGCGACGCTGGACGCGCGCGCAGGGTCTCGGCCCGCACTTCAACGCGAGCTCGTGCTTCTCGTGCCACGAGGAGCCGGTCGCCGGCGGCTCGGGCCAGCGCTATCGCGACTTCTTCATCGCGGGTCGCACGCTCGAAGACGGCAGCGTCGAGAAGGTCTTCCCGGACTGCTCCGAAGAGAATGTGTCGACGCATGACACGGAGTGCTGCCTGCCGAGTATCGTCATCCCCCACTACGGGCCGAAGGGAACGATCGCTGACCCGGTCGCAGCGGACGTCGAGCACCCGCGGATTCCCGCCGAGGCCGATGTCGTCGCGCGACGAAATGCGCCCCCGATCTTCGGAGTCGGGCTCTTCCGCTTGATTCCCGACGCCGAGATCCTGTCGCGAGCCGATCCGAACGACGAGGACGGCGACGGTATCTCCGGACGCGTCAATATCATCTCGACCGAGGACGACGCGATCGGTCGGCTCGGCTTCAAGTGCCAGACCTCGAGTATCGAGGCATTCAATCGCGGCGCGCTGCACAACCAGATGGGAATCACGAGCGATTCGCTCGAGCTCGTCGCGAACTTCCCGCACGGTCCGACCGGAAGCGAGCCGGGTTGGCTCGAAGAGCTTCTCGGATCGAGGACCGCGTGGGCTCAAGCGACGAACCCGCGCGATCGGATCGTCGACTACGACGATGTCCGCGACCCCGAGATCAACCGCGGAGAGCTTCGCGCCCTGGTGTTCTTCCAGGAGCACCTGGCGGCACCGCGACGCGGGCTGATCACGAACGACGTGCGCGAAGGCGAGGAGCTCTTCCGATCGATCGGCTGTACCGGTTGCCACGTCGAGTCGCTCGAGACCGCGATCGGCATGATCCACCCGTACACGGATCTCCTGATCCACGACATGGGCGAGGATCTCGCCGACGGCTTCGTCATGGAGCTCGCCGGCCCGAGCGAGTTCCGCACGCAGCCGCTTTGGGGACTTCGCGAGCACGCTCCGTTCCTGCACGACGGGCGCGCCGACACCGCCGAAGAGGCGATTCTCCTGCACGGCGGCGAGGCCTCTGCAGCGCGCGATGCCTACCAGGCTCTCGTGCAAGAGGAACGTCAGCTCGTGCTGCGCTTCCTGGAATCGCTTTGAGGAAGGAGGACGTCATGACGAAACAACGCGCAATCCACGCCTTCAACGCCGTCCTCGTCGTCGGCATCGCTCTGCTCGCGTACCATCTCGCGTCGCAGGACGCGAGCGGGGGCGCAGCGGTCCCGCCCGGCCCCTCGAGCGAGTTCGTTCGCGGCGACGCCAACGACGACGGCGGAGTCGATATCGCCGATCCGATCGCTCTGCTCTTCTTCCTGTTCCACGGCGACGACGCGCCACCGTGCCTGTCGGCCGCCGACACCGACGATAGCGGCGCGCTGGATGTCACCGATGCGATCGCGTCGCTCGATTTCCTCTTCACTGGCGGTCCGCCGCCCGCTCTGCCGTTTCCGGAGCCCGGCATCGACCCGACGATCGACCTCGGCTGTCGGTCGCGCCCTCTGCCGGAAGTGAACTCGCTCGGTGGTCCCGATCGCGAGCTGACGAGCGAGGAGGCCACGTCCTGGCTGCGCGGCCGCGACCTCTTCGATCGGCCGACGAAGGTCTCGGAAGGGCTCGGTCCGCTGTTCAACGGTGACTCCTGCCGCGGCTGCCATCTCGATCCGGTCATCGGCGGCGCGGGCGGCCTCGACGTCGATGTCGTGAGATTCGCGCACGTCGACGAGTTCGGCGTCGTTACGCAGCTCGCGAGCGGCCCGGCGGCATCCCGGCTGTCGATCCATGGCACGCCGCGCGATGAAGCGCACACGGACGCCAACGTGGTCGAGACGCGACAGACGCCGACCGTGTTCGGCCTCGGGCTCGTCGATCGAATCCCGGACGCGAACATCATCGCGAACGCCGATCCGGACGACCTCGACGGGGACGGCATCTCGGGACGGGTGCGCATGGTCAACGATCGCGTCGGGCGCTTCGGCCACAAGTGCGGCGTGCCGCGGATGGTCGACTTCGCCGCGGACGCATCGCTCAACGAGCTCGGCCTGACCGTCGCCGCGGAGAACTCCCCGTTCGCCGGACCGACCGACAGCGACGGCGTAAACGACCCGGAGCTGACGAACGAGCAGTTCGCCGATCTCGTGTTCTACTGCGCGCATATCGCGCCGCCGCGACGCAAGCTGCCGGAGGATCCCGTCGCGCGGCAACGCGTCAACGACGGCGAGCAGCTCTTCGCGCTCGCGGGCTGCATCGCGTGTCACCGTCCCGAGACCGAAGGCGCCGACGGCCCGGTCCGAGCGTACTCGGACTTCCTGCTCCACGACATTGCCGATCCGAGTCGGCACTACGTGAACGAGCCAGGCGTCGCGCCTGCCGAGTTCCGCACCGCGCCGCTCTGGGGCGTTCGCGACACGGCGCCGTACCTACACGACGGATCAGCAGAGACGATCCACGAGGCCGTGATCAAGGGCCACCATGGCGAGGCCGCGCCGACGCGACAGCGGTTCGAAGCGCTGAGCCTCGACGCGCGGACGAAGATCGTGGAGTTCGTGCTCAGTCTCTGAGCCGAGCCTCGCCGTAGTTCGTCTGCTCTGCCGTGCACCAGATCGAGACCGTGTCGAACATGTCGTCCGTGACCTCGTCTGGGATAGCGAACTCGAGGTCCTCGCCGGCGTACGGTCGCGGTCGCGCCATGTGATCGCTGATGCGGTACCCGCGCAGGATGCGGTGCGGATCGCCGCGCTCGTGGTCGTAGAGCCAGACGAGGACGAACTCGGGCCCGTTGCCGTCGTAGAAGAAGTTGCGCAATCGAATCGTCCGGTCGCTCCAGTGCTCCGCGCGACCGCGCACGCCGTGAAGGATCGTCTGGAAACTGCCGGCGCGCAGCAGAGCGACGGGCTCGACGGCGACGTCGTCGCACGAACGGCGACGCGGATCGATCGCGACGCCCATGTAGGCGACGATGTCTTCGAGGTCCTCGTCGCCGAGCCGATCGGGCGCGAAGAACGGCATCCGATTGCCGAGAAGCCCCTCCCACAGCGTGCCCGGCACCAGGCTCGATGTCGGACCCGAGAGCCGCACGCGCGAGCGAATCTCGTCCTGTGTGTAGATCGTCGTCCAGAGCGACGGCCCGAGCGTCTCGGTACCAGCGCCGTCCTCGCCGTGGCAAGCGCTGCACGCGCGGTGGAACACCTCGCAGCCGCGAACGGGATCGCCGTCGCCAGGTCCGCTCATCGTCGGCGGCACGGCGTCCGTGACGAGAGGCGGCGCCGGCTCGGCGCTCTGCGCGAGTGAGGCGAGATACGCCGCGAGGCTCGTCCAGTAGGGATCGTCGACGGCAAGCGGCGAGGCCTCCATCCAGTCGTCGCGGCAGCGATTCACCGCGCTGCGCAGGTCGACGACCGCGCCGCCGTGCCAGTGCGGCCGATTCGCAGCGTCGCCGAGACCGTGCGCGGGACGCACGGGCCCGCTCGCACCCGGCGATGCATCGCCGGGGCCGACTCCATGGCAAGTCGCACAGGACATTCCGTTGCCCGCGAGGTCGGGAGCTCTGAACACGTTCCGACCGTCGCGAACGACGACGCCCTGGTCGCACGCCTCCGCCTCGCTCGGCGTCATCGGTGCGATCGTTCCCTCTCCCGAGAACAGCACCTGGAGGAGGAAGATCGGATCGGCGATGTCGGTGCCATCGCGCGAGTTGACGTCCGAAACGCCGCCACAGATCGGCGCCTCACCTCCGATGAACAGGTACTGCAGCAGGAAGATCGCGTCGCTCAGATCGATCGATCCGCTGTAGTTCGCGTCGCCGCGTTGAAACTCGCCCCCTCCCGCGCCATGAACAGTTCCTCCGCATAGCGCTATTGCGAGAATCATGGCCCACCGACGGGGTTGCCGTGTCATGTCCTTCTCCGTTTCGACGATGGTCCGGGGGATCTACGCGATCTGCGATGTCATGTCAGCACCGCGTCGAGCACGTTGCCGTGCACGCTCGTCAAGCGCACGTCGAGGCCCTGGAACTTGACCGATAGTCGCTTGTGGTCGATGCCGAGCAGATGCAGGATCGTCGCGTGCAGGTCGTGCACCTCGACGACGTCCTCGACTGCGTTGTAGCCGAGATCGTCGGTATTGCCGTACGAGGTCCCGCCGCGGATGCCGCCACCTGCCAGCCAGCACGAGTAACCCTTGATGTGGTGATCGCGGCCGTTGCCCTGCGCCATCGGCGTCCGGCCGAACTCGCCGCCCCACAGAATCAGCGTTTCATCGAAGAGCCCGCGCTGCTTCAGGTCGGTGATGAGCGCCGCGCACGCCTGGTCAACCTCGGCGGCCGTCGCCTTCACCGCGTTCTTGAGGTTGCCGTGATGGTCCCACGCGCGGTGATAGCACTGAACGAAGCGCACGCCGCGCTCGACGAGACGCCGGGCAAGCAGGCAGTTGGCAGCGAACGATCCGTCCGCTCCCTTCGTGCCGTACATCTCGAGGGTCTCCTTCGACTCCCCCGAGAGGTCCATGAGTCCGGGCACCGAGGATTGCATGCGAAACGCCATCTCGTACTGCGAGATGCGCGTCGCGATCTCGGGGTCGTCGATCGCCTCGTGGTGCAGCTGGTTGATCTTCTGCACGGCGCTGACGATGTCGCGCTGGCGGCGGAAGGTGACCCCCTTCGGACTTGTCACGTAGAGAACCGGATCACCCGCCGATCGGAACTCTACGCCCTGGAAGCGGCTCGGCAGGAGTCCCGCGTGCCACTGCCGGGCAGCGATCGGCTGCGCCTGTCCCGCCTTGCCCACCGACGACATGACGACGAAGCCCGGCAGCTCATCCGTCTCCGCGCCGAGTCCGTACAGCAGCCACGCGCCCATCGACGGCCGACCGGGCACGGTCGAGCCCGTGTTCATGAACGTGTGGGCCGGATCGTGGTTGATCGCCATCGTACGCATCGACTTGATCACGCAGATGTCGTCGGCGACGGCGCCGATGTGCGGAAAGATCTCGCAGATCTCCTGGCCGCTCTGTCCGAAGCGCTTGAACGGATGCTGCGGCCCGAAGCACTTGAGATTCTTGTTGCCCTGCAACTGCGCGATCGGCTGCCCGTCCGTGAACGACTTCGGCATCGGCTTGCCGTGCAGCTCGGCCAGTCGCGGCTTGTAGTCGAACGTGTCGAGGTGCGTCGGACCACCCGCCATGTAGAGGTGGATGACGCGCTTGATCTTCGCCGGATGATGCAGCGGCCGAACCACGCCGGCCCACTTCGCGACATCGACGTCACCGGAGCCATTCCCGTCGGCCGGCGCAGCGCGCAACGCGTCGACCCCCATGAGCTGTGACAGCGCGATGAGCCCGAGACCGTTGCGCACACCGTTGAGAAACGTCCGCCGCGTCTGGAGCCGATGGATCATCGGGCCGAGCTCGTCCTCGCGCCGCAGTCTGCCGAATTCGTTGCTCGTGAATTCCATAGCCGCTCAGTTCCTGGTGATCGTCTCGTGGAGGTTCAGGACGACGCGTGCGACCGAGGTCCACGCCGCGTGCTCTGCCGCGTCTCCCTCGGGTGCGGGGCGATCGCCGATCGTGAGCGACGCCTTCGCTGCGTCCGGATCGGCGCGGTACTCCGCCAGGTGCCGCGCGCTCAGATCGGTAAGAATCGCGACCTCGCGTGACGAGGGCGTCCGAGTCAGCACGGTGCGGTAGAGAAACGCGATGCGCTCCTCCGCCGCCGGCCCCGCGCTCGCGAGCGCGCGCTCGGCGAGCGCCCGCGCCCCCCCGCCGTCGCCCGCAGCGGGCAGCCGACCGAGCGCCTGCCGCCGCGTGTTCGGTCGCCCGCGATCCACCGTGCACTCCTCTCGCGTCGGCGCGTCGAATGCCGCCAGGCTCGGGTGAAGGAACGTGCGACACCAGTACGTGTAGAGCCCGCGTCGATAGAGGTTGTCGCCGCTGTCCTTCTTGTACGTTCGCCGCGGGAAGTTCAGGTGCGCCCAATAGCCCGACGGCTGGTACGGCTTGACGCTGCGCCCGCCGATCTTGCGCACGAGCAACTCGCTGACGGCGAGCGCGTTGTCGCGCACCATCTCGGCGTCGAGCCGGTAGGTACCCTGACGCGCCACGAGCTCGTTGTACGGATCGCGATCGCGCAGCTCCTTGCTCGCGATGGACGATTGCCGATACGACGACGACGACACGAGAAGCTCGAGCATGTGGCGAACGTTCCAGCCGCTCTCGATGAACTCGACCGCGAGCCAGTCGAGAAGCTCCGGGTGAGTCGGCAGCGCCCCCTGCGTGCCGAAGTCGTCGAGGCTCTTGACGAGACCGCGACCGAAGCAGATTTTCCACAGGCGGTTGACGAAGACCCGAGCGACGAGCGGGTTGTCGCGCGACACGATCCACTTCGCCAGGTCGAGCCGCGTCGCGCGTCGCTCCCCCGTGTCGAGCTTGCCCAGCGCCTCCGGGATCGCGGGCGCGACGATCTCGCCCGAGTCGTCGAGCCAATTGCCGCGCGGCAGAACGCGAATGGTCCGCGGCTTCACGGCCATCGACACGAGCGTCGTCGGCATCGCGTCTTCGATAGCCTTCTTCTCCTTCTCCAGCTTCGTGATCGCGTCGCGCGTCGCCGCGAGCTCCGGAGCGATCGAGCGGTAGAACGCGCGCAGCTTGCCGACCTGCCCGTCGTTTCGCGCGTTGCGATCGACGCCGAGGATGGCGGCGACATCGGCCGGCACGCCTCCCTTGCCGTTCGCGTCGAGCGGTGCCGGCGCCGCGGTCACCGCGAGACGGAATCGGCCGATCGTGTGCCGGCTCCCGTACTCGTGGTGCATCTCGATCGCGATCGTCTTCTCGCCGTCGCCGTCGAGCTTCTTCGCCGCCTCGAACACGGCGGTGATCGGCTTGCCGATCTGGGGAAGGATCGCCCAGCCCGTGGCGCCCTTGCCGTCGGTCGACCGGTCCACTGAGTAGCCGTTCTGCGAGTGCGTCGCCGTCGCGCGCGCCCACGCGATCGGCTTGCCGTCGACACGCACTTCGAAACGGTTGAGGACGAAGTTGCCGTTGTCCGCGCGTCCCGCGCCCTTCTGCGGCAGCGAATCATCCGGCAGCACCTCGAGCCGCAGGCCGGTGATTCCCGCAAGCGACGTCTTCGCGACGATCGAGTAGACGTCACGATCGGGGCTCTTCCCCGACGCCAGAATCGAGCCGTCGTCGAGCACCGACAGCGTCGCGCCGTCGCGAGAGGCTGACTCGGTCGGCTTCAGAGCCTGCCAATCCAGCGCGGTCCTCGTGCGCCCTGCCTCCCACTGCTCGAGGCCCTTCTCGAGCGCGGGCGTCCACGCCGCGAGGGTCTTCTGAAGAACCGACCTCTCACCCGCGATCGCCTCGAGTCGGGCGTCCTGCTCGTCCGTCGCGATCTTCGTCGGCTGCTGCACGCCAACGGCGGTCTCCTTCAGATCCGCGAAGAACGCTTCGAGGCTGTAGAAGTCCCTCATCGTGTACGGATCGAATTTGTGATCATGACACTCCGCGCAACCCATCGTGACTCCGAGCCACACTCCGGACACGTTGCGAACGCGATCGGCTGCGTACTTGGCGAGGTACTCCTTGGGTTGCGCACCGCCCTCGCGCGTCGTGATCAGGAGGCGGTTGTATCCCGACGCGACGCGCGTCGCGCGATTCGCATCGGGTAGCAGATCGCCGGCGAGCTGCTCGATGGTGAACCGGTCGAACGGGCGATTCTCGTTGAACGCGTCGATCACCCAATCGCGATACATGGTGACCTCGCGATGGTTGTCGCCGTGGATACCGTTCGTGTCGGCGAAGCGCACGGCGTCGAGCCAGTACGCCGCGAGGCGTTCGCCGTAGTGCTTCGACCGGAGCAGCCTCGCGACCAGGTCGCCGTACTCCTTCTCGCTGTCCGAAGTCACGGCGGCGAAAGCGTCGACCTCTTCCGGGCTCGGTGGCAGACCGGTGAGATCGAACGAGAGACGGCGGATCAGCGTACGCCGATCAGCGAGCGGTGCCGGCTCGACGCCGGCGGCCTCGAGCTGCCGGAGGATGAACGCGTCGATCGGATTGCGCACCCACGCGGCGTTCTTCACGGACGGAACGGCCGGCCGCTGCGGCGAAACGCGCGACCAGTGGTCCTGCCACTCGGCGCCTTGCGCGATCCAGCGGCGCAGGAGGTCCAGCTCGTGCGCGCTGATCGTCTTGTTCGTTTTCGGAGGCGGCATCTTGCGCCGCTTCCTCTCGGTGACGATGCGCGCGATGAGCAGGCTCTCATCGGGCTTGCCGGGAACGATCGAACGCTCGTCGTCATCGTTCGCGGCGAGCGCGCCCGCTCGCGTGTCGAGGCGCAGGTCGCCCTCACGATTGTCCTCGTCGGGCCCGTGACACGCCCAGCACTTGTCCGCGAGGATCGGGCGAATGTCGCGGTTGTACTCGACGGTGTCCGAAGCCTCCGGAGCAGCAATGAGCGCAGCCGGCAAGAGAATGGCGACGAGCGCCAGACAGCGAAGCATCGTGGACGCCTCCCGAAGCGGATTCTTCCGAAACACAAAACGGGACCCTGGGGTCCCCCCGGACCTGCGCCCATTGTCCGGTGTCGGCGCGAATGCGGCAAGGGTGCGCGGCCGATCTCTCACGATCCCGACAGACCAGAAGCCAAGAAGGGAGGGGACTCCATCCGCTCCCTTCTTGGCCTCTCGAGCTACTCCGCGGCCGGAACTGCGCTGCGGATCGCTACTTCCAACCCGAGCCGTCGTGCCGCGAGCCGCAGATCGCGACGCGCAAACCCATCGTCTTGGCCATCTGCGCCTTCGCGAGCATGGCTTGATCCGCGGCTTCGGCGCTGTCGGCGTAGGCGACTTGGATGTGGTTCGACTTGTGACGCGCCATCATCGCGTCGCGGCTGACGCCGTACGTGACCACGTGCTGGATCGGCCACTGGTACGTCGTCTCTTGCCAGCGCCGCTCGGTCTCCTCGATGGGCAGCGTGACGGCCTTGCCGCGGCCGAGGTCCATCGCGAGCTCACCGCCCTCGACGTAGATGCGCGACCAGACGACCTCCCCCGCCTTCGAGATGCCGCGCAGCGTGCTGCCGCCGTTCGGGAAGTACATCGCCGGTTGACGGTGACCGTCGGCGCCGGCCCAGCCGCCTTCGATGTGCGCCGGCGGGATCGAGCCCGAGATCAGGAAGACCCAGACGTAGTCGTCGACCGTGCCGGAGCGGTCGGCGTCGCCCCAGCGGAGGTCGTGAAGCGTGTTCTCGACCGGTTGGCCCATCGCGCGGTGGACGCGGAACGTCATCAGGCCGTCGAGGCCGGCGCACTCGTCGACCTCGTTGAAGTGGACGAGCGGTTGGCCTTCATAGAGGACGCGCGATCCGTCACGGCTACGCACCGGCGGGCGGTCCGTGTTGTTCAGCGTGCCTTCTACGAGGTCCGACGCCGGAAGCAGGTCCTTGAGCCCCTGCTGGTACTGGATGCCGATGACGTCGCAGCCGTAATCATCCGCAATGCGCACGGCGGCGATGTACATCTTGCACTGCAGGAGGATCTGCGCGTCGGTCAGGTCCGTCTCGTGCGTCGGCCCCGTGTGGAACTTCATGCCCTTGTCTTCGAACCACGCGCGAACGGCTTCCGCCTCGTCGTCCGAGACCTGCGTCGTCTCGTAGTAGAGCGCCGACTGGCTCAGCCGCTCCTTGAATACGCCGCACGGAAACAGTAGCTCGTCCGGGATGATCGCGTTGAACATCCCCATGCACCCTTCGTCGAAGACGCCCATGATCGCGCGGTCCTCGCGGAGCTGCGTCGCGAGCGCATCGCCCAGAGCGGCCTCGTCGCTCCCGACCGCGACGTTCTCGAAGGGGAGGACGTGATCGATCGCGTGAGCGCACTTGCCGGTTTCCAGCCACTCGGCCAGCTTGGTGCGGAAGAACTCGTCGGTGAAGTCCTCGCTCCACAGAGTCGAGTACTCGACGCCTGCCTTCGTCAGGGAGCCGTTGAGATTGAGCATGCCGACGAGCCCCGGCCACGTGCCCGACCAGTTCGCGACGGTCAGGATCGGCCCACGGTGCGCGATAAGCCCGTGCAGCAAGTGATGGGAATACTGCCAAACGGCTTCCGCGACGATGAGCGGCGCGTCGGGATCGACGCCGCGGAAGACTTCGACGCCCTCGCACTGCGATCCTATGAAGCCGTGTTTCTGGTCTTCCTTGTAACCGTGCGCGCGGACGATCTCATAGCCCGCTGCTGCCACCGCGCGGGCAAGCGTGTCCTCCATCTCCTTCTGAGCCTGCCAACAAACCTCGTTCGCCGACTGGCGCAGATCGCCGTTGGCGACGAGCTGGACTTGCTTCGGCTGGAGCTTGGGACGATCGGTAGTCTCGGGCAGCGTATAGGGCATCGGGGGCCTCGCTCGAAAAGAGAAGGGGGGAATCGATGGCGGCAGAGTACCCGATGCGACTCGAAGCGTGAAGAGGAGGTCGGGAATCTCGGAGCCCGAGCGAGCCCCCCGATCGACGTGCTGCGCCGAGGGCCTCATCGGGCGGGTCTCGAGTCTCCGCGTCCGCTGCGACGGCCGCAGACGCGGAGACTCGAACGAGGTCAGTTACAGCGCCAACCGTCCGTGGTGTAGGTCGCCCGCAGACGCGTGCACGCACCGTCGAAGTACAGCCGACGCCGACAGACCGGACGGATCCGGTCGATGCACGTGGCGCGCTCATTCTCGACGCGTTCGCACCGTCTCGGATTGCCGATCGGCGCGTCCGTCGCGTGGAAGAACAGGCCCGCCGGGTGGCACTGCGGGTCGCACGGCACCGGCTGGAGGCACTGCGACGAACGGTACTTGATCGCGACCGGATCGCCTGCGTCGAGGGCGAGCAGCGCGAAGTCCAGAAGCGAGATCACATCCGGCACCATCACGAGCGTGAGCTCCTGCAGCAAGCCGTCCGCCGCAGGAACGAGCGCGAGCTCTCGCTCCTCCTGGAGGATGATCCCGTCGGGCAGGAAGAACACCGGATCGACTCCTTCGACGAGCGCCATCGCGGTCGGCGTCGTCGCGTAGGCCGGGTCGCCCTTGCGCGCGGCCATCTCCTCGAGCTGGATCAATCGTTCCAGCTCCGGGTCGGGCTCCGGATCGACAGGCGGCGGACAGACCGGCTCTGGACCGCCGCTGAAGAGGTAGCTCAGAACGTAGATGGCGTCGCCGATGTCGACTTGCGAGTCGCCGTTCGCGTCGCCGCAGGCCGGATCGTCAGGCTCGAGGCCGACGGCGGACGGCAATCGGTCGATGCAGAGGGCCGTGACGACAAGCGCGAGGACCCCACACACGAGGCAGACAGAGAGCTTTCGAGACATGACACACCTCCGAGTCAAACGTCAGAGAAGGACACGGTTCGATCCCGGTCCCGGACGCTCGATCCGTCCCAGAGGTGAGCCTCGACGAACCCGCACGAGCCGTACCCGGGCAGACGCTGACGCCGGCAGGCGCGCGAGGCAGAGAGACAGAGTCGCTGCCGGCGGTCGAGTGACAGGTTTCGGCGGATTGGCGTCGACGCCGATGCCTCGAAACGCGCCGCGCCGGGACACGTAGCCGGACGAAGCGGTCAGGAAGCAGGCGCTATCTTCCGAGAACGCGCCGCAACGCCGCCTCGAGCCGCGGATATCGGAACTCGTGCCCTGCAGCCTGTAGCCGCGCCGGCTCGACGCGGTTCCCGCCGAGCAGCAGCGCATCGGCCATCTCGCCGAACGCGAGCCGAGCGACGAACGCCGGCAGCGGAAGCACCGTCGGACGCCGCAGCACCCTGCCGAGCGTCTGCGTGAACTCCCGGTTCGTCACCGGGTGCGGTGCGACGGCGTTGATCGGCCCCGCGAAGGCATCATCCTCGAGCGCGCGAACGAGTACCGCGACGAGGTCGTCGAGCTCGATCCAGCTCGTGAACTGCCGGCCGTCGCCGATCCGCCCGCCAAGCCCGAGCCGGAACGGCAGCAGCATCTTCGCGAGCGCCCCGCCGCGCCCCAGGACCATTCCGATGCGCACGTTGACGACTCGCGCCCCCGCCGCAGCAGCCGGCGCCGTCGCGCGCTCCCACTCCTGGCAGACCTCCGCGAGGAAGCCGGTACCCACCGGGCTGTCCTCGTCGAACGCTTCGTCGCCGCCGTTCCCGTAGTACCCGGTCGCGGATGCGCAGACGAAGACTCTCGGCCGACCGTCGCAGCGCACGCGGGCCGCGATCCACTCTGCGAGAAGCCGCGTGCTACCGACGCGACTGGCGCGGATACGT
This sequence comes from uncultured Planctomycetia bacterium, assembly GCA_964392615.1. Lineage (GTDB taxonomy): Bacteria > Planctomycetota > UBA8108 > UBA8108 > UBA8108 > CAYMRB01. The sequence goes on along the minus strand of CAYMRB010000029.1, from coordinate 12,841 downwards.
TCCTTCTTCGCGCGGGTCCAGCGCCCAGACGCGATGTTCTCGCCACCGAGGTGCACCACCGCGCTGACTTCGTCGAGGGCTCGCGGGTCGAGCTCGCCGGCCGCGGGATTCCATCGAAACTCTCCCCGCGCGGCCGGAGGCGCGGTCGCGACCGACCGTGACGGCACGCCGCGCATCAGCCGGCGAACCCCGTGATTGGAGGCCTCGAGGGCAGAGACGACCGCGGATCCGATGAATCCGCTCGCTCCGGAAACCAGGACGTTCATGGCTCTTCGAGTGTCGACCGGTCGGGTTGCCGAGGACGAACCGCAGTCGCGCTTCAACTGATAACCGAAAGCGCCGCGCCAAGGCTAAAGAACCGTCGCGAAACGACACGAAAACCCAGACGAGCCCGTCTGTGGCAGGCGGTCTCGAGTGAGTGTTCGTGAGTGGGGATATCTGGCAAGGGTGTATTCAGCACCCAGGAGTTGGCCTATGCCGCGCATCACAGGGGTTGTTCCCTCACGTCTCAGCGTGCGGGTTCCGGTTCTCTTCTCGACGGTCTCGCTGGTTGCCGCAGTGGCAGCCTTGCTAAGCCTGACGGGCTGCTCTGGTGGCAGTAGCAGCCACGGTGGCGGTGGGACCGTACCGGACACGGGGACTCAGATCGACGGTCAGGTCGGCGTCCCCGGCGAGGGGCAAGTGCTCGCCAGCAAGACCGGCGTGCTGATGGCGACCGCGCAACGACAGGTCGTCGCTGCCACGGTCGAGGTCCTGGACGATGACGGCAACGTCGTCAAGTCGACGACAACCGACGAGTCGGGAAACTACTCGATGAAGGTGCCGGATGGTAACTACACCATCGGCGTCCGCGTCGGTACGACCGACTACTTCGTGCCGCTGAAATCGCCCGTCATCATCGACGGCGACGAGGTTCACGGTGCGGACGCCGTCGGTGGCGTCGAGACTCTCGACTTCGAGATACCTCCGCCGTCGACCACGGTCACCGGCACGGTGACAAACGGCGGCAACGGCGTCGCTGACATCGGCGTGCAGTTCGTCGATGCCGAGTCGGAGGAAGTGCGCTACGGGGTCACGACCGACAGCAACGGAGCCTTCTCCGTCGCGGTGCTGCCGAACGGAAACTTCACGGTGCGCGTCGACGCATCGACCGTCGGTACCGGGCTCGCGGGCTCGTCGCCACAGAACCTGGCGGTCACCGCAGCGGGCGCTAGCCCTGAAACCCTGGCGTTCACCCTCGAAGCCGCCACGTCGATTCGGGGGACCATCGACGCCACCGAAGGCGCGTCGCTCGCAATCGGTGAGCTGAAGCTGGACGAGGTCGCGCCGCCACGGGCGCTGCCCGCTCTGCGCGCGATCCAGGTGCCGGAAGGCGCCGCGGTCGTCGTGTCCGAGCTCGGCAAGGGCGAGATCGAGCGCGTCGCGATCGACACGGACGGCACGTACACGCTGAAGCTGCGCGATGGATCGTACCGCCTCGAGTTCCTGGGGTTCTCGGCGGACGTCATCGCTCCCGCACCGATCCGCATCACGGTGAAGGACAGCCTCGTCTACGTCGAAGGCCAAGACGTGCCGATCGACCCGGCGGTCACGGCGCTCAGCGTCGTCGCGTTCACGGCGACGGCGACCCTGACCGGTACCGTCACACTCGACGGCGCGGCGATCACCGCGGTCGTCTCCGCGCGTGACGTTTCGACGCTCGGCGTCGTCGCGAAGGCCGAGACGAACTCGAGCGGCGCGTTCAGCATGCCGCTGGCGGCCGGCTCGTACGATATCTTCGTCCGCAAGAGCTTCCTGCCGCCCGGCGTCGTTCCGCCGCAGCCGATCCGAGTGTCGATCGAGAGCACCGGCGCGGGATCCGCGAACGTCCTGGAGGACTCCGGCACGGCCAACGACGGGGTCATCGCGTTCGCGCTGAAATCGGCGTCTGTGAGCCTCACAGGCACGGTCGGCGACGGCACCAACACGTTCAAGGACGTTCGCGTCGTCGCGAAGAAGGGCGACGAGCAGGTCGGCCGCGCGGTGACGAACAACGCCGGCGCGTACACGCTCCAGCTCCCTCTTGGAACCGTGGATATCGTCGTCGTTCCCGAAAGCATCCCGCTCGGCGTTCTGCCACCCGATCCGGTCACGCTGGAGATCACCTCGAGCGGTGGCACGGTGACGATCACGGGCGCGGGCGGAACGATAACGACGCTCGATTTCGTGCTGACGACTCGTACGCCGAACGTGACGGGGACGATCACGTTCGACTTCGACGGCGACGAGACCGTCGAAGCGGGCGAGGTCGTCGGGTGCCGCATCGTCGTCGGTGACCCTGACGACGAGAAGGAGCTCTTCGATACGGGCTCCGATCCGGCGACCGGAGCGTACAGCCTGATCTTGAAGAACGGCACGTTCCTGATCGGCGTCGATCCCGAGAGCCTGCCGCCGGGTGCGTCGCCGACGCCGCCTCAGCGCGTCTCGGTCACCGCCGACGGCGTGACGACCGAAGACGGGACCACCGCCGCATCGGTCACGATCGACTTCGAGCTCATCCGACGCACCGCGACATTGGAGGGCGTCGTCACGACCGATGGTCGCGCCGCCTCCGTCGGTCTCGCACTGTTCGATACCGGACGCAACCAGCCGGTCGGACACGCGCGTTCGGACCAGGTCACCGGCGCCTATCGCCTGCCGGTGTTCCCCGGTGCGTACGAGTTGCGCGTCAATCCGGACACGCTGCCGCCGGGAGTCGCTCTGCCGAACCCGATTCAGATCAGCGTGTCCCAGGCCGGCGTGATCTCCACGACCGACGGCGTCGTCGCCGCGGTCAACGTCGCCTTGACGCGGTCCGTCGCGACGCTCACCGGTGTCGTATCGGTTGTCCGCGGTGCGGAGACGTTCTTCGTCGACGTCGACGTCGTCGTGCGCAATCCGCAGAACCATACGTTCCTGCGTGCGACGCGCACGGATCCGACCACGGGCGCCTACAGCCTGACGCTCGCCGCGGGCAATTGGGAGATCGCGGTCGATCCGGGATCGATGCCTCCCGGCGTGTTGCCGCCGCGTCCGGTCGTCGTGTCGGTCACCGGTACGACGGTGTCCGGAAACGGCGTGTCTTCGAACGCGCTGAACTTCACGTTCGAGGACGTCCGCTCGAGCGGCGCGGAGATCTCCGGCCGCGTCGTCATGGCGGGCGGCCAAGGGCTCCTGTCGGAGCTACGACTCTTCGACCCGCGCACCGGATCGGAGCGCTTCAACTTCATCCTCGCGGTGCGCACGGCGCCTGACGGCACCTACTCGTTCCGCGCGACCGAAGGTACGTACAAGCTCAAGGTGCTGCCGCAGAGCTTGCCGCCGACCGCCGTGCCGCCGACCTCCCAGCGGCTCGCAGTGCAGGCCGGCAGCCCGGCGACCGTGCTCGAGGACAATACGGTCACGCCTGCTGGCGCCCCGGCGAACGCCGAAAACGACGGCACGATAAACTTCGTCGTCCGCGACGGCTCGACGGCCGACACCGGCATCATGATCACGGGCGTCGTCACCGAGACGGTCCCGCAGGTCGGCACGTTCCCGCTGGGCGCGGTCAACGTGCAGGTGCTCGACTCGGCCACTGACGAAATCGTCGCGCAGACGATGACGGAGTTCGGCGCCGGTCGCTATCGCCTGCGCCTTCCGCTCGGCAGCTACTCGCTGCTTCTCAACCGTGATTCGCTGCCGTTCCACCTCGTCCCGCCGCAGCCGGTTGCGATCCTCGCGGCGCTGCAGGACGCGAACATCGTCGTCAACACGGACAACGGCGCGACGGTCACGGCGAGCGACTGTAGCGGCAATCCGTGCTACGAGTTCGATCTCGCCCCGACGAGCGCCGACCAGGAGATCACCGGTACGGTGACTGCTCCCGGCGGTGGTGGCTTGCGCGTGTTCGTCGTCGTCGAAGAGCGACGTGACCACCGCTTCGTCATGGGCCACTGGAGCGACAGCGCAACGGGCAACTACCGCCTGCACCTGTCGCCGGGCTCGTACGAGATCGGCATCGATCCGGCATCGCTTCCCGCAGGGACGACTGCGCCGGCACCGGTCGATGTGACCGTGACCGAGACCAGCGTCCTCGAAGCGAGCGGTACGGAAAACGACGCCGACGTCGACTTCGCCCTCGTCAGCGCCGCGCAGCAGATCGCGGGTACGGTCCAAGACGGCTCGAGCAACGGGTTCGGCTGCTTCGTCGAGGTCCACGACGCGACGACCAATGACTTCCTCGGTGGTGCGCCCACCGAGCCGGCAACCGGCGCGTACTCGATCAGCATGCCTCCCGGGACGTACAACGTCGGGGTCGCGCCGCCGAGCCTGCCTCCCGGGTTCGCTCCGCCGGCGCCACAGCGCGTCCAGGTAACATCGGGATCGAACGCAACCGCGAACTTCGTGCTCAACACCGCCGGCACGTGCATCACCGGCGTCGTGCTGACCGCGACCGACCTGAGGCCGCTGCCGGTCTTCATCGTGCTCGAGGAGCCGTCGACCGGCCAGTTCATCAACGGTGTGCCGAACGACCCGGGCACCGGCGAGTTCCGCCTTTGTGCGCCCGCTGGAGCGTACAAGGTGTTCATCGAGCCGGAGTCGCTGCCGCTCGGCATGATCATCCCGGATCCGGTTCGCGTCCAGGTCGACGGTGCGAACTTCCAGGAGTCGAACACCGTCGGCGACGGCAACATCGCGGACGACGGCATCATCAACTTCCGCGTCACGGAAGCGGGCAACCTGGCGACAAGCCTCGCACAGCTCACCGGAACGGTGACGCTCAGCGACAGCGGTCAGACGATCCCGATGGGTACGTTCGTCTTCATCGAGGACGCAGCAGACAAGCGCTTCGTCGCGGGTCGCCCGACGAACCCGGCAGACGGTACGTACTCGATCTTCCTGCCGGCCGGAACGTACGACGTCCTGCTCGACGGCGGTACGTTGCCACCCGGCGTGTCGCTCCCCGATCCGCGCCGCATCAGCGTCGCGATTCCGGGCGGCGGTGCCGAGCCGGTCATCACGCAGCAGGTGGAGGGCGTGCCGGTCATCTCGAGCGAGTTCGACTTCTCGCTGGCTCGCGGCGGCAACTCGATCACGGGAACCGTGACACTCGGCGGTCAGCCGGTGCACGCGTTCGTGGTCGCGATCGACCCTGCGAGCGACCGCGTCATCTTCGGTGTGCCGACCGCACCCGACGGCAGCTACCAGCTGTCGCTGCCCGACGGCGCGTTCCAGGTCGCCGTCGACCCGCCGAGCCTGCCTCCGGGGCTCCTGCCTCCACCGCTCGTGTCGGTCATCGTCGCGGGTGGATTCATCGCGGAAGGCGCCGGAACATCCAACGATGGCGTCGTCCCGTTCACGCTGACGGAGTCGGGCGCCAGCGTCGCCGTGATCGTCCAGGACAACGACGAGGTGCGCATGTTCGCGCACATCCTCGTCATCAACCGCGCTGACTCGCGCATCGCGGCCGAGGGGCCCACCGATCCGGGCCACGCGTTCCCGCTCGCGCTTCCGGACGGCATCTACGACCTCATCGTCGACCCGGCGAGCTTGCCGCCAGATGTCGCTCCGGCGATTCCTTCGCGGCTGACCGTCGCGGGCACGGATGTGACGCTGACGAGCGCCGGCTCGGGCGCGCTCGCCAACGATACGCTGACGATCACCGTGCAGCGTCAGGCCCAGGCTGGCCAGGTGACCGTGCGCATTCAGGACTCCGACACGAACCCCTACGGTGGAGCGGTCCGAGTCCAAGATGCGGCGGGCAATATCCTGTTCAATCTCGGCGTGCCGCCGGATCCGAACGGCGTGCCGCTGATTCTCGGTCCGGGCGACTTCTCGCTCGCGATCGATCCGGGTAGCGTGCCTCCGGGCGCGTCACTGCCCGACCCGGTTGCAGTGTCGGTCGCCGGCTCACCGCGCGTCGCGACACCCAGTGCCGTCACGCTGGTGCTGCGCAACGAGCGCGTCACGTTGACGGGCACCGTGTACGGCGCCGTCAACGACCAGGGTACGACGATCGTCGACCTCGATCTCTACAACGGCGAGGGATTCCTGATTCACGGCGCCGTACCGCTGGTGCGGGTCGGAGAGACGAACAACGCGACGTACAGCGTCGAGTTGGGCGAAGGAACCTACGAGCTCGCGATCAACCGCGCGCCGGGCGTCGACAGCGGCGCGCTGATCATCCCCGGCGGTCAGCCGGTGACGGTGTCCGACGGCGTCATCCAGAACCCGGACGACGACGCGGTCACCGAGGGCACGCAGGTCGACATCGTCATTCCGTCGATCGTCGCGACGGCCGGCGGTTCGGTGACCCTCGACAGCAACGGGCTCTCCGGTGTCTTCGTGGTCGCCCGCGACCCGGTCGACAACACGATCATCAACGACACGGTCACGGCACCTGACGGCACGTACGCCATCGCACTGCCGGCCGGCTTCTACCAGATCCTTCCGGAGCCCGGATCGCTTGCAGTCGTCGCTCCGGGCGCTGTACCGCCGAGCTTCGTCGAGGTCGACGTGACGCCGTCGGGCGACATCAGCGTCATTGGCTCGCCGAGTCTGTGCGCTGGCGCCGGACCCGACGAGGCGTGCACGGACATCGACTTCGTCATCGCGTCGTTCAACCAGAACTCCGACGCGTTGATCGCGGGCACCGTTACGGCGCGGCGCACCTCGACGGCCACGCCGATCGCGGTTCCCGGCGCCGAGGTGCTGTTGATCGATCCCGCCTCGGAGCGGCCGCGGTCGTCCGCCTTCACGGACGGCGCGGGCGCGTACCAGCTCTTCGCGCCTCCGGGCGTGTGGTACGTCGTCGTCGATCCTCACGGCATCGCTCTGACGTTCCCGACGATTCCGGCCGCACCGGTGCGCGTCGGCGTCGAGGGGACCGCGTTGATCGAGGACGACACGACCGGCACCGGCAACGAGATCGACGACGGCACAGTGAACTTCGTCCTCGCCGGCGCGAGCGCCATGGTCCAAGGCCAGGTTCGCTCGTCGAGCGGCATCAGCATCGGCTGTCGCCTCGTCGTGTCGACCGCGGACAGGTCGGAGATTCCGGAGGACTTCGCGTACACGCTCTTCACCGACCCCGGCGGCCACTTCTTCATGCCGGTCGGAGAGGGCAACTTCAAGCTGTGGGTCGCGCCCGAGTCGCTGCCCCCCGGCTTCCTGCCGCCCGGTCCGACGACATTCTCGGTCAGCGGTACAACCGTCACCGAGAACGACACGGAAGGCACCGGAAACGCCGACAACGACGGCACGATCAACCCCGTCGTCGAAACAGGTGGCGGCGCGATCTACGGCCGCGTCCTGAACTCGCAGGGGAATCCGCTGCCGCTCTTCGTCGGACTGCTCATCCCGTCCGCGAACCCGAACGAGCCGCCGCGCTTCGTGATGGGCGCGCCGACCGATCCGGGAACCGGCAACTTCGAGATCACGTCCGGCGACGGTTCGTACTTCCTCGAAGTGGATCCGCACAGCCTGCCGCCGGGGGTGCAGCCTCCGCCGCGCGTCAACCTCAGCGTCGCGACGTCCGGAGAGACGACGACGGTGACGTTCTCGGACAGCGCGACGACCATCGACGACGGTGGCCTGACGCGCGTCGTCCTGCAGGCGGGTTCCGCGGCCGGTGCGGTTCGCGGTTCCGTCAAGACGTCTCAGGGCAACCCGCTGCCGGCGAATGTCGCGATCTTCGACGCGGCGTCGAACCGGTTCATCCGCGACGTATTCACGCATCACAGCGATGGGCGGTACGACGTGCACCTCGGTGACGGGGCGTACGACCTGCGCATCGAGCCGTTCTCGCTGCCGCCGGGCATCATGCCGCCGGCTGGAGTGCGCGTGTCGGTCTCCGGCTCGACCGTGTCCGAGGCGAACACCGCGGGCGTCGATCCCGAGGGTGGCGCTGACAACGTCGCGAACGACGGCGTCGTCAACTTCGTCCCGCAGGGATCCGCTGCCTTCCTCTCCGGCTACGTCCGCGACGAGTTCGGCAACGGCATGTTCGCCCACGTCGACCTGCTCGCGCAGGACCCGTCGGGCAATTACTCGATCTTCGTCAGCGGCGGTCCGACGGCTCCGGACGGCTCCGGGTTCTTCTCGATCCCGGTCTCGGACGGCACGTACCGAACCGGTATGGAGCCGGGCTCGGTGCCTCCGGGAATGCTGCTGCCGCCTCCGGTCGTGATCTCGGTGGCGACGACTGACGGTGCCACCACCATCTCGTTCCCGCCGACCGCAACGACCGTTACGGAGGGTGAGGAAACCCGTCTTGTCCTCGAGCTCCAGTCGGGCGGCGGCGGCGTCTCCGGCGCCGTGACGCAAGGCGAGATCGGGGTGAACGCACACATCTTCGCCGACGACTCGGCCACCGGTCAGTTCATGGGTGGCACGCATACGGACCCGCAGGGCGACTATCACATCACATTGCCGCCGGGGACGTACGTGGTGCAGGTCGATCCGTTCTCGCTGCCTCACGGCACGCCTCCACCGCAGCCTCAGACCGTGGTCGTCGACGCTGACACGATCGTCGAGGACGTCGGCTTCTCGCTCGGCGCGGCGCAGGCGACGTTCCGTGGCTACATCCTGATGCCAGCGGACGGCGTGGATACGAGCGCCGCGGTCGTCGACTGCAGCGCGATCACCACCAACCCGGAGGTCTACCCTGTGGGTTGCGGTGTCCAGCTCATGATCCCGTCCAACGACGCGAACACGCCGCCGACTCACATGGCGGGCACGTGGACGGATCACATGGACGGCTACTTCGCCTTCCCGCTGAGCGAGGGCAACTTCCAGATCCAGGTCGACGGCGGCTCGCTGCCTCCCGGAGCGCTGCCACCGCCGCCGATCCAGCTGACCGTCCGCGGTGAGACCGTGACGGTGGATGGCGAGACCCTGGACTGCTCGAACGACGCGGAGAGGAAGTTCATCTTCCTGCAGACGGGTGGCACGATGCTCGACGGCATGGTGCAGTTCGAGCGCAGCCCTGGCGTGTACGAGGGCATGGGCGCATTCGTCGAGGCGATCGACCCGACCGAGGGACACCACTTCGCCGGCTCGCCCGCACACCCGCCGTACGGCGAATTCCACCTGCCGATCGGCGACCGCATCTTCAACGTTCGCGTCGATCCGTTCTCGCTGCCGCCAGGGTTCACGGCGCCGCCTCCGGTGCGCGTGTCCGTGTCGGACGGCCAGATCCAGGTCGAGACGACCGACGGCGTCACGTACGAGAACAACCTGCTCAGGATCCTGCTGAGCATGACGTCCACGTCGGTCTCCGGAACGATCCGCGACGGAGACGGCAGCGGCGTGCCGGCGCGCCTGCAGGCGTTCGACGGCAGCGGTAATTACCGCGGCGATTCGCACAGCGATCACATGACGGGGTCCTATATGATCCCGCTGCCGCCTGGCAGCTACCGGATCGAGGTCGATTCGCACAGCCTGCCGCCGGGTGTCGCGGCCCCGTCGCCGATCAACATCGTCATCGGAGAGACCTCGCTGACCGACCAGAACTTCACGCTCGGCACGGCACCGGCAACCATCACCGGCCGGGTGTACTTCGTCGACGGCGAAGGCACCGAAATCGGCGGTATCCCGGCATACGTCGAGATCCACGACGCGGTGCACCATCACTACGTCGCGGGTCGACACGCCGAGCCGAATGCCCAGTCGCAGTTCACGTACAGCCTCTCGGTCGGTGCGGGCTCGTTCCGCGTCTCCGTCGGCCAGTTCAGTCTGCCGCCGGGCTTCCTGCCTCCGGATCCGGTCGACGTCACCGTGTCGGTCAACCCGATCGATGGCTCGGCCACGATTACCGAGAGCGCGCACGGCGACGACTCAACGCTCGACGACGGCATCATCAACTTCGCGCTGACCCAGGGTGGCGCGACGTTGTCCGGTCGCCTCGTCGACGGCCAGGGCTTCGGTATCAACGGCTACGTCAGGGTCCATCCGACGACCGGTGAGCACCACAGCATCGCCGAGAGCCCGACGGATCCGAACGGCAACTTCTCGCTGTCGTTCAACGACGGCTCCTACGACATGGTCGTCGATCCGCCAAGCCTGCCGCCGGGCTTCCTGCCTCCGCCACCGGTGCGTCTCGTCGTGGTCGGAGACACGATCTCGGTGGACGGTGTGGCGGTCACCGGGACGTACGAGCTCACGGTGAATCAGGCGGCGGTCTCGCTGAGCGGCCAGGTCACCGACTCGACCGGTCAACCGTTGCCGAACGCGTTCGTCGTGCTCGACGATCCGAGCTCGCACCGCTTCGTCGGTGGCCGCAACACGTCGCCGAACGGCTACTACGACATCGCGGTCGGAGACGGTACCTACCTGGTCCGCGTGGATCCGTTCTCGGTTCCGCCGGGCTGGATTCCGCCGGATCCGACGACGATCACCGTCAGCGGTGAGACGATCACCGTCGACGGATCGCCGATCACCGAGCTCGACTTCCAGATGCTCACGGCTGCCGCTTCGATCAGTGTCGCAGCGGTCGACGCACGCGGCGATCCGGTCTTCTGCCAGGTCGAGGTCCGTACGACCACCGACAATCACGTGACCAACGCCCACCTGGGCCACGGTCCGTCACCGGTGAGCCTGCCGGCCGGCAACTTCATGTTCTTCATCCCGGCGTGGAGCCTGCCCGGTGGCATGCAATCGCCGCCGCCACACTCGGTCTCCGTCTCCGCTGAGGGCGTGGTGGGCGACTCGAGCGGTCTGCCGGACGATAGCTTCGTACAGTTCGTGCTGCAGGGATCCGCGGCGACGATCACCGGCTCCGTGGTGCTCCAGGGCAGTCCTCCGACACCGCTGCCGGGCGTCGAGATCTTCGCGATCGACATGCAATCCGACTTCGACGTGTCGCAGGCGCACACGGACGGTCTGGGCCAATTCTCGATCGGATTGCCGATCGGTGAGTTCGAGCTCGAGGTGGACTGGGGTCTGCCGGCCGATGCGGTGCCTCCGCCGCCGATGCTGGTGCGCGTGATGGGTCCGAACAACACGCAGCCGCCGAGCCCGGTGACGATCGTCGTGCCGACGCGCACGGCGGTCATGACCGGAACGGTCACCGTCGACGGTCAGGGGGTCGAAGCCGAAGTCTTGGCGCTGGTCGTCCAGGGTCAGGACGTCGACGACGCCAGCTGGGCGGAATCGGCGGTCAGCGGCGCGTACGAGTTGCCGCTCGGAGTCGGCTCGTTCGTGCTCATCGCCGAGCTGGCCGACCCGCCGCCTCAGTTCATCCCGCCGCTGCCGGTGACGGTGACGGTGCCGGAATCGCAGTCGCTGATCGAGCTGACGCAGGACTTCGAGTTCTTCACGCCAGCCGGTCAGGGAGCGCCACCGTCTCACACGTTGACGGGCTCGCTGCAGGCTGCCGGCGTCACCATCGACGCTCCGGTCCTCATCCTCCAGGGCGCCGATCCCATGACGCTCATCGAGCCGGTGGGCGGCTCGTACTCGGTGGCGTTGCCCGCCGACCAGGAGCGGCAGTACACCGTCATGCTGTTCGAGGATGAGCTGCCGCCCGACTTCACCGCGCCGAGTCCGGTGACCATCACGGTCAACGGAGACGGGATCACCGGTGACGGCGTTACGCAGCAAGGCGAAGCCTATGTCCTCAACTTCCAGCTGGGTCTCGACGGAGTCGTCGTCAACGGCACCGTTCGCGACGCCGAGGGCAACCCGGTCGCGGGAGTCGACGTCGAGACCGAGAGAGCGGACAGCTTCTCTCCCGGACCTCGCACGACGACGAACGCGCAGGGAGAGTACAGCCTGACGATGATGTCGGGTAGCTGGGAGATCGAGCTCTGGCACGGTATCCCGGCAGGCTCGGTGAAGCCGCTGTTCGTCGAGTTCGGGGTCGTCGACAACCAGGGCACGATGGAACTCGTCATCGACGGGCAAGCCGTGCCGAACGGTGTCATCGACTGGAATCTCGGGGCCGGAAGAGCGCGGGTGACCGGTCAATTGCGTACCGACCAGTTCCCGATCTCGGGCGAGATCATCGCCGTCGACCCGACGACGAACGAGGAGCTCGTCCTCGGCGACGCCTGGGGAGGCACTTTCGACTTCTGGCTGCCGGCGGGAGACTTCATCCTCGTGCCGGCTGGCGAGGACGTGCCGCCCGCGTCACTCATGCCGAACGCGGTCGAGGTGACCGTGCCGGCGGAGGGCGAGATCATGCTGATCGAGCACGACTTCATCTACACCGCGATCTCGGCCACGGCACCGGGCCAGGCGCTGTCTGTCCGTGGCTTCGTCAACGGCCTGGTAGCGAACGACGAGGACATCGGGATCTACAACGATCAAGGTGTGCTCATCGGCCTCGCGTACACCAACGACATGGGGTGCGCGGAGATCTCGCTGCCGGTCGGCACCTACGACCTCGGGTTCGCGCTGATCGACGGTGCGACCACGACGGAGGTCGTCGTGACGGCCTTCGAGGCAACCGTCGGTGGCACGCCGATCGAGGGCAACTTCCTGCCGATCATCCACGGCGAGACGCCGGCGGAGATCGGAAGCTGTAGTCCCGGTGGCCCGCCACCCGGCAACCCGCCACCTGGCGACCCGCCGCAGAAATCCGTGCGGCGGGCGGGCGACCGGGCTCTCCGGGCGCCCGCCTGCTGAACACCGGACGGCGTCGCCGATCAACGGGACGGCGATGCCGAGTCTTCCCGAGCCAGGGGCCCGATCCGGGCCCCTGCTTTCGTTTTGGCGCAGACCGGGGGCGCTGTTCCGGCTCGCGCTCGGTGAGGTGGGTGGACCGCGAGAAGCTTGCCACTCGGTCTCGGAGTCGGGGGCGGAGGCCGCCCACCCAATGAGAAACGGGGCCCCGAGGAGG
>CAYMRB010000028.1:1186-41210 GCA_964392615.1 uncultured Planctomycetia bacterium | reverse complement strand
GAGGCGTTCTACGCGATGCAGAACGTCCAGACGCGCTACAAGCACGTGCTCGTGCTGACCGACGGCGGCGTCGAAGCCGGTGATTTCGAGACCCTGACGCGGCGCATGACCGCGAAGGGAATCAACGTCTCGACGGTCCTCGTCGGCGGCGACGCGCACAGCGAGTTCCTCGTCGACATCGCCAATTGGGGCAAGGGCCACTTCTACGCCGCGTCGAATCGGTTCAATATCCCCGAGATCCTGCTCAAACAGCCGTCGACGTCGAAGATCCCGCCGTACCGCCCCGGCGTCCATCCGGTCAGCTTCGGCGGCGCCAGCGGTTGGTGGGGCGACATCGCGCGACCGGACGCACCGCAGCTCGCGGGGTACGTCGAGACGCGTTCGCGCCCCGGAGCACACGTCATCATCGAGACGACCGAAGAGCACCATCCGGTATTGACGAGCTGGCGCCACGGCCTGGGACGCGTGACCGCGTTGGCGACCGAACCGGTCGGAGACGGCACCGAGTCGTGGAGCGAGTGGAATGGCTACGGTTCGTGGCTGCTGCGCGTCCTGTCGCGCACGGCCCGCGAGCACCCGCAGCCGTTCGCGTGGACGATCGAACGGGATCGTCGCGGCGCTCGCGTGATCGCTCGCCGTCTCACCGCGAGGCGGCACCTGCCGCGTGCCGAACGTCTTCGCGACGACGGCACCGCGCAGGAGCTCGAGTTCGAAGAGCGCGCTCCCGGCCTCTTCACCGCACGCCTGCTCGAGGAGGCGGCGGTTCGCAACATGGCCCGCGCGACGCTTCGCCTGCAGGTGAGCGCGACGGACTGGCCCGGCGGTGCGGCGCATCTCGTATCGCCCGCATGGCACGCGGCGGCGCCGGAGCGCAACGTCGACCCGCGGCGATCGCTCGACCTCGCGCTGCTCGCATCGACGACGGGCGGCACTCACCGAGAGCTCGCCGCCGTCACCGGATTCCGTGCGCTGCCGGGAGGGGACGGCGCGGAGCTGCGCCTGATGCGCTGCTGGCCGTGGTGCCTGCTGTTCGCTCTCGCCGCATACTTGGGAGACTTGCTCGTTCGCCGCTGGCCGCAACGGCGCGCAGCCGCTCGCACGACAGGAGCCGCGCCATGATCGTTCCTCTCAGCCTTCGAAACCGTCGACGTCGCTGGCGGCACGCGGCCGCGTGCTGTTGTCTCGTGCTCGTCGCGCTCTCCCGCGCCGCGACCGACGACCTGCCGGCGGATCTCGAAGCCAAGCTGCAGGCGACGCTGGCGGAGGATCCCTTCACGGCGAAGGACGACCCGCTCTATCAGGCGGCGCTTCTGGAACACGAAGCTCTCGAGCCGGTGCTCGAGCGCTTGGAAGGAATCATCGCGGCCGACGAGAAGGCCCTCGCTCCGCTGTGGCTTGCCGCGTCGCTTCACTGGCGTTACGGCAACGTCGACGAAGCGAGCGAGCTCTTCGAAAAGGCCGCGGAGCTCGCGCCCGGTCCGATGGCGCAGTTCCGCATCGCGCAGCTTCTCGATGCGGCCGGCAAGACGAAAGATGCGGTCACGCACTATCTGGACGCGTTGAAGGCCCTGGAGACGAAGCCGGACGACGATCTGGCCGGACGGATCCGCCTGCGTCTGGCGCTCCTGAAGTCGACCGGCGTCGAGGTGAAGAGCCTGAAGGATGTCGAGGGCGACCTCGCCGCGTTCGCCGCGGATCGCGACGCGGTGTTCAAGAACCGCGCTGCCGTCATTCTGGCGCTCGCGGGCAAGCCGAAGGAAGCTCTGGAGCTCTACAAGCCCGCCGAGGAGGGCAGCGTCCGCTTCAAGCAGCTGATCCGCATCGCCGAGTGGGCGATGGCCGCCGACGACATGGAGCGGGCCCAGGAATCGTCGTGGGAAGCGACGAAGTCGGCGAAGCTGCGGCGCGATCGGCGCTACGCGCTCACGGTCCTCGCCGAGTCCTACCGGCGCGACAAGAAGCTCGACAAGCTCGTCGAGCGCTTCGCCGCCGAGCCCGAGCTCTCCGACGAGGCGCGTTCGACCTGGATCGACCTCTTGCGAGAGCGCGGCGACGCCGAAAAGGCGCTCGAGCTGTTCGACGAGGCGAAGAAGAAGGAAGGCGGCGAGTTCACCGTCGACATGCGGCGCGAGCTGCTGGAGATCTGCCGCGAGGCACGGCGGGACGATCTGCTGGTCGCGAACTTCCAAGAGATGATCGCGGCCGAGCCGCGCCGCCTCGAGTGGCGCTCCGGTCTGTCGCGCTACTACCTCGAGCGCGGCGAGCGCGACAAGGGTCTCGCCGTGTGGTCGGATTGCGCCGATCACGCGCAGATCGGAGGCCTGCTCGCGGCTGCGGGAGCGACGATGGAGCTCGGTCTCGACGAGAGCGCGAAGGACTTCGCCGAGCGGGTCGTCGCGAACGGCTCCGATCGCGACAAGGTCGCCGCACTGCAGTTCCTCTTCGACCTCCACAAGGCGCGCGGCGCGGAAGCCGAGATGCGAGCGGTCCTCGCGCGCATGGACGCCGTCGCGGCTCCCGACGCCTCCGAGCGCGCTCAACTCGCCGAAGCCTGGGAACAGGTCGGCCGTCAGGACAAGGCGGCGCAGGTGCTCGAAGGCCTGCGCGCCGCACGTGGACCGGAGGATTTCTCCGCTGACCTCGAAACCCGTCTCGCATGGCTCTACTCCGAGACCGGCGACGAGGAGAAGGCCTACGAGCGCTGGAAGAGCGTCTGGCTGCGCGTCGACTCTCCGGGCCGCCGTCGCTACGTCGAAGACCGTCTCATGGCGACCGCGTCGAGGCTCGGCAAGCTCGCCGACGTCGCGATCGAGATCGAGGAGAAGCTGCTCGCGGGCAAGGCGGACAAGCGCGACAGTGGGCTGCTCGTGCGCCTCTACACGAAGGTGGGCGATCCCGTGTCGGCTGCGGAAATCGTCCACGACTTCATGAAGCAGACGGGCGGCAGCGAGATCCGGCTCCTCGAGGAGCAGGCCCGGATCTACGTCATGTGCAACGACTACTACCACTACGAGAAGACGTTGCGCAGGTTGATGGAGCTCGACCCCGAGGGCGCGCCGGAGTACCTGACGCAGCTCGCGATGAGTGCGCTCGAGCGGGGCCGCAACGACCAGGCGCGCGCGATCCTCACCGAGATGCGCGAGCTCGATCAGAACCCTGCGAGCGCGGAGTTCGAAGCCGGCGTGCTGAAGATCGCGGGGATGCACCGCGAGGCGGCCAGCGCGTACTGGCGTGGCATCGCGGAGCACCCCGACCGCATCGATGCCTACCTGCTGCTCGGTCGTGCGCTGCAGACCCTCGGCAAGGGAAAGCAGGCCGTCGGGATCTTCCAGTATCTGCTCGAAAACGCCAGCAAGGACGATCTGTTCACGATCGCGGTCGACGGGTTGCTCAACTCGAACAATCCCCAGGAGGGCACGCGCCTGTCGCCAGCGACGCTGCAATGGGCGCGGCGAGCGATCCTCGAGCGCTTGGCCGGCAAGGACGACAAGGTCTACCTCTTCCAGCTCGTCGCCGACGTCTCGGAGGATCTCCGGGACTCGGACATGATGACGCGCGCGCTGGCGGAGACCCTGCCGATCGCCGGCGAACGTCGTACGACGCACCTGCGCGAGCTGATGGAGCTCGCGCGCGGTGGCATCGGGTCGAGCGGATTCTCGCGCGGTCGCGCGTCTCCGAAGAAGAAGGAGGCCATGCTGCGCTTCGGACGCCGCCTGATCGGCATCGGCGAGGCCGTGCCGCCGCAGGTGTATCTCGATCTCGGGTCGAGCTTCCTCGATAGCGGGGACGTCCGCAACGCCGCGAAGACCTTCGACAAGGCGAACGAGGCATCGGACTACTCCGGCTACCAACGCAAGGTGGCCGATGCGTTCGAGCAGAAGCGCTTCCTCGGAGCCGCGCTGCGCGGATATGAGAAGCTGCTGATCGGCGAGTTCACGGACGTCAGCCTCCTGCTGAAGGTCGCCGAGCTCAAGGAGCAACTCGGTCGCGACGACGAGGCTGCCGCCGCGTATCGACGCGCACTGGACCTGCTGGTCGGTGGACAGCCGCTCTTCAGCGTCAAGAAGAAGACGACCCGCGATCCGAGTCAGGGCTACTACTGGGCGCGCAACGTAGACGACTTCGACAAGTACTACACGCGCACGCTGACCGGCTTCCTGACCACAGCCGGCCCGGAAGACGGCTACCGCGATCTGGTCAACGACTACACGAAGCAGCTCGCGGACGACATCTCCAAGGCAAGGGCAGAGAGCGACACCGTCGAGATCGACGCGACGGCGGAGAAGAAGGCGCTGACCAGGGCCCACATGCCGCGAGTCGCGAGGCGTGCTCTCCTGCTGCACCGCGTCACGCTGGCCTACGGCGATCTGGCCGCGGCGCGGAAAGTCGACGAGCTGCTGCTCGAAGAGTTGGCGGAAGACAAGACCCTGCTTTCCGACCTCTGTCGAGAGTGGCGCCAATGGGGCTACGAGAAGCGTGCGGATGCGCTGCTGCAGGCCCACTCGTCGCACACCAGCGCGACTCGCGCCGAGAAGGACCGCGCCACGGTCTTCGGCGGCGCGAGGAAGGTCTTTCAGCGTATCGCTGCCGGTGACGAAGACGGCGCGCGTGCGCTCTTGCGCAACATCGAGAAGCTCCTGCGCGACGCGGAAGGCAGCGGCGATCTGGACTCCCTGTACGCGGCCGCTCGCTACCTGAAGGACTCCGCCGCGGTCGAACGCCTCGCGAAGCACGCGATCTCCAGAGTGCCGAAGAACAGACGGCTGATGGAGTCGGTGCAGGTCCTCTCGAGAAGCCTCTCCTGCATGGACCGGGAGCACGGCGAGCGACTCGTAGACTACGTCCTCGGCGTGATCCAGCAGCAGGGTATTCCGGAAGGCGTGTCGTGGTACTACCTGCGAGAGCTCAAGCGCCTCACGGGCAAGCAGCTGACGATGCCCGTCGAGCACGTCCGACCGCGCATCGAGGAGATGCTCGCGCAAGGCGGTTACTACTTGAACTCGGTCGGACCGCTATTCAGCGTGCTGAAGCCGGACGAGTACGAAGTCCTGCTGCGCGAGTCCTACCGCAAGGCAAAAGCGAGCGACCGTCTCTTCCTCGTATTCAGCCTCGTACACCAGTATCCCGGCGAGATCGAAGCCCCGCTCGAGGAGACGTTCGTCGAGCTCGTGGAGGACTCCTCCCGGAACACGACGGACGACCTCCTCAAGGCCTACCGAGCCGCATCGCGCGACTTCTACAGCATGGACAAGGGCGACGAGCATCCCAACGCCGACGTCCAGGCGCGATTGCTCGAGAAGCTGGCCGGGAATGCGCCGGACGAGCTGCAGCTGGGACTCCTGGTCGAGCAAGCCCGGGCGTGGAAGAACGCGGGCGAGACGCAGCGCGGCCTGGAGGTCGCCGTGCGCGCGTTCGAGCTGGCCCTCGAGCAGGAAGGAGGCCTGGACAGCGACCTCCAGCACGCGTTCCTGCCCCAGCACACCGACGCCTTCGTCGCGGTGATGGATCGAAAGGCCGCCGCGGACGGCGAGAGCGTCGATTTCGAGAAGAAGCGCCTCGACCTCGTCCGTCGGACCGGTGAGCCGCTTCGCTTCATCGAGGCGCTGCGCAAGGCGATCGAGAAGTACCCGGAGGAGACGTCGTTCCGCCACGATCTCTACACGCGGCTCCGCGGTCTGGGGCGATCGTACGAGGCGATCGAGGTCCTGCAGGGGCTTGCGGAGCTCGATCCGGACGAGGACAAGCACCGCGCGAATCTCGAACGCGCTTGGAAGCAGCTCGGTCACCCGGTCGCGGCGAAGCGATACGAAAAGCCCCCGGAGGAGCCGTCCGACGACGACGAGAAGGCCGATGCCGATGCCGATGCCGCGAAGGCGAAGGCGGTCGCCGTGCCCGCGATGAAAATCGTCCCGGCAGCGAAGGCCGTGCCGGCGACTAGAGTGGTCGTGGCCAGGTCACGGTCCGTCGCCACCACCGCGACGAGCGCCCCCGCTGCACCGATCGCAGCGAAGAACGGCAAGGACGAGGACGACGAGGACGACGAGGACGAGGACGGCAAGGGCGAGGAGGACAAGGAGGCCGAGCAGGAGAAGCCCGTCGAGCCGGCGAGCATCGCGCTGGTCAAGAAGCACCACGATGCCGACGAGCCCGACGCCGCACGCGTCGCCTTGCGTCGCCTGTGGCGCGAGTTCCCCCGCCTCCAGCGGAGCAGCAGCAGGATCTACTACAGCTCGTCCTCGCAGAACCGGCGCTTCACGTGGCCGGCGACGAAGCCCAATCCGACGAGGAAGAAGGCCACGCGGGCCGCCCCCGAGATCGCGCGCGGCGGACTCGCAGCGTTCCTCGCCAGGGCGCCGAACCCCGTCCGATCGACCGACGCCGAGAAGCAGAAACCGCAGAGCATCTTCAACGCCATCGGCAAGGAGCCCTTCGTGGCTGCCGAGATGGAGAGCTGGCTACGAACGCTGCGGAGCGAGCAATACCAGGGACAGGCGTTCGAGGAGATGGTCACGGCGCTGGCCGAGCGTCGCGTTGCAGAGCACGGCGTGGAGAAGGTCATCGCGGACGCCCTCGCTCGCGACGCGACCGGCACGTTGAGCGAGCTCGAGCAGCGCGTCCTTCTCGCCGTGTTGGAGATGCACCCGAAAGCCGGCGGTGACGCCGGGGCGGCCTATCTGCGCCGGCTGGTGACCACGCACGATCCCAAAGCCCACTGGAGGGCGGTGCGTTTGGCCCGTTGCTTCGTCAAGCGCGGCGATACCGAGACGGCTGTGGCGCTGTATCGCTGGTGCGGCGCGAACGTCAGCTACTCCCGATACTCGTTCTACGGCATGACCGCGTTGACGGGAAATCGGCTCGTCCAGGAGATCCGCGAGCAGCTCGAGGACGAAGAACGGCTTCGCGCTCTGGAAACCGTCTTCGACTTGATGGCGCCGGAGGGAACCGACGAGCACACGAACAACGCCTTCCGCTACTTCGTACTTTCGGAATGGCAACGCGAGCTCTCGCCGCCGGAAGTCTATGGGCGCTGCGCGGAGATCTGTCGACTCATCGTCGACGAGTATGCCACGCAGGAGTACCGCAACAGCCGCTCCGTCGAGCTGGCGACGCTGTTTCTGGCAAGCGGCGGCGATACCGAAGCAGCGCTCAAAGGGCTGCGACACGTCCTCGTCCCGCCACCCGTCGGCGGCCGACTGTCCTACGGCACGATGGTCTACAGAACCTCGGGCGGTGGGTACTCCTCCTACACGCGCTCGCTCCCGAGCTCGACGCGCTACCGGCGCAGGCTCGGCGACTCGCTCCTGCGCACGTGGCTCCCCGAGGACACGAGCGGTTGGACAAACGTCGAAGCATGGCTCGCCGGCATCTCCGAGCGGGTCAGTCGTTGGGCAACCGAGAGCGAGCTCTCACCCAGCGATGCGGTCCGACTGTTGACGTTGACCGCCGTACGGCAACATCAGCACGGCTTCGAGGATGCTGCTCGCGCGACGATCGCCTCGATCGAGAAGCTCGTCATCCCGAATCCGCAGGACGTGCTCTGGCTCAGCGATGCGGCAGCGCTGATCGGCGACGACGCGCGGGCCGAGGGAATCGAAGCGCAGCTCGTGAGAGAGCGACGGCTGGCCACCGTTCGCGTGGCGAGCCTGATGGAGGCCGTCGCGACGCGACAAGGAGCCGCTGCGGCTCTCGAGCTGGGAGAGATCGCGTCGAGCTACACGTGGGAGCGCGAGTTCGTCGAAACGATGAACCGCATCGCGACGAGCGCGGGCGACGCGGACAAGGCGGCGCTCTGGCACGATCGCCACCTGCAGGTCCTGAAGCTCGACCCGCAGCCCGCTCGGCTCGGCTTCGTGATGGATCAAGCCGAACGCGCCAAGCTCTACCGCTACCAGGAGCTCAAGAAACGGCCGATCGTCCACGATCGACGCGGCGGCCGCGCCGTCGTGGTTCGCTTGGATCCGGAGAAGCACTTCGCGTGGGCGTGGGAAAGCGACGGTCGGACGTTCGTGCTGAAGGACGACGCAGTCGTCGATTCCGCAGGGCGCAAGTGGAACCTCGAGACGGGAGTCTGCGTCGACGCACCCGACGAGAAGCTCGAGCGCGTGCCGCTCGATGTCGTCGAGTCCGCGAAGTGGCGCGACGCCCATCCGGAACGATCGGTCCACGTCGTCAGCACGCTCGAGCCGATCGGGGAAGCGCTGGGTCATCTCGGACGCTGGTGGCGGGAGACCCTGAGCAGAACGGAAGAGGAGAGCGACGAATGAACGGACGCATGCTGCTCGCCGCACTGATTCTCGCAGCGAGCGCCATCGCTGGATGCGCGACGTCACCGGAGTCGCAGGTGCAGCGGTTCGGATCGGTCATCGGGGTCAAGAAGGAGAAGCTCGAGTACTACAAGGAGCTTCACGCGGCGCCGTGGGCCGAGGTCGACCGCGCGGTCAGCGAGAGCAACATCCGCAACTACTCGATCTACCTGCGCCAGATGCCGGACGGCGAGTACTACCTCTTCAGCTACTTCGAGTACGTCGGCGACGACTTCGAAGGGGACATGAAGAAGCTCGGCGACGAACCGATCATCAAGAAGTGGTGGAAGGAAACCGATCCGTGCCAGAAGCCGCTGCCGAACCGTAAGGACGGCGAATGGTGGGCGGCGATGGAAGAGGTCTACCACCTCGACTGACCGCCGCTCGAGCTACGAGCTGCTACCGGTACGAGATCACGAGCTGCTGCGTCGAGCGGGGCACGTCGCAGATCTCGCTGCGCGCGAAGCCCGCGTTGCGGAACATCGCGTCCAGCTCGGAGAACGTGTACGCATCGCCGCTCGGTGTCGACGTCAGCATCACGAGACTGAACGTCGCCGTCGCGGCCGGCGAGACACGGTCCTCGTTCGGCACGAACTCGAGCGTGCCGACGCGCCCTCCGGGCTTCAGGCTCGCGTGCACTTTGCGCAGGAGCCCCTCGCACTTCTGCACGTCGAAGTGGTGCAGGAAGTTCGTCAGCAGGACGAGATCGTAGCCGCCACCGAGGTCGACCTCGAACGCGTCGCCGGAGATCGTGTCGTACCGATCGGAGACGCCCGCCGACTGCGCGTTCTCGATGGCGACCTCGAGCACGCTGGCCCAATCGAGAGCGGTTACGGTGGCGTGAGGATTGAGCCGGGCGATCGAGATCCCGAAGAGCCCGTGGCCTGCCGCGATGTCGAGCACCTTGCAGCTGTCCCCGTCACGCACGCCGAGAAGCTCCGCCACCGGGTCTGCCGCGGCGCCCATGAGCGGTGCCATCGCGCGAGCGAAGTCGACCCACACCGGGTTCTCCGGGCTGACGGTGCCACCGGCTTCGATCGCCGTGCCGCCCCGACGCACGGCATCGCCGAGGCCGCGGAACGCTTCGAGGAGATCCGGCGAGAGCAAGAAGTCGATCGTCGATCCGACGTAGGTCGGCGAGCCGCGATCGAGGAACGCAGCGGTGTCGGGCGTCAGCGAGTAGCTCGCGTCTTCCTTGGCCAGGAAGCCGATGATCACCAAGTAGTCGCACAGAATTCGCATGCCGCGCTCTGCAGCGCCGCAGCGCTTCCCGAGGTCGCCGGCCGTGTCGTGGCCTGCGGCGATCGCCGAGAAGATGTCGAGATCGATGGCAGCCCGCAGCGCCTCCGTACGCTGGAACGCGTTGATCGTCTGGAAGAACAGATCGGGAGACGGACCGGAATTCGCGGCGGAATCGGGCATGGGAGTCGTTGGAGAAACGCGGGGGAGAATGGCCGTTCGTAGGTGGCGGCATTGTCGCCGATTCTGCGCCGACGTACAGCACCCTGATCAGGGCCTCGGGCGTCAGCCCACCGCGAGGGAAGGCGTCGTCGCGGCGTCGCTTCGTCGGCGCCATGTGCCCAATGGGACGTTGCAATCGTCGACCGCACGCGGAAAATGCCTCCTCATGCCACGTCCCTGGAATACGATCGACAGCGCGGAGACCTCCGCGGGCAAGCTCGAGCTCGTTCGTCTCGGAACGGACGAATGGGTTATAACGATCGATCGACGTCCGCTGATGTCGAGTCGGATGCATCGGTCCGAGGTCGCACTGGCCGAGATGGCCTGCCAGCCGCTCGCGAAGGCCACGGCTCCGAGAGTGCTCATCGCTGGCCTCGGCATGGGCTACACGCTGCGTGCCGCTCTGGATGTCTTGCCCGCGAGCGCCGAGGTCGTCACGGCGGAGATCGATCCGACGGTCGCCCGTTGGAACCGCGGCCCGATCGCCGATCTGTCGAAGAACGCGCTCGACGATCCGCGCGTACGTCTGAAGATCGTCGACGTCGGCGTCCTGATCGGCCGCGCTGCCAAGGGTTCAATCGACGAGCGCTTCGATGCGATCGTGCTCGACCTCTACGAGGGGCCGTACCCGGTCCCGCCCGGCACCGACGATCCGTTCAGCCGCGACGCGATGATCCGGGCTCGAAAAGCGCTACGGCCCGAGGGCTGCCTCGCGGTCTGGTCGGAAGGGCCGGTCGTCGCGTTCGAGAAGCGGCTGAAGTCCTGGGGCTTCCGTGTCGAGTTCCACCGCCCGAGGCATAAGGGCCCCCGGCACGTGGTCTACCTCGCGTGGCCGCGGTAGAGGCGACGCGCGAGATCGTGACGAGCGAACGACCTCTCGCCTATCCGCCTGCGCAAGCGGCTGAGCTCTGACAGCCCAGCCCGTCCTCGGTCGGATCGGTGCCGCACTCCAATCCTGGCGATCCCGGTGGCGCGGTGCCCAGGAACTGGAAGTTGAGATTACCGATGGGATCGCTGATAGCGATCTGCCCGTTGTCATCGAAATCCAGCGCATCCATGCACGCTGGCGCGAACGTGCCGCTGAACTGGAAATCGAGGGAGGCGATCGGGTCGCCGATGTTGATCCTGCCGTCGTCGTTGCTGTCGCCGCGGCGGAACTCCGGCTCGCTCGTCCACTTCACGGCGACGACGACGTGATCGGTGTCCCCCTTCCAGCGGCCGTCACCGACTTCATCGACTCTGAGGGTGATCTTGTGGATTCCGACGGGAGTAGTGAACGTAGGCATCCTCCAAGAGAAGGCACTTCGCGAACGCGTAGAAATGGAACATGTCGAAGTTCGCGTTCTGCTGGAATCCGCTCACGAGGAAAGCGTACGCGGGGCGGCCGTTCGGTATCGTGATGGTCTCGTCGTCCGTGTCATCCCGGCCTGGCAAGTCGACGATGATCTGGGCGGGAGCAAGAGGTACGGTGGAGAGTGGCCAGTTTCCCGAGCCCATGTTGTGCAGCACACCCGAGCTTCCGGTGACGGAATCGCGGAACGTCCCCCCCGCGCCTTCGTCAAGCTGCCAGTAGGACACCAACCCCCAGCTCCCGTCGATCGAGGTCGTGTGCATGATCCGGCGAATACTGTGCGCATCGAGGACGATGTTCCAGATGCTGATCTCATCGACCGACCCGTGGAAGTACTCTCCGTGCCCACCATACTGCCGGGCGATGCGGAACTCCGAGCCAGCGGGCTGGACGATGGCCCGTCCCGCGCTCGCACGTAGCAGACCGTCAACGTAGAGCCTCGTGTCGGATGAGCTCTTCACCAGCGCGTAATGGTGCCAGTCGCCATCGACCGGAAAGGGCACGCCGGTTTCGTTCCAACTGTCGCCGGCGCGGATGTTGCCGCTGGCCGCCTTGCCGAGGTAGAAATGCCGGCCCGTCGGCCCACCGTGCTGCGAAACGATCTCTGCATAGCGCGCCGGAAAGGACACTGCCTTCGCCCACAGGCAAATCGTGAAATCCCCCGTCGGTGGAATCGCTGCCACGTCGGCCTGGACGTAGTCATCCTCGCCGTCAAAGGCGAGCATGGTGGAAAAGAAAGGATCCTGTGCGCGAAGCCCATGCCCGCAACAGCCGAGGATGACAAGAGCACTGACTACGACGAAGCTCGAGGAAGAAATGCGCTGGTCCATCTGCCGTCCCCTACAATCCACTCGCCCAGAAGAAGGCGATCCACGCCCGCTCGCTGTCGGCGATCGTAAGTGCGGCAGCCCTGTCTCTTCAACTGGAATCCCCGCGCGTGGGGAATGCTACCCGCTGACCGATGACGACGATCCAAGGTGAGAGAGTCTGCCGAACGCAGCGGCCCATACAACCCATCGAGGAGCCAGCGGCATGAAGCGCGACGAGCCAAGAGACCGAACCGACAGTCCTCTGCGTGACCGGCTCCGTGTCTACGGGCCGGCGCTCGTTATCACGGTGATCGGCTTCATCGTGGCATATCAGTTCGTCGAGCCCGCGCCCCCGGATCACCTGACGATCGGCACCGCGTCAGCCGACGGGGCGTACTACCGTCACGCCAAGCGCTACCGCGAGGTTCTCGCGCGAGAGGGAATCACGCTCGAGATCCGCGAGACGTCGGGCTCGCTGGAGAATCTCGATCTCCTGACGAAGTCGGAGGGGGTCGACGCCGCGTTCGTCCAAGGCGGCACTGCGCCGACGAGCCTGCGAGAGAACCTCTCCGCACTCGGCAGCCTATACTTCGAGCCGTTGTGGATCTTCACGCGTCCGCAGATCGAAGCCGAGAGAGTCGTCGACCTGCGGGCTCGCCGCGTGGCTGTCGGCCCTGAGGGCAGCGGGACGCGCGCGGTCGCTCTTCGGCTGCTCGAAGACTGTGCGGCCGCCGAGACGCCGACGCAGCTCGTGGCACTCGGCGGTTCGGAGGCTGCCGAAGCGCTCCGTAGCGGTGAGACCGATGCCGCCTTCTTCGTCGCACCCGAAGATTCCGAGCTCATCCGCAGCCTGCTGGCTGACTACCGCGTCCGGCTGATGAGCATGGAGCGGGCCGACGCCTTCGCTCGCCGTCACCGCTTCCTTTCGAGCGTCATCCTTCCCGAGGGAGTCGTCGACCCCGCGCGCAACGTTCCGTCGAGCGAGGTCACACTGCTCGCGCCCGCGGCCACGCTCGTCATTCGAAACGATCTGCACCCGGCGCTCGCCGTGCTGCTCCTGGAAGCGGCGCACGAGGCGCACTCCGAAGCGGGACTGCTCGCCTCGGCGGGGGAATTCCCGACGCCGCGCTTCCTGAATCTGCCGCTCAGCCCGGAGGCGAAGCGGTTCTATCGCTCGGGGCCACCGTTCCTGCAGCGGTATCTGCCGTTCTGGGCTGCGACGCTGATCGACCGCCTGAAGGTCTTTCTCGTTCCCCTGCTGACGCTGATGATCCCGCTTTTCAAGATCGTCCCGCCGACCTATCGCTGGCGCGTACGCGCCCGCATCTACCGGTGGTACCGCACGCTGAAGGAGCTGGAGGTTCGGCTCTACGCCGGTCCCGAGGCAGAAGAACTCGTGTCCTGTCGCGCCGAGCTCGAGCACCTCGACCGGGAAGTCGCGCAAGTCACGGTGCCGCTCTCGTATGCCGAGGAGCTCTACCACCTGCGGCTGCACATCGCCCTGGTGCGAGAGGAAGCGGCGAAGATCGCCCCGGAGTGACGTCAACGTCGAGCGAACGTCCGAACGACCTCCGCCCTTCCGTCCGACTCGCGCACGCGATACGTGCGACCCGTTGCGAGGTTCGCGAGCGTCGTCACCGCACCGGACGGCCAGTCGATGCGGACGCTGTCCAGCTTCTTCGCGGCGCCGACGCCGAAGTGGGCCGCGACGTCGTTCGCGGCCAGGTAGCTCCCCCCGCGCGTGACCTCTCGCACTTGCTTCGTCGCGCCGACCGCGATCTCGATGCGCGCACCGATGCCCTCGCGGTTCGACCGCGTCGCTTCGAGCTCGAATGCCACCGATCCCCCGCCGCCGGAGGCGTTGTTCTCGAGCAGGAGCGGCGGGCCATCGAGCAGAGTGACGAGGACGTCGAGGTCGCCATCCCGGTCGATGTCTCCTGTCGTGAGGCCGCGGTGATTGCGCGCGGCTTTCATCACCTCGCCCATCTCCGCGCTCACGTCGAGGAATCGCCGTCCGTCGACGTTGCGGAAGACCTGCATGCACTGCGGAAAGGACTGGTTGACCCCGAGCTCGGCCGCACGCGCCTGGATGTGACCGCTGACGATCATGAGGTCGAGGCGGCCATCGTGGTCGTAGTCGAAGAACCTCGACCCCCAGCTCAGCGACATGAACGTCGCCTGCCCCAGCCCGGACTCCGCCGTCAGGTCAGCGAATGTCCCGTCGCCGAGGTTGCGATAGTACGCACACGGCTCTTCGGAAAAGTTGTTCACCTGGATGTCGATCCATCCGTCGCCGTCGACGTCGCCGAGGTCGACGCCCATGCCCGACTGCCCTTGCGCGTTCTCGCTCAACGCCACGCCGCTGAACAGCGCGACCTCCTCGAACGTGCCGTCGCCGCGGTTCTGCCACAGGAAGTTGGCCTGCGTGTCGTTCGCGACGTAGATATCCGGCCAACCGTCGCGATCCAGGTCGGCCACGGCCACGCCGAGGCCATACGCTCCCGGCTGATCCTCCATGCCGGCAGCGACGGTTACATCCTCGAACGTGCCGTCGCCGCGATTGCTATAGAGCGTGTCGTTCATCGGCCGGTGCATGTTCGGCGGGCACGAGATCGCCACTCCGCGCGACAGGCACGGCTCGCCGCCGTTGGGCGGCTCGTCGAGATCGAAGACCAGGTAGTTGACGACGTAGAGGTCCAGATCGCCGTCCTTGTCGTAGTCGAAGAACGCGGCGCTCGACGCGTACGCCTCACGACCGAGACCGGCCGCGCGGGACGTCTCGGTGAAGGTCCCGTCGCCGTCGTTGACGTACAGCCGGTTTGTGCCGAACGCTCCGACGAAGAGGTCGAGGTCGCCGTCGTTCTCGATGTCCCCCACCGCGACGCCGGTTCCCCAGCCGTCGAAGGCGACGCCCGCACGTGCGGTGACATCCTCGAACGCGACGCGATCGCCGGGAAGCTGACGATAGAGGGACGTTCCCGGTCCCGGGACGAGCTTCACTCGCTTGGCTTCGCCCCCCGCTTCGTCGCGGACCGTCTCGACGACCGTCGTGCCCGCGTTGTTCACGAACACGTCGAGGAGGCCGTCATCGTCGAAGTCGAACACCGCGCAGCCGCTGCCGATGTTCTCGAAGATGTAGACCAGCCCCGGCGATCCGCTTTCGTTCCGACGACGGATGCCCACCTGTCCCCCGATGTCGACGAACGGATCAGCGGACGACCGAGGCGCCGAGCCCGCGGACGATTTCCCGGGCGCTTCGGCACCACCGCGTTCGGTCGATGTCGCGTCCTGACGACACGACGTCGTCGCGCTCCAAGCTGCCAATAGCAGAGCGGCAGCAGCGGCTCGGCTCCGACGCGTGCGGGTCGACGCGCTCGAACGGCTCTCAGTCATCGACTCTCCGGGCATGTCGGTCCAAAAGTCGGCGCAGCTCCGTCGTCGCAACGGGATGGTCCGACTTCTGCCGCAGGATCTTGCGGTACTGCGTTGCAGCGTCCGCGTACTTGCCGAGCTCGGCGAGAGCTCGCGCGAGACAGAGTCGCGCCTCGATGTGCCGCGGGTCGATGCGCAGCGCACGCCACGCCATCCACGCAGCCGAGTTCGCCTCACCGGTCGCGAGGTGGTGAACGGCCAACGTCGCTGCCGGCTGCGCAGCGAGCGGATTCGCGAGGTGTTGTTGGTCGAGGGCGTAGGCCCGGTCCAACGCCTTCTGCTGCGCGACGTGCAGCTTGCGGAACTTGGCGAACACCTCGCGGGCCTCTTTCGACTTGCCGCCGCGGCGAAGGGCCGTGGCGAGCCCGAACCAACCCTCCGGGTCGGCCGGCGCCATGCGCGTCGCCGTACGGAACCGCTTCTCCGCTACTTCGAAGCGCTCGGCCCGCAACTCGAGCTGGCCGAGAAGGCGGTGGGCCTCCGGAATGTCCGCGATCTGCAACGCCTTGAGAAAACCCGCGCGCGCCTCTTTGAGTCGACCGAGCTCGAGGAGGCAAGTCGCGCGGTAGAGCTGGCTGTAGAAGTCGTCCGGCATCGCCTTGACCGCGTGCTGGAACGCCGCGAAGCCGGCCGCGTACTCGCCGCTGTGAAACGCGATCAGCCCGAGGTAGTGCTGGGCGGCGCCGCTCTTGTGCGGCAGCTTCTCGAGCAGCTTGCGGGCCTCCTTCTGCCGACCCGACGAATAGGCGGCGATCGCGGCGACCTCGTCGCGGCGCACCGACAGCGGGCCGAGATCGAAACCGCGCAACTTGCGCAGCGCCTTCTCGGCACCTCCGGCGTCCCACGTATCGAGTCGACACTGAGCGAGCTGCAACGCCGCCTCGATCGCGAGCCGCGGCGGAGCGTCGCCACTGATTGCGGCGTAGCGCGGCATCGCCTCCTCGTAGTCGCCCTCGAAGCGGTACGACTCGGCGACGATCCACCGCCCCCGCAGCGCCTGCATCGGATCGCTGCCGGTCGTCGCGCGGGCGGCCAGCTCTCTGGCCTGTCGGAACCTGCCCGCGGCGAGGAGCGCCTCCGCGCGGTCGAGGTCGTCAGCCGCGAGCCCGGCGGCCGGGCAGACGACGATCAGGAGTAGGGCGATAATACGGATCCAGGGCATACGGTTCCTCTCGTCGCAACGTACCAGGGCGCTCCGCGCTGCGCAACGGAGGGGCCAGCGAAGGGGTGCACCAGCGGTCATGTCGTTCAATGCCGCCGGACGCAGGACTCCCACGTGGAGGTGGCGAACGTCAGACCGCCGCGACAGAAGGAACCCGGCTGCGGCACGAGCCGCAGCCGGACTCTCTATTCAGCGGGTCAGACGGTAGAGCATCGCGAGGACGCGGTCGGTGAGCTCGAGAGAGTCGTGGATCTCGTCCGCGCTGATGTCGCCCCACGCTTCGGACAGGACGAGGCCGGAGCGGACTTCGTCGGCGCTGCCGGAGGCGACGTTCCAGAGGTACGTGCGATCGCGACCCCGGCGCCGATTGCCTTCGGCGATATTCAGGGCGAAGTCGAGATCGAAGTCGAGATCGAAGTCGAGATCGGCCCGGCCCTGCGGCCGCAGTTCCGCGGGTGCACTGACCAGCGAACGAGGCCTCAAGACGACTCGCCGCCCTCCTCATCGCGGAAGAGCAGGTGGAACAGCACGGGGCACAGGACGAGCGTCAACACGGTCGCGAAGCCGAGCCCAAACATCATCGCGTTCGCCATCGAGCTCCACATGCCGCCGCCCGAGATCGCGAGCGGCAAGAGCCCGATGATCGTCGTCGTGGTCGTCATGATGATCGGACGCAAGCGGGAACGCGTCGCCGCGTGGATCGCCTCGTCCTTCGAGTCGCCCGCCTTGCGCCGCGCGTCGATCGCGTCGATGAGCAGGATCGCGTTGTTCACGACGATGCCGAGAAGCGCGATGACGCCGAGCAGCGTCATGAAGCCGAAGCTCGATCCCGTCACGAGAAGACCAGGGGTCACGCCGCACAGCATCGGCGGAATCGTCAGGAGGATGATGCCGAAGCGCCGCAGGCTGTTGAACTGCGCGATCAAGATCAGCGACAGGATCGCCAGCGAGATCGGCATCGCGCCGCCGATCTTGCCCTGCGCCTCGGCGCTCTCCTCCTGCTCGCCGCCGAACTCGGTGCGATAGCCCTGCGGCCAATCGCTCGAACGCGTCAGCTCGTCGACGAGCGGGCGAATCTCGGCGAGCGCCGCGCTCGCGAACCGGCCTCGCACCTGCGCCTTGACCGTCATCGTCCGGACGGTATCCCGTCGCAGTATCGATCCCGGCAGGAAGTCGAGCGAGACATCCGCCACCTGGCCCAGGGGCACCGACGTCGCGTCGCCGCGGTAGATGGGCAGATCCGGCATGCGGTCGGGACGATCGCGATACTCGGTGTCCGAACGCACGACGATCGGAATCGACTTGTCGCCCTCTCGGAACCGACTTGCGACCACACCCTCGTACTGGATGCCGATCGCCGACGCGATCGAAGCCGTCGTCAAGCCGACCCTTGCCGCGCGCACGGGATCGGGATCGACGGTCAGCTGCTTGACCCAAGCGCCCCAATCATCGCGAATCTCTGCGACACCGTCGATGCCGCGCAGGAGCTCGAACAGCCGATCCCGGCACGCGTAGAGCGTGCGCATGTTCTCGCCGGACAGCCGGATCTGGATCGGATCTCCGACAGGAGGCCCGTTCTCGAGCGCCTTCGCCACGACGCGTGTGTCCGCATAGCTCTCGAGCGCGTGTCGGTTCACGGCGTCGATCAGCGACCGCACGTCGTCGGGGTCCCCCGAACGCGTCAACACCATGAGGAACGCGTAGTTCGGGTTCGCAGCCTCGGGAGCCAACGACAGGTACCAACGCGGCCCCCCGTTGCCGATCCAGCTCGCGACGGTGATGACGTCCTCGTCGTGCGCTTCCAGAATCCATCGCTCCAGCTCTCGAACCCGCTTCTCCGTCTCGATGATATCCGTGCCGAGCGGCAGCTCGAGATCGGCGATGAACTGACCGCGCTCGTTCGGCGGGAAGAAGATCGACGGGACGAAG
The DNA here is from genome assembly GCA_964392615.1 of uncultured Planctomycetia bacterium. GTDB lineage: Bacteria > Planctomycetota > UBA8108 > UBA8108 > UBA8108 > CAYMRB01. Next base: position 22,763 of record CAYMRB010000028.1, on the reverse strand, counting down.
CGAAAGCCCCACACGGCGATGCCGGTCACGACGATGATGCTCAGAAGGAAGATCCACCGACGCCGCAGCGCGCCGCGCAAGAACGCCCCGTAGGGCCTCTCGAACGCGGTCAGAGCGCGCCCGATCAGCGTGTCGCGTCGCAGCGGTCGCAAGATGTGGAAACAGAGGTACGGGATGATCGTCAGCGACAGAACCCACGACGAGAGCAGCGTCAGCGTCACCACCGCGAAGAGGCTGTACGTGAACTCGCTGACGGCGCCCTCCGCCAGAGCGATGGGCGAGAACGCGGCGACCGTCGTCGCGCTGGCCGCCAGCAGCGGAATCGTCAGCCCGCGGACCGCGTTGACGCAGGCGGACCGACGGTCCTCACCCGCCTGCAGACGCACGAGGATCTGCTCGCTGACCACGACGGCGTTGTCCACGAGCAGACCGAGCGCGATGATCAGCGCGGCGATCGACATCATCTCGAGCTGGATGCCGAAGGTCGGCATCATCGCGAACGCGAACAACACGGCCGACGGCACGAGAATCGCGACGATGAGCGCAATCCGCCAGCCGGCGAAGAAGAACATCACGAGCGCGACGAAGCAGAACGCCTGAGCGAGGTTGATCAGGAAGCTGCGAACCGACTGACTGACGTACTGCGGCTGAAAGAAAACCCGGTCGATGTCGAGACCGATCGGCAGGGCGCGCTCAATCTCCGCGAGCGCCGCGTCGACGACCGCGCCGACCTCGTTGACGTTGCGACCGCTGACCATCGAGATGGCGATCGACAGGACCCTCTCGCCGTTCAGGCGCGCGAGGGCGCGTGGCGGCTCCTCGTAGCCGCGTTGCACGTCGGCCAGATCGGAGAGGACGACCGAGCTGCTCGCCCCCGGCATCGCCAGCCGCAGGTCGCGAATCTCGTCGAAGCTCTCGAACTCGCCACGCGTCGCGACGCTGACCCGCTCGACACCGACTTCCACCGAGCCGCTCGAGGCGATGGCGTTCTGATCGCCGATCTGTCGCAGGAGATGCGTCGGTGACTGCCCCCGGGCGGCGAGCTCCGCGCTCGAAACGTCGACGAAGATCCTCTCGGGCTGCTCGCCGTGAAACTCGACCTTGGCGACCCCGTCGAGCTCCAGAAGCGCGTCGCGGAGATCCTCGGCGTGATCGAGCAATTCGGCGTCGGAGAAGCCGTCGCCGCGCAGCGCGTAGATGAACGGAAACACGTCGCCGAACTCGTCGTTGACGACGGGAACGCCGGCGCCATCCGGCAACTTGGTCGCGCTGACCTTGTTGCGCATGCGCTGCCAGATCGGGTCGAGGTCGAAGAGATGATCGTGGAGCTCGACCGCGACGATCGAGACGCCGCCCTTTGACGTCGAGGTCACTCTGAGGACCTCGGCCATCTGTCGAATGGCCTGCTCGAGCGGCTCGGTGACCTCCTGCTCGACCTGCAGCGCGCTGCGTCCGGGATAGCGCGTGACGATCTGCGCGTTGCGGATCGTGAACTCGGGATACTCGAGCTGTCCGAGCGTGAAGTAGCTGCCCAGCCCGAGAACGATGACCACGGCGTAGAGAACCACGCTCGTGCGACCGTTGCGAAGCGTCCAGTCGGCGAGGTTCATGGTGTCACCTCGCGTCGTCGCCCGCCGCGGCCTTGTCGGCCGGCAGCCGAAGCTGCTGGCCGTCCTCGACGCGGTGTACGCCCCGGGCCACGAGCCTGACGCCGGGGGCCACTCCCTCGAGGACCTCCAGCCTGCCGCCGGGACGCAACGAGCCGACGCGCACGGACCGGCGTCGAGCTCGCACGAGCCCCGCGCCTTCGTCGACGAGCTCCCAGACGTAACGGTCACCGCCGGGAAGCGCAGCGACACACGTCGACGGCACCATGACGACGGCACCTCTGGGGTTGGGCAACTCGAACGTCACCTCGCCGTCGAGACCGTCGCGCAGGTCGAATCCGTTCTGATCGAGCTGCACGGTGACCGCGTAGGTCGTATCGGACGATGCCTCCCTGGAGATCTTCGACACCGCTCCTCGCAGCATCTCTCCGGGAAGACTGCCGAGCGTGACGCGGGCCGCCAATCCGATGCTCATTCGCGGCAGGACGTCCGCCGGCACTCCGATCTCGATCTCCATGAGCCCTTCGCCCTGCAATCGCACGACCGGTGTCCCGGCTGATACGACCTCCTGAGACTCGCGAAGCACCTCGCCGACGGACCCCGCGTACGGCATGCGCAGCGTTCCGTCGGCCAGACGCTTCTGCGCCGTCTCGAGCGCCGCCGCCGCTCTCTTCTGCGCGGCGATCGCCGAGTCGAGCTGCGCGCGACTGACGTTGTCCGATTCGTACAGCTGCTGCACGCGCTTGAGCTCGTCGGTGGCGCGCGTCGATTCGGCTTGCGCGCTGCGCTGCTCGGCCGCGTACGTCGAGACGTCGAGCCGCGCCAACACCGCGCCCTCGGTGTAGCGACGTCCTCGCACGGCGGCCACCTCGATGATGCGCCCGCCGACTTCGAAGCCGAGCTCGGCGGAGTCCGCCGCACTCGTGACGCCGGAGAAGCTCCGCTCGACCGTCGAGCTGGGCGTGCCGACGACGTGAGCGACGACCGGTCGCGGCCGCTCGGGCTCGGACGCCGTCTTGGTGCGATCACAGCCGACGAGGACCGCCAGACCGAGGGCGATCCAGATCACGTCACGGTATCGTTCGGGGTTCATCGCGAGTCGCCTTCTGCGCTGATGTTTGCGAGGAATCGACGCAGGGAATCGGTCCATGCCGCTCTCTCCTCCGGAGCTTTCTGAAACTCGAACCACGCGATCGCGCGCTGCATCGAATTGACATCACGCAGGTACTGGTATGCCGCCACGGCGGCGCTCTGCCGTTGTGTCAGCAACTGACTCTGAGCGTCGAGGAGATCGATGACGCTGGCTGCGCCCTGCTGGTACTTCGCCTGCACGGCGCGGAAATTCTGCTCGGCGGCGTCGCGAGCCACGCGACTGAGTCGCATCGTCGGATGGCTGGCGGCCATGGCGTACGAAGCGGCCAGCGCTCGCTGCTCGACGACGAACAGCGCCTGATCGCGCTGCGCGGCGAGCTGCTCCGACTGCGCCCGAATCTGATCGGTCTCCGCGATCCGCCGTCCCCCCTCGAAGAGCGGCACGACGAAACCGATACCGACGCTCCACTCGTTCTGCGAGTCTCCGCGCACGCCATGAGCGTCCTGGAGCACGCGGTCGAACGCAGCCGTCGCGTTGATCTCCGGCACGAAACTCCGGCGGCGCCGCTCGCGCAGCAGGATGCCTTGCGCGCGCAAGCCTTCTTCGAACGCCCGGATCTCGGGGGAGCGCTCGAGCGCCTCCTGGCGCAGAAACAGCACGAATCTCTGGAAGATCTCGTGGGTCGTGATGATCGGCGACAGCTCCGCGTCCATGAAGTAGAACTCCCGGTCGCCCAGCGCGATATCTCGAAGTGCCCAGCTCCGGGTGCGCGGCGCGGCGAGCACGACGTTGAGCGCGACGCGCGCGTTCCTGCGATCTCGATCGCGCTGGAACAGCTGCGCGCGCGCCTGCGCCTGGCTCGCCTGCCACCGGAAGACCTCGGAGCGGTCCGCGGCGCCGATCTCGAAGCGGAGCTTCGCGAGCTGGAGGTTGTTCTCGATGATCTGCAGGTTCTCCTGCTCGATCGCGTAGAGCGCCTCGGTCGCGAGAACGTCGAGGTAGGCGATGCCCGCCGCCTCGATGGCGTCGAGCTCGGACGACTCCGATTCGAGCCGCGCCGCATCGGCGTCGATGCGCCGCGCGCGAAACTGGCTATTGATACGATCGCTGAACAGGAGCTGGCGAACTTCGGCGCCGAGCGAGAAACTCTCGGCGTGGTGAGGCGTGGCGACCAGCTGCGCGATCTGCTCGGTCGCGCCGGCGGCGCCGGCTTGGGCGCGAAGGCCCAACTGCGGCAGATAGCTCGAGCGAATCGCCTGCACTCCGTGGACCTGCGCTCGCCAAGCGGCTCGTGACGCGACAACCTCGGGATTGACCGTCGACGCGATCTGCATGGCGCCCTCGAGGTCGAGCTTGCGGGCGTCGCTACGCACGACGTCGGCCTCGATGAAACGCGCCGCCAGGGAGGTATCGTAATCGGGCGACCAGCCGATCTCCCGCGCGACTCGCATGTTGATGACGAGCCGGTCGTCGGCTCGAAGCGAAACGGGGAGCACCTCCGCGGAGACCCCGGCGAGCAATTGATGGAAGTTCAGCGCGATGCGACGGTGAATCGCGAAGGTGTTGCCGCTCGCGAGACCGGCGAGCGCTCCCCGTTCGACGTCGGGCGCCCCGAACATGGAGAACGACAACACGTCGCGCTCCGCGAGCGCTCGGAAGAGCTGCGTGCGATCCTCGGCTGTCTTGTCGCCGAGAATCGCTACGTACACGGCGCGTGCTTCCGCCGGCAGTCGCGACAGCGTCTCGTCCAGCGTGTCGGCCGCGGCGACGATCTCGAGCTCGATATCGAGACGCTTCTGCATCTCGGCGACTCGAGGCGTGAGCTTCTCTTCCAGCGAGCTGAACGCGAACGCGTCGACGATCGCGTAGATCTTCCGCGTCCCCGCGAGCTCGGCCAGCTTCTCCAGGTCCGCCGGGATGCGTCGCGGGCTCTGGATAAACGTGTAGTTCGCCACGCTGGAGCTGCCGCTCGGCGCGATCAGGCTGCCGCCCTCGAGATCGGCGAACTCGATCGCCCCACCGACGATCGGGACGCGTCGACGATCCGACGGCAGACCGGCCGCGATGCTCGTGACGACGAAGCCCGCCGCGAAGATCGCGTCGACATCCGAGTCGGCGAGCGCGCGGTCGAGCGTGGCGCCGACCTGATCCGCCTGACCGCCTGCGTTGAACGCGTCGCGGATCTCGAAGCGGTACTCGCTCCCCGCGAGCCCGTCGAGCTCCTTGCGGAATCCGGCGATCATCGCGTCGAAATACGGCGAGTCGCGGTCCTTGACGACCGCGATGACGTAGTCGGGCTCGATCTTCGCATCGGCGGCGTCCTGCGCGGCAAGGGGCGGTGTCGCGAGGATTGCGAGGATCGCCGCGTGCGTGAGGGCGAAGGCAGGCCTCATGGTCCTACTCGGTCTCCGATTGTGGTCGTCACGGATCGTGCCCGCGTCGTGACGAGGACGATACGCCACGCGAGAGCCGGCGTCCACTCGATCCGGCTGTCGCCCCGCGAACGACGATCTTCACCAGGTGACCGGCGGCGGTCAACCGTTCGAGCGCGACGCTCCGCTGCATCGCCAGCCGCGCCTGTGGTACGGTGAATCGCGACGCATTCCGGCCCGCGTTCCCCTCTTTCGAATCAACGCTTCCCGAGACGATAACCATGAACCACGGCAGCTCCTTTCTCGGCGTGCGGCGACAGCTCTGCATCGTCGCAGTCCTCGCCGCACTTCTCCCGAGCGATCTCCACGCCGCCGACGCCTCCGAGATCCTCGCGGCCACCGGCATCCGCGGAGGGTTCGTCGTCCATGTCGGCTGCGGCGACGGGCAGCTGACCGTCGCGCTCAGGGCAAGCTCGGGTTTCCAGGTGCACGGCCTCGACCGCGGCGTGGCGAACGTCGCGAAGGCCCGCGCGCGAGTCCGCGAGCTCGGCACGTACGGGGAGGTCTCCATCGACCGCCTCGTCGGAACGCGGCTGCCGTACATCGACGGACTCGCCAACCTCGTCGTCTGCGAGGATCTCGCCGCTGCGGGCATCTCGCTCGACGAGATCCGTCGCGTCCTCGTTCCGGGCGGCGTCGCGTACACGCGCTCGTCGCGCGATAGCGACGAGTGGATATTGACGAGGAAGCCCCGCCCCGACGCTATCGACGAGTGGACCCACTTCCTCCACGACGCGAGCGGCAACGCGGTCGCTCACGACAGCGTCGTCGGCCCGCCGCGCCGCCTGCAGTGGATCGGCAGCCCGCGCTGGTCGCGCCACCACGATCGCATGGCCAGCATGAGCGCGCTCGTCGCGTCCGACGGCCGGCTCTTCTACATCATGGACGAGGGCTCGCGCGTTTCGATCCAGCTGCCGCCCCATTGGGCCCTGATCGCCCGCGACGCGTTCAACGGCACGATCCTCTGGAAGCGCGATGTCCCGACCTGGCACAACCACCTGTGGCCCCTGAAGAGCGGACCGACGCAGCTCGCGCGGCGCCTCATCGCGCTCGAGGGAGAAGTCTACGTGACGCTCGGGTTCCGCGCGCCGCTCACCGCGCTCGATGCCGTGACCGGCGAGACGATTCGCACGTACGAGGGCAGCCAGGCCACCGAGGAGGTCATCGCGACCGGCGGTCGCCTCTTCGCGCTCGTCAATGATGGGGAGCCGGAGCTTGCCGCGTTCGAAGCCGTTCACAACGTCGGCGACCAGCAGCGCGTCGCGAACGAGTTCCTGTGGAACGAGCAACCCCGCCGCATCGCGGCGTTCGGTCCCGAGTCGGGCAAGTTGCTCTGGCAACGAGACACGCGCGTCGCACCCCTGACCCTGTGCGCCGACGAAGAGCGCGTCGTCTACCACGATGGCGAGAAGGTCGTCGCGCTCGCGCCCTCGAGCGGTGACGTGCTGTGGACGTCAGAGCGACTCGGCCGCCGTCGCAACGTGACGATGAACTTCGGCCCCAGAGTCGTCCTTCACGACAAGGTCGTCCTCTTCGCCGGCGGCGACCGGAAGATGGCTGCGCTGTCGATCGACGACGGCCGCGTGCTGTGGTCGGCGCCGCACGCGAAATCCGCGTACGCGTCGCCGGAGGACCTCCTTGTCGTCGGTGGGCTCGTCTGGTCGGCACCGACGACCTCCACCAAGGACTCGGGCGTGTTCACGGGCCACAACCTGCTGACGGGCGCGATCGAGAAGCAGTTCCCGCCGGACGTCGACACCTACTGGTTCCACCACCGCTGCTACATGGCGAAGGCGACCGATCGCTTCTTGCTGCCGTCGCGCACCGGCATCGAGTTCGTCGACCCCGAGAAGGAGACTTGGCAGATCCACCACTGGGCGCGCGGAGGTTGCCTGTACGGCATCATGCCGTGCAACGGCCTCGTGTACGCGCCACCGCACGATTGCGCGTGCTACCCCGAGGCGAAGCTCTTCGGGTTCAACGCGCTGGCGCCGGCGACGACGTCGCGCGCTCCCGCCGGTGACGACGAACAGCGCCTCGAGCGCGGCCCGGCCACGGAGATCGCGGTCGGGACGGAGGAGGACGACGATTGGCCGACGTACCGACACGATATGCTGCGTAGCGGTTCCACCGCAAAGAAGCTTCCAGCGACGCTTGCGCCGTCGTGGCAGGTCGACATCGGCGGACGGATCAGCAGCCCGGTCATCGCCGCCGGACGCCTCTACGTCGCCGAGATCGACGCGCACGCGCTGCACGCGCTCGATGCAGTCACCGGAGCCGCGGTCTGGACGCGTACGGTCGGCGGGCGCATCGACTCGCCGCCGACCGTCTGGCAGGGCCGCGTGCTCTTCGGCTCGGCGGACGGCAGCGTCTACTGCCTGCGCGCGACCGACGGCGAGCTCGTCTGGCGCTTCCGCGCCGCACCGCGCGATCTGCGCCTGATGGCGTTCGAGCAGCTCGAGTCGGTCTGGCCCGTCCACGGCAGCGTGCTCGTGCAAGAAGGCTCGGTCTTCTTCGCCGCTGGTCGGTCGAACTTCCTCGACGGCGGCCTGCGCTTCTTCCGGCTCGACGCGAAGACCGGCGCGCTGCAGAGCGAGACCACGATCGACCACCGCGATCCCGAGACCGGCGAGGACGTGCAGAACAAGCTGCAGATCCTCAACATGACCGCCGGCCTGCCGGACGTGCTGTCGGGTGACGGTCGTTGGGTGTACATGCGCTCGCAGCAGTACGATCGCGATGGCCGACGCCCGCAGATCGGCCCCCACTCGGGACAACCGGCCGAGCAGGGCTCCGTGCAGGCTGGCGAGGGCGGCCACCTTTTCGCGCCGATGGGCTTCCTCGACGGCTCGTGGTTTCACCGCTCGTACTGGGTGTACGGCCGCAGCTTCGCCGGCGGGCACGCGGGATACTACCAGGCGGGCAAGTACGCGCCGTCAGGCCGCATCCTCGTTTTCGACGACGATGACGTCTGGGGCTTCGGGCGCAAGCCGCAGTACTACCGTTGGACGACGACGCTGGAGCATCAGCTCTTCTCGACGAGCAAGAAGCCGCCCGAGTTGGCGACCGGCTCCTCGCGCCGGCGCGCCGCGCCCACGTCCGCGTCCGTCGTGAGCTTCGAGAACACGAAGAGCATCGATCCGACCGGCAAGCCGATCGTCGTCGAGGCGTGGGCCAAGCCGTCGAAACCGAACGGTGTCGTGCTCGCGCACGGCGGGCCGGCGCACGGATACTCGCTGTTCCTGAAGAAGAGCCAGCCGTGCTTCGCAGTGCGCATCTCGGACTCTCTGCACGTCGTCCGGGCCAAGCGGCGCACCGGAGGGGACTGGGTCCACCTCGTCGGCATGCTGACAGCCGACGGGAAGCTCAAGATCTTCGTCGACGGGGAGCTCGCCGGCACCGCCAAGGCGCCCGGCCTCGTCGCCGCGAAGCCGGCGCAGTCGCTCGAAATCGGCGCCGACCTCGGCAGCGGCGTCAGCGATGCGTACAAGAGCCCGGCGACGTTCACCGGCGCGATCGACGAGGTGCGGGTCTACCACGGCGCGTTGAGCGACGATGAGATCCGCCAGCGAGTCACCTCGCTCGGACGCGCGCCGGCGAAGGACGCGACCCTGGTGCTCTCCTGCTCGTTCGATGCCGTCGACGGCAAGGATACGTCGGGACACGGCAACCACGGCACGGCGGTCAACGTCGGCACGACGAAGGGACGATTCGGCAACGCGCTGACATTCAAGGCCAGGGCGAGTCGCGGCGGCGGCTCATTCGTCGAGCATCACTGGACGAGCGACGTACCGCTCCTGGTGCGCGCGATGGTGCTCGCCGGCGACACGCTCGTCATCGCCGGGCCGCCGGACCCGTTCGACGAGGAGAAGTCGTTCCAGAGGATCGTCGCGCGCGACGAGACGATCAGTGCGGAGCTCCTCGCGCATGAAGCTGCGGTCGACGGCCGCAAGGGCGCGATCCTGCAGGTCGTGACCGCGGCGGACGGTCAGCGCGTCGCGCAGTACCGCCTCCCCGCGCCACCCGTCTGGGACGGCATGGCCGCGGCGAACGGGCGGCTCTACCTGTCGACAACCGACGGCCGCGTACGTTGCTGGGCCGAGCGATGATGGCGCTCTCATCGGAGCGTGCGTTCGCCGCGTTTTCGCTGGTCGTCGGTCTCTCCATCGCGACGACCGACGCGACCGCCGACGCGCGTCGGTCTGTGCGCGCACGCTATCAGGTGCTGCCCGCTGACCAACACGGCAGTCCGGCTTTCGACACGGTTCGGTTCACGCGCGGTCCGGTCGCGACGGTCGGCGGTGCGGCCGGCGCCTGGTGGCAACTCGACGTGCTCGAGGGCGCCGCGACGCTATACCAGGTGCGCGCCCACACGCCGCGCGATCCACTCGCGGGCCCGCTCGACCGCGCGATATTCCAACGCTATCTTCTGCGCGTCCCGACCACGCGCGAAACGTTCGACTTCCGCGATGCCAACACCGGCCGCGCGCTGCTGCCCGCATGGAGCGGATTCTGCGCCGGCTTCCTGCCGCGACCATCGCGTGCGACACGACTGGAGAGCGGCTTCCCGCGTACCTGCTCGTTCCTCGGCCACGTGCTGTCGCTCGTAGAGATCGATGCGGAGGTCGATGTCGACACTGCTTGGCAACCGTGGCCAGACGTCACGGTTCTGAAGCTCGACGACGAGCTCCTGATCGGCACCGGCCGCACGTTCAAGGACAGCGAGGGCCATCGCCTGTCGCAGAAGCCGCAGCGCCGGAACTACGACTACGTGCGATGGACGAAGGCGGACTACCGCGCGATGATCGACGCGGGCTTCAACTCGTTCGCCCTCGTGCCGGGCATCGAGGCGTGGTTGCGCAAGCAGCCGGTGTTCTACCGCCGCGGCGCCGCGGGCGACGCACCGCTCGCGTATCCGGCCGATCTATACCGCAGCAACTACCGTGGCAACGTGATGTTCGCCGACGAGCCGGCCTGCATCATGGTCGGCGACCAAAGGGTGCACACGAAGCTGAAGTGGTTCAGCGACGTCGCCGAGCTCCTCGAGAAGCGCATCCGAGCGCGCTATCTGCGCCGCGCGCGCTCGCTCGAGGACGAGCTGCGCGGCCGCGGTGTGAGCTTCGGCGACCTGCGCCTCGCGTGGCTCGACTACCCGGTGTGGGAGACGCGATTCGAGACCGCGTGCTACCAGCTCGCCGCCGGGCACAGCGGCTTCGTGCACGAGGGGCGATACGACTTCGCCAGCTTCTACGAGAGCGGCGCGTCGTTCGATGCGTGGGTCAAGGCGTCGACAGGGATCGACCGCCGTCACGAGCCCGAAGAAATGTTGCGCTACATCTACGCGTTCCTTCGCGGAGCGGCGCGGCAGCACGGCAAGCACTGGGGAATCAGCATCTACGGGCAGGCCGATCCGAAGCTCTCGCCCCTCGCGGTGCGGCTCGCGTGGGACATGGGCGCGCGGTACATGTGGTTCTGGACGTCGGATCACGGCCACCACCTGCCGTTCCCCGAGCAGCTCGAGCTCGCGCGCACGCTGCGCAAGCACGCACGCGAGAACCCGCGGCGGTCGATCCGAGCCAAGCGTCCCCTGATCGACAACCTGATCCTGCTCCCGCCGGGCGAGTTCCTCTTCATCGAATCGCCGACCGGCCGCCGGAACGCATGGGACCTGTGGTGGGTGCGCGAGCTCGATCCCGCTGGTCGCAACGATGCCTCGCAGCGCTACCGCCGGTTGGTGCGCAATGCGTTCGTCGAGATCCACGGCGCGCTCGATCGCGACGAGGAGTTCGACATCGCGGTCGACCACGGCGGCGACGTCAGCGGATATCGACGCGTCGTGCGCGTGCACGATCGCTGACACGGCCAGCCCCATGAGAGTGCGGCGTCGTCAATCGATCCGGTGGCGCTTGCGGTGCGCGAACTCCTGCTTGAGCTCGCGCGGGCTGTACCGGTCGGGCCCGAAGAGTGCGCCGCTCTGTGCGAAGGCTATGAGACCGAGGATGCCGAGGGCCGTACCGACGGGGATATTGATGAGCATCAGGACGCAGACGATCATCCCGCACACGCGCGACCAACTCGTGCGTCGAAAGCACCCGATCGCGGTGACGAGCTGGAAGATCGACAACACGACGACGACCGCGATCACGAGGGCGAGAATGAAAGCGTCGCCGTCGGCGCGCTCCACCCCACCGATCATCAGGGCCGCCGCGTAGCCCAGCGACACGAGGAAGCCGATGATCCACAGCACGGCAAGCGTCGTGATCGACGCGCTGTGGTTCTTCAGCTTCTTGACCTCCTTGAACGACAGATCGGGAAACGACAGCCGCCGCGAGTCGCCGCCTATCGAGTCGAACTCGGGGGCGGAGTACGGATTGTCGGTCTCGGGTGGACCCGCAGGATGCTCGATCGTCATACCCGGCCTGCTGCCTCGCTGCTTCGCGTCAACTGTCCGTCGTGCTCGTGGGCAGCCAGGACAGTACGCGCGCTCGCGACGATCGTCAACGCCGCGCATCTGGATGCTCCCTGAAGGGGGCCATCCGGCGCGATGACGGCCAGGTCAGCCGTCGAGCGAGGGCATCTGGCTGCCGTCTACGAAAAAAATGAAGTTGCGGGTTCGACTCGGACGGTCAAGCCGTATGATCGAGGGATCGGCCGACTTTGACTGGCAGTGTCCGCCGATGCAATTCCCCGCCATAGTCGATGCTGGCCGACGGTGTCGTGAGCCGTCGGTTCTCCCCGAGTGAGGAACGAAACGGCGTCGGCGTGGGATAATGCAATCTCTAACGAGGGTTGTTCCATGAGACTCGCGCTTCCCTGCGTAGCGGCTCTCCTCGTCGTGCTTCATGGTCCCGTCGCATTGTCACAACGCGTCTCGCTCAACGAGATCGGACCCGTTGTCGATGGCGACTCGGCCCACGCGTTCGTAGAGATCCGGAACGGCAGCACCGAGACGGAGAATCTTGACGACGTCGTTCTCGCACTCGACGGCGTCGCCATGTACCACTTCCCTGCCGGTGCGTCGATCGCCCCTGGTAGCCTGATCGTCCTCCACCTCGGTATCGACGGAACCGATGGCGCTGGCAATTACTATGCCGGAGTCGGTACGTCCCGCGAGCTTCGGTTCGCGGGCACGGCCTCGCTGCACGAGTCCGAACCGTTGACGATCGCGAACACGATGGTCGACTTCGTTCAATGGGGCGCCGCAGAGTCGGCACTAGAGGTCGTCGCAGCCGCGAAGGGCATCTGGAGGCAGGGTGACTTTGTCGACACGTCAGCCCTCGGAGCCGCCGGCTCGATCGCGGTCGTCAACGACGCCTTTGGCTCGGCTCGGTGGGCGATCAACGATGCGCCGAGCCCCGGTCTGCAGAATGCCATGACCCCGAGCGTGCCGGTCGTCGTCAACGAGGTCGTCGTCTCCGACGCGTCGCAGGTCGTCGAGCTGACGGCAGCCATCGTCGACGCCGACGTCGACGTATCGGGATTCACGCTCTGCATCGGTGGAGAACCGAGCTGCTACACGATTCCCGCCGGGCAATCGATTCCGGCGGGTGGATACCTGCTCATTCAACTCGGACAGGATGGCGTCGACGGGCCCGGCGAGGTCTTCACCGGGCCCTTCCCTCGAATCGATGCGGACGCTGCAGAGCTCGCGCTCTTCCGCAGCCCCGCCACGTCGGATTCGGAGGATCTCGTGGATTACGTGCGCTGGGGACACGGCGACCCCGAGCTGGAACCTCTCGCGGTAGAGGCCGGCATCTGGCCCGCGGGCGCTACGATCGATGACGTGGTCTCGGGCGGCAGCCTTGCCTACATCGGCGCCGGCGACATCCCGTCGAGCTATCGCATCGACGAGACGCCGTCGCCCGGGCGACCCAACGACTCCGAGAGCGTGGTCTTCCGACGCGCCGACTGCAATGACGACGGTGATATCGCCATTTCGGATCCCCTGTACGCGATCCAGTACCTCTTCCTCGGCGGCGAGGAACCGGCGTGCTACATCGCCTGCGACTCCAACGGCGATTCGGTATTCGATATCGCGGACGCGACCTACACGCTGGCCTTCCTCTTCCGAGCCGGCACGGCCCCACCCGAGCCTCTGCCCAGCATCGCGTTCGACGATTCGGAGCGATTCATCGCGGCCACTGGCGCACGCGCTGCCGAGCTGTCGCCGACTTCAGGACCCGAGAGTGGCCCGGTGACGGCGGGAGAGCTCACGGTACGATCGCCGTCCGGCAGCATCTCGGTCGTCGACTGGACGCCGAGGTTGCCGGGCAACGAGTTGACCGTGTGTGGTCGTGATAGCGTCGACATCGACCTCGCCGAGCCGGTCTACTCGTTCGGCTTCAGCGTGTTCGAGCCAGCTGATGAGGCGGAGCGGTCGCTGGTCCTCTTCGAGGACGACTTCGAATCCGGCCTCGACCAATGGACCGGCGGCGACTGGGATCCGATCGATCCGGCGCATGTGCCGGGTGAGCACGATGGAGTCATCGCGTCCGATCCTCTCGAGAATGACCACGCGCTCTCGTTCGTCGACATCGTGCGCGGTATCGACATTCTGACGCGCGAGGGCGTGACGAGCCCGACTGGCCACTATCGGCTGTCGTTCGACTATCTCGGTCTCGTGGGCCTCGACTCCGTCCCCGACGATGTCGGCGGCTTCGTGGGGCACACGAACGGCCTGCCCGGTGACCAGCGCATCTGGACGGCCGGCACGCCGGCGTACTTCCACGATATCCCCGTACACCTTCCCGACACTTGGGCCTGGGAGCCGATCGCCTACGAGTTCGCGTTCGAAGAGCCGGTCCACCTGATGTTCGAGGACTTCTTCGGATCGGGCGGTGTCGCGGGCGACGCCTACTTCGACAACGTGCGCCTCGAAGCAGTCGGCGATTGCTTCGACGTCCAGGATGAGCTCGAGGACTCCACGTTCCGCGTCACCCTGCTGAACGACGGCGTGGTGGTTCAGACCCACCTGTTCGATCCGGGGGTCGACGTCGGCTTCTTCGGCGTGTGGACAACCGTGCCCTTCGACCGCGTCGAGATCCGCGAGATCAGCGGCGGAGCCGAGACGGACTTCTTCGGCCGCTTCTTCACGGGCGACACGCCCCGCGGAGGAGGCTGCGGTCAGGAGCTCGACTCGGATCGACTGTCGTGCTCGTCGTTCACGTCGTGCTCGTAGGGAGTCAACGCCGCGCGGCGAGCCGCTCGATCGCGTGGGCGATGCGCTCGCGCACCTCGGCGTCGGTCTCTCGATCCCTGAGCTCGCTCAACGCCGGAATCAGCTGCGGATCCGCTTGGCGTCCCAGGATCTCCGCCGCCTGACCTCGGATCGATGCGGATGGATCCGAGCCCGCGAGCTGCAGGAAGAGTTGCCGCGCGCGCTCGGGTCCGGGACGCCGCGCCGCCTCGAGGCCCCACAGGAGCGAGTGACGCCGGTCCTCGTCGCTGGCGCTCTCGAGCATCGTCGCGAGCCGATCGATGCCTTGATCGCCGGAGCGACCGAGAAGCCGTGCCATCTCCCAGCGCGCGTGCTCGTCCGGCTCGCGCTCGAGCTGTCGCGCGACGCGATGGACCGCATCGTCCGAGCTCTGTCGCGCGAGGATCCTCGCGAACGCGATGCGCTCCTGCGGCGTTTCCGCACTCTCGAAGAACTCGCCGGCACGTCCTTCGAGCTCGCGCGGGTGCAGACGCTCGAGCGCACGGCCGAGTGCCGACGCGACCTCCTCGTCCGTCTCGGCCCGCAGCCGATCGAGAAGCTCGCCGGCCTCCACGAGCGTGCCGTCCGATTCCTCGAGCGCGTGCGCGATCGCTCGTCGCTGCCACGCGCTGTCGCTCGACTCGAGGATGTCTAGCAGATCGCGCATCGTCTCGGCGCCGGCATTGCGAGCCAGACCGCGCGCTAGCGGCTCGAGCATCTCCTCGTCGCGACTCTGCCGCAGCAGATCGAGCATCGCCGGCACGGCGTCGCGTCCGTGGAAGTCGCCCAGCGCGTGCGCGAGGACACGTCGGTCGAGACCGACCTCGGGATCGGCGGCCGCCTCGAGCAGCACGTCGATTGCCGCGCGATCACCCGAACGCGACAGCGCGTGCGCGATCGGCTCCTGCGCGCGCGGATCGCCGGCCACCGCGCGCAACGCGTCAGCCAGGACGTCCGTGCCGAGGAAGTGCGATGAGTCGCTGACCGCACGCGCAATCTGCTGCAGCGAAGCCCCGGGCGGCGGATCGCGCAGGAAGTCGACGAGCAGCTCGGGTTGACCGCTGCGCGACGCGATGCGCCCGATCGCGCGCAGAAGGCCCGTTGCCTCGCGACCGCTCCAACCGTCGGAGAGAAGACCGACGAGTCGATCGACGTCCGACGAACGCGCGACATCCCCGACCGCGTCGAAGATCGGCCCGGCATCGATCGCGGGGCGGTCCTGCAGCAATCCCAGGAGCCCGTCCACGCCGTCCGGTCCGTACAGGCGACCGAGGGTGTGCGCCGCCGCATGCCGCAACTCTTCGGGCGGACCGGCTTCGAGGAAGTCGGCCAGCTCGCCGCGCACGACGGCTGCCCGCTCCGGCGGCAGATGCGAGAGCCCCTCGAGCGCGTGCCGGCGCTTCTCGAGAGACTGCCCTCCGTCGGAGAGGAAGTTCATCACCTGCGCGAGCCCGGCGTCACCACCCGCCGTGACGAGCGCGCGAGCGAGCTGGCGGACGAGGTCCCCTTCCGTCGCCGAGAGGAGTGCGCCGAGGCCCGTGACGTCCTCGTCCGCCAACCGGCCGACGCCGTGGATGAGGTCCTCCAACGCGCGCTCCGCGGCGTGGTGGTCGTTCGATGCGATCGCATCGCGAAACGCGACCAGCGCATCCGCACGCCGCGGCCGTTCCTTGCGCTCATCGCGATCGTCGTCGTCTCGGCCATCTTCGCGGCGGCGATCACGGCGTCGATCCGTCGCTCTTCTGCCGTCGACGTCGGCGTCATCCCCGTCGACGAGCTGCGCATCGTTCGCACGACCCGCCGCACCGCCGTCACGTGCGCCGACGCCGCTCGATCCCGGATCCGGCCGACCGCCGTACCAGACCCCCAGAGTGAAGCCCGCGGCGAAGAAGATGGCGAGCGCTGCGATCCAAGCCGTGCCCTTCATGTCGCCTCCTGCGGATCGGTTCGGTGAATGAACTCCTCGACGTTCGAGTAGCCGTCGCGATCGGCGTCGGTCGACGCGTCCCCCGAATCGCGCGGGTCGAGCCCGTGGGCCTTTTCCCACGCGTCGGGCATGCCGTCGCGATCGTTGTCGCGCGGCGCGACGGCCGGGTCGAGCCGCGGCCAGCCGCCGACCTCGCCCTGCGAGTCGATGAGTCGCCCTCTTCCGGAGCGGACCAGCGCGATGACGCGAACATCAACCGCGTCGCGCCGCGGAAGCGCCGCACCGACCCCGGTCAGCACGCGCTCGTACGCGCGCGCGGCCGTGTCGGTGGCGACAGCCGCGACGGGAAACGGCTCGGCGCGCCGACCGGATAGCGGCAATCCGCGGATGAGATCCCACGGATTCTCGACGCCCGCGTTCGATCCCTCGAGCCGATTGCCCGCGGCGTGCATCACCGTCGTGTCAGTCGCGACGAACGGCTCCGTCTGCTGGATCCAATTGCCGACGTAGTTGATGCGAGCCGGGTCCTTCGCCGTGTATCCGCGGCCGCCGCGATGGATCACGTTGTTGCGGAAGTCGAGCAAGATGCTGCCCTCTCCGTACGTTCCGGGGCGCGGCGAGCGGCTCGAGTGGAACGCGTAGAGGCAGTGGTGAAACGTCACGTTGCCGTTCGTGCGCAGGAGCGATCCGTAGCCGTGCTTGCCCTTGCCGTGATAGCTGTCGTTCAGGCTCTCGCTGATGACGGTCCACTGCACAGTGACGTTCGTGATGCCCGCGCCCGACACCGACAGAACCTCGTCGATCGCCCAGCTCGTCGAGCAATGGTCGATGATCACGTCACGCGCACCGGAGCCGAGCGACAACGCGTCGCACTCGCGGCGCAGCGCATCGCCGGGTCGAAACCTCAAGTGCTGCACGATGACGTCGTGCGTCGTGATCGAGCAACCGTGGTCGCGAACGCACACGCCGCCACCGGGCGCCGTCTGTCCGGCGAGCGTCAAGAAGGGTTCGCGAATGCGCAGCGCGTCGCGCAGCCGGATCGTGCCGCTCGTGCGAAACACGACGATGCGCGGCCCCTTCGCTTCGCACGCCGCGCGCAGCGTGCCGGGAATCGTCGTCTCCTTGCCGGGTCGATAGTCGCGCAGGTCGGTGACGAGAAGCACGCGGCCGCCGCGGCCTCCACGCGCGAACGCGCCGAAGCCCTCGGCTCCCGGGAAGGCGGGCAGTCGGTCGCGTGCGTCCGCGACGCCGCTACACGCGAGGCCGATCGTCAACAACTGAAGAACTCGCATCACTCGCCCTTCCCCTCCTCGTACTCGACGATGAACCTCGGCACCCAGCGCTCATCAGGGGACTCGCTCGCGAGCACCTGGAACCTCGTCCAGTGACCGTCGTCGACAGACGCGTCGGCGCGCGGCACGAGCGCGACACCGAGGTTCGTGTTCGGATCGCGATGCCACGCCCTCGCCGCAGCGGTCACATCGACGACGTACTCGATCGGTGGATCGGCGATGTCGCCGCCGCGATCCGGCGCGACGATGACCATCGTATCCGGTCGAGCGGGCGTGTCCCGGCCGACCGCGAACGCGCCCCGCCGCCAGTCCCTCCCGCCGCGCGGTGACGCCCACGACGCCTCCTTCTCGCGCCACGGGGTCAGCACGCGAAACACTGCCAGGTGAGTCGACGCGGAGCTCGACGGATCCCAGACGCGGAAGCTCAACCGCGCGCTTCTGACGACGGCGGCCTTCGGCAACGCGCCGAGGTCGAATCGCAGAAGCATCGCGTTCGACGTCTCCTGACGTACGATCCGGTTGTCACGCGGCACGCCGCCGCAACGCCGCCTCGGTGAATTCACGTCGAGCACGACGTCCGCGACCGAATCGCGATCGCGCACGATCAGCGTCTTCGGGCCGCCGCGATCCGTCGACTGAGAGCCACGCCGCCGGGCACCGTCCCCTCGTGCGAGGCCCGGCGCGATCTCGGTCGTCACGTAGCCGAGGTCGGGCAACGCGTCGACGTCGCGCGCCGGCGTGCGCAGTTCCACCAATCGACGTTGCGGGCGCGGTGCGAGTTGATCGAGATGCCGTCCGACCCGCATGCGCAGCGCCCAGAGATCGCGCGCATCGAGCGCGTCGTAGCTGACGCGCCCGGCGTCGTCCTCGCTCGTCTTGACGACGCGCGCGGCGAGCCGCAGCTCGCGCCGGACGGCGTCGCCGATCGCCCAACGAGGTTCGTCGAGCGCACGCGCGAGGAGGACGAGGTACTCGACGTCCTGCTGACCGCGCCGGTACGCCTTCAAGCGCACGCTCGGCACCGGCCGACGCGCATCGATCGGATCGCCGGGATAGAAGATCGCGTTCGGATCGGCCTTCCGCCACGAGGCGTCGCGGCCGATGGTCTGCCACGGCAGCACGCCGTCGCCGCCGAGCGTCCAGATGTCGACGCACCACGCGATGGGCTGCACGTTCGGCTGGCCGATGCGATTCGAGCTGCCGTACTGATAGACGATCTCGCCGTAGTGCGCCTTGCGATCGATGATGCGCCGGGAGTACGTGCGGAACGGTCCGCCGACGACGTTGATGTCGAGTACGCCATCGAACAGGTCGCGCTGCCACTGCGGTCGCGAGATGTCGCCGCGATACGCGAGCTTCACGTCGCCGCGCACCGGCGTGATCGCACGGTGGAATTCGATGCCGTAGCGACGCAGCGCCCAGAAGTCCTGCGTGTTCACCGGCTCGTCGAAGACCCACGGCGCCGAGCTGCGATACCAGCTCTCCCGCTTGTGATAGACCTTGTTGTTCAGATAGAGCTCGAAGAAGGTCTGCGTCCAGCCGCGCTCGCGCAAGTGCTCGGCGAAGCGCCTGCACGCGTCGCGGTACGCGTGCCAGTACGCGTCGTCGAACGCGGTCTCGATCCAGTAGCCGCCGCGAAAAGCCGCGTGGACGTCCATCGGCCAGTTCTCGTTGATCGGCAGATAGCACGCCTCGACGGGCACGGCACCGCGCGGCAAGTCGGCGAACGCCGAGCCGTCGAAGAGCGGCCCGAAACGCGCGTCGAACTCGCGCCAGTCCCAACGCCCCGCGCCGCGGCCGGCCGGGATGCGCGGCGCGAACGGCTGCCGCACCTTGCCCTGCCAGTTGTAGGCGAGACGGTTCAGACACGTGCGGTGCTCGTGGGCGAGGCGGTAGTACTCGATCTCGCGCGGCGGGGCCGGCAAGCCGTAGCAGTTCATCTGCGGGATGAACGACAGACGATCGGGCAGGGTGAAGTTCCACACCTCGACGTCGACCGACAGACGCACCGCCTCGCCTCCGCGCCGCAACGTCAGCGTGCCGCGATGCGTCCCCGTGCGCGCCTCGTGCGGCACGCGCACCTCGACGAAACGCGTCGAGAATCTCCGCCCGCGGATCTCCTCGCGCGGCGATCCGGCGGGGACGAGCGGGTCGGGAAACGGTCCCGCATCGGCGGCGACGTGGCGGAACTCGAGCACACGCGGAGCGAGCTGACGCTTGCCGCGCGCTCGAGATGCGTCGAAGCGGAGGTCGACATCGACGTCGGTCGCACCCCGTCCTTCGAGGACGACCTGAAACGCGACGAACTCGTTGCGCGCAGCGAAGAGGCGCACGCGGCGGTCCCCGGCCGACCACAAGTGATTCGCGCGTCGATAGGACGCGCTGCGCTTCGGGATGCTGACGCCGCTGACGGGGTGGATCACGTCCCACGGATCGACCACCGCGACGCTCACATCTCCGAGGCGCGGCAACGACGCTGCACGATCGGCATCGGAGAGCGGCTCGACGCCGGCGGCCGGAATCGGCGGCGGGGCGTGTCGCGACGTCGCGACACGCACGGTGCGCAGCGACCCGACGTTGCCGGCAGCGTCGACCGCGCGGACCCCGACGGTGTGCGTCGCGCCGGGCCGGAGCGCCATGTCTCGTAGGTGCAGCTCGACGCGGCTGCCCGCCGCTCCCGCGAGCGGAATCAGATAGCGCGGCACGGGGCGCGCGCGATCCCATGAGAACTCGCGGCCCTCCTGGAAGCGCACGAGGAAGCCCAGCGTGCCGGCACCGCCGCGGTCGTCCGGCGTCACGAGCTCGATCCGCGCTTCGCCGGCAGGCAGCGGTTGATCGTCGCGCCCGACGACGGACGACACGACGCGAACGACGCGCCCCGGTGGGTCGTCGTCGACGCCGGCGAGCTCGACGGTCAGATACGGCGCGAGCTTCTCGCCGGCCTCGCGACTGGCCACGAAGCGGTTCGGGAAAGGTCGGTACTCGAAGCGGTCGCCGCGTCGTTCGTACTCCGACCCGACGTCGTCGATGACGGTAAACCCGTAGCTGATCCCGGCCACGCGGGCCGCGAGCACGCCGGGCTCGACGGCGACCGTCTGCCACCCGTTGCGGTCCGGAGGGGTCGCGTCGGCGAAGCGCCAAAGCGTGTTGCCGGCGCCGGCCATCACCGCGGTGAGGTCGCTGCCGGGCTCGGCCCATGGCCGCACGCCGTGGCGCGCCGCCGCAAACGTGCTACTGCCCCGCTGCGTCGCGTAGCGCGGCGACGTGCCCTCGACCCACTCGCTCGCGAGAGTCGAGACGGTCAGCCGCCGTTGCACCGCCTCCGAGCGGCCGTTCAGGTGCAGCGTGACGCGACGGATGACCTTGCCGCGCAGCGGTCGCGCGTCGACGTCGAAGAGGAACATCTCCTGGATGCCCTTCGTCTTCAATCGACTCGCGCCGCCGAGGTTCGCGTCGCGCTCGGAGCCGGCCGCCGAGACCCACGCGTCGCGGTTGACGTCGAGCCGGATCGCGTCGGCAGCCATCGACGCCGTCGGAACCACGACGAGAAGCACGGCCAGAGCGAGCCTTCGGACGGGCCGCATCCAACAAGCTGCCACATCGGCAGCAGGCGGCTGCCGACGGGAGGCTTCTCGGCGCAAGCCCCTCCCAAAGAGCGTCATTTTGGCAGTCGCCGCATCTGCGCGCCCTTCGGAGCGCGCCGCATAATCCCAGTTAGTATCTCTGTTTATGACAAATATAGCGAATTGGCGCAGCGCTTGCTCTCCTCCGGCTGAGCGCCACGAGGGGCTCCCGAAATCAGCCACCACCATCGGAGGAAACACCATGAGCTGGTCCTTGATGAAGCACCACCCGACGACTCACGACCTGTTCGGCGATCTCTTCCGCGACTGGGGTCTCCTGAGCGATCGCCTCTTCGACACGCCGTCGACGCGCTTCCCGGCGCTGAACGTCCACGAGGGGCCGGAGAACGTCACGATCACCGCCGAGGTCCCCGGGGTCAAGTCCGAGGACATCGACGTGACGGTCG
>CAYMRB010000028.1:0-1086 GCA_964392615.1 uncultured Planctomycetia bacterium | reverse complement strand
TCCGCCTGACGCCCGGCGATCGCGACGACAGAGACACGACATCGAAAGGAACATCACATGACCCAGACGAAACAAGCCAACGCGCCCGCCACCGCGCGGCGATTCGTCAAGCCGCGCGCCGACATCCTCGAGAACGAGACCGGTCTCGTTCTCCTCGTCGACCTACCCGGCGTCTCGGAGCAGGACATTCGGATCGACCTCGACCAGGGCCGCCTGACGATCGAGACGGCGTCCGAGCGCGCCGCTCGCGACGGCCGGGAGCTCCTCGCGGAGTACCGTCCGGCCGACTTCCGGCGCGCCTTCCTGATCTCGGAGGAGATCGACGCGGAGGGCATCACGGCAGGTCTGAAAGACGGCGTGCTGCGCGTCGACCTGCCCAAGGCGGCCAAGCTGCAGCCGCGACGCATCGCGGTCCAGCCGGCCTCCTAGCAGCTCGTTGAACCAACCACCACCACCCTTCGACCCAACCGCCCCGACGCCACCCCCGTCGGGGCGGTTTTCATCGACCGCCGGCACGCGACCCGAACACCGCGACCCGAACATCGCAACCCGAACATCGCGACCCGACCACGGCGAGAATATCAGGCCCGCGAGCCTCGATGCCGACGTATTATGAGGCCGGGGGTCTTGTGCCCGAACGAACGACCGGGAAACCGGAAGGAATCGGAGACGAACCGATGAAAGGCCGTTGTATCCAGCTCGCGCTCCTCTTCTTTGTCTTGCCGACGGTTGCCGTTGCGGACGGCGTTAGCTCCAGAGAGCTCAGCCGGTACAAGAAAGCGCTCCGCGTCTACTTGAGGGACGAGGACGAGTTCGAGCTCGAGGCGCTCGTCGAGAAACTCGGCGAGGCCGACGATCCGAAAGCCGTCGTGCTGATTCCGATCGCGGCCACGGGCATGCCGTCGGCCAAGGTGTGGGCGCGCGCTCGCAAGTCGATCGAAGGGCTCGAGAATGACAAGGCGGTCGAAGCGCTCATCAAGATCCTCGGCAAGCTGAAGGCCACCTCCTACCAGCAAGGGGTGCTGATCATCGAGGCGTTCGGCGGCCGTGAGGACGCGGCGAGCCTCGAGGTGCTCGTCGGACACC
>CAYMRB010000027.1:0-41299 GCA_964392615.1 uncultured Planctomycetia bacterium | reverse complement strand
GAGGCGGAGGCGATCGAGAAGCTCTTCAAGCACTACGCCGAGCTCGGCTTCCGAGGCTCGAAGGTCGACTTCTTCGACCGCCTGCCCCACGGGCGAACGGGCGCCGACTACGAAGACACGCAGATGGGACTGCGGGTCCGCGACAACCTCTGCCGCATCGGTGCGAGGTACCGCATCCAGCTCGTCTTCCACGGCTGCGCGATTCCGTCCGGAGAACGACGCCGCTGGCCACACCTGTTGGGCACGGAGGCGATCAAGGGGCAGGAGGGCGGCCCGAGCGCGACAAGCGACAACTGCGTCGCATACATCCGCAATCCGCTCGGATCGGTCGATTGGTCGCCCGTCTGGTTCGGCAAGGGCGGCAAGACCGATGCGTACCAGCTCGCCACTAGCATCGTGTTCGAGTCCGGCTTGCTGATCTTCGCCGATCTGCATCGCGACTACCTGAACCACCCGTCGAAGGACTTCCTGAAGAGAGTCCCCGCCGCTTGGGACGAGACGAAGCTCATCGAAGGCTATCCCGGATCACACACGGTCATCGCCCGTCGCAAGGGAAGCGAGTGGTATGTGGGCGCCCTCACGACGAAGGAGCGCGACTTCCGGCTGCCCTTCGCGTTCCTGCAGACGGGACAGACCTACGCGGCGACGATCTTCAGCGATGCGCAGTCCGGCTTGAAGTCCGTCATCGAAGAGAAGGAGATCTCGAGCTCCGACACGATCTCGTTGGCCGCTGTCGATCGCGGCGGGTTCGTCGTCCACCTCGTACCGAAGGGTTAGAACCCGAGGTACCTGGTCGGCTCCTCAGACTCGGCTTGACAGGACGGGAGGCGCGCGATGAGGAAACAGTCAACGGGCATCCTCGTCGCCCTGCTCGCTCGCGGATCGAGCTCGACGGCGCTGTCTGACGGCAGCTCGAGCCCCCGACCGGCGTCAGCGGCCGTCGTAGACCTTTTCCTTGCCGACGATCGCATCGCGGTTGCGCGCCTCGATCTGCTGGCGACGCGCCAGGAACTCGAGCTGTTCCTGGTGAGCGTCACACGGGACGAAGCCCGGCATGTCGCATCGCGGGTGGTCCTGAAGCTGGCGCTGTCCCTTGCGGATCAGCTCCAACGCGTCGCGATAGCAGGCGGTGCCGTCGAGGCCCTGCAAGCAGGCGCTGCGTTCCGGTCGCGTGAAGTTGACCGGCGGCCCGGAACGGGACATCACCTGCCCGATCTGGTTGCAGAGGTACTCGTTGACCCGCTCCCAGCCGAGAGCCGCGCCGTGCGGTGAGTGCTTCCGCACGAGCAGACCGAGCGCTAGAAGATCCTGGTGCCCGAGCGGACTCCGGCCCGCCGTGTTCTTCGCGTAATAGGACCGGTGGGACGGATAGTATGGTGCGTTGAGATCGATCCACGTGACGATCCGATCCATGCTCTCGCGGTCGAGCTTCACGCCGTAGTGCCCTGCGCGCAGGATCCTCACGAGGCGACTGCGGTACGCGCCCCAGCTGTACGGAGGGATGATCCGCACGGGCCCGGCACCGACGCTGCTGACGAGCGGCAGGTCCTCGTCGCGCTCATGCTCCTCGCGCCGGTACTCCGCCGGACTGAGCCGCATCAGGTTCGTGTAGGAGTGACTGAACACCAACCCCTTGTCGCCGGAGAGGTTCAACGACTCCCCATCCCCGTCGTAGTCATGGCACGGGAGGCAGTGCTCGTCGAGAACGGGCTGCACCTCGGCCGGATAGCAGAAGTCCCGCTCCGGCCCGTACCACGGAATCAGCGGGCTCGGAGGGCGGCTCATGGCCAGCCCCTGACCGGTGTCCACGGGAGCGGCGTCGAGACGATCTTCGTGACAGCCGGTGCATCCCTTGCGCTCTCCCGGCTGAAGCATCGTGCCGCTGCGCATCGAGTGGACCATGAGGCCGTCCCGATCCAGCAGCTGGAAGTAGACGAAGCGCCCGGACGGCACGCTGAAGTAGGCCGAACCGTCCTCTTCGACGGGAACCGTCCCGAGGATCCGCTTGTTGTTGTAGTGGTTCCAATTGAGCGCGACCGGGTGGTGACTGTCCCCGCTGCCGTAAGGTGCCCAGTCCCCCATGCCGTGAGCGACCCACGCCCGTTTCGACGGGGCCTCCACGACTCGAAGGTGCGTCACCGTACCGCGTGGCACTCGCTCCATGTCATCGCCCACATACACGTCGCGCACGTAGAACGTCCCCGTGCGCTGCGCGAGATCGACCTGCGACGGTCGCGTCGGTGGGCGACGACGCCCGCTCAACGGCATCGGGTCGAAGCATCCTGGCGCCTCGTCGTGGATCAAGAGCTCGTTGCCGAACACGTCGACGAGGAAGATGCCGCTCCGCCCGCCCGCCGCCAATTGCCGCGAGCACAGGATGAAGTTCTCGCCCAGCGGAAACGGGTCCTCGTACTTGACCCGGACGCGCTGAAAGCTGTCGTACTCCGCGCCGCTGACTCGCGCCTCGGTCGTCCAGTTCCGCATCATCGGCGCGATATCCGCCGGCCAACTGTGGAGAATGGGCTTCTCGCCTTCGAGCCCGCGCGAGCGATCCGCCACGACGAGAGCGCCGCGGCCCAGCTCGTGGACCGCAGTGAAGACCGCGACGAAGTCGTGCGTGCCATCGACGATCCGAGCATCGACGATGGCGCCGGGCTGCCAGGCGTAGTTGCCGTAGTAGAGCGCGTGATCGGTACCGTCGGGGTTGACGGTCCACAGCCCGTACGCCGACGAGAAGTGCTTGTCGACGTACTCCCAACGCGTGTAGAGGAGGCGGCCGTCCGGCATCAGGCTGGCGCGCCCCTCGAACTGCGTGTTGTAACCGATCTGCCGGATGTTCGAGCCATCGCCGTTCATCCGGAACAGATTGGCCATCAGGTGACGCTGACACGGGATGTATTTCGGATCGCGCGTCGAGCTGAACACGACGCTGTCGTCCGGAAGGTAGATCGGCTGGATATCGGACACGCCCGACGCGAACGTCAGCTGGACCGGGTCACCGCCTGCCGCATCGACCTCGAAGAGGTGGTACGAGTCGGCCGCGTTCCGACGCATCGAGAAGAGGATCTTGCGCCCGTCGAAGTGGACCTCCGGATCGCGCGCGACGCCCTCCCGCACATCGACCAAGGTTCGAACCGCCCCCGAGCCGAGATCCAACACGCGAATCGCACCGCCGCCGCGGAAGCGATTGGCGTTGACCTGCCCCGGTTGGAACATCGTGGCCTCGGTGCCGTGCTCGTTGATGTACTGCTGTCGCACGACGAACAGAATCGACCGCCCGCGAAGCGCCGGGTGCGCGAGCAGCGCTTCCCGTTGGATCTTCCGAAGGGCCGCCTGATCCCGGCAACCGCGCGCCGCCGCCAGCCGCGCGAGGACGCGCTCGGAGTGGGGATACTGCGACCCGAACGCCTCCTGAAGGAAGCGGACGGCCTTCTCCACGGAGTCGAAGCTCACGGATGACGGGCTCGCCTCACGGCCGATGGCCGCTGTGGACAGCAAGACCCCGCAGAGAGCGAGTGTCGGGAGAGCCCATGATCGGTTCGGGTGACAACGCGTCATGGCGAATCTCGACTCCAGGAGTGCGCGACAGGTTCTTTCTCGCAGTATCCTCGGATGCCGCACGGCGCTCAACAACTACGAGCCGGCGGCGGAAACGCCGCGGACCGCCGCGTCGAGCTCAGGGAGCCTTGGCGTGCGCTGGATCAGGTCGCTTCTCGTACTCGTCGTAGCGGCGGTGGTTCCAGATCGAGATGCGGCGTGCGCATGACCTTGCTGCCCTGAAACCAGCCTGCTTCACAGTGCGGAATGGCTGATCAGCGCACGACGCGCCCGGAGGCGGAGCCGCCCATGAGGGATTCCACCTCGTTACGGGTGGAGTAGTTGAAGTCGCCCTTGATCGAGTGCTTCAGGCACGAGGCGGCGACGGCATAGCGCACCGCCGTCTGCGGCTCGCTCAGCTCCGGTGTCGTCAGGGAGAAGATCAGCCCGCCCGCGAACGCGTCTCCACCACCGACGCGGTCGACGATGTTCCTGATCTCGTACGGCTCGTAGTGTCCGTCCTCGCTCGAGGGTGCGAAGAAGGGCTTGTCGAGCGCACCGTCGAAGAGCATCGCGCCCCAATTGTTGTGCGACGCCGACAGACTCTCGCGTAGAGTGATCGCCACCTTGCCGACGTTCGGGAACTGCTCGACGACCTGACGCGCGACGTCCGGATAGCGCGACGTGTCGAGCGCGCCCGCGTGCACGTCGGTCTCGCCCGCCTTGATGCCGAGCACGTCGTCGCAGTCGCCCTCGTTGGCCACCACGACATCGACGAACGGCAGAATCGTCCGCATCGTCTCCCGAGCGAGCTCACGCGTCGTCTTGGGCGGATCCCACGTCCACAGCTTGCCGCGGAAGTTCAAATCGATCGAGACCGTCGCCCCCGCTGCCTTCGCCCTCTTCGCGGCAACGAGCGTGGCTTCGGCCGCGTTCTTCGACAGCGCCGGCGTGATACCGCTGAGGTGCAGCCACTGCGCTCCGCTGAAGATGCCGCCCCAGTCGTACCGGTCCGCCGGCGTGATGGCGATGGCCGAGTCGGCGCGGTCGTAGATCACATGGCTCGGGCGCTGATTCGCGCCGGTCTCGAGAAAGTACAGCCCCAGACGCCCCTCGTCGGTGCGCAACACGTACCGCGTGTCGATGCCGACCGCGCGCAGAGTGTCCATCGTGGCCTCGGCGAGCGCATGCTTCGGCAGCGCGGTGACGTATCGCGCCGCTCCTCCGAAGTTGCAGATCGACGCCGCGACGCTGGCCTCCGCGCCGGCGTAGGTCACCTCGAGCCCGCGCGTCTGGCGCAGGCGAAGAAACTCCGGCGACGCCAATCGGCACATGATCTCGCCGAAGGTCACGACAGCACCCATGCGATCACTCCTTTCGA
Source organism: uncultured Planctomycetia bacterium (assembly GCA_964392615.1). GTDB lineage: Bacteria > Planctomycetota > UBA8108 > UBA8108 > UBA8108 > CAYMRB01. The sequence goes on along the minus strand of CAYMRB010000027.1, from coordinate 36,381 downwards.
AGTCCGCCGATGATGCGCCTGGCCTCGGCGGCGCGTGCGGTGATCGCCGACCAGTCTTCCTGCTGGATGAGCTTGCGCGGAGCGATCCAGGATCCGCCGATCGCCAGCACGGCGGGGCTCGTCAGGTAGCTCCCCATGTTCTCCGCGTTGAGGCCGCCGAGCGGGACGAAACGCAATCCGAGATGGGCGTACGGGGCCTGCACGCTCGACAGATACTTCATGCCGCCACTGGGTTCGGCAGGAAAGAACTTCAGCTCGCGGCAGCCGAGCTCGACCGCCGCCTCGATTTCGGACGGCGTCGCCACGCCAGGAGCGAACGGCAACCCGAGAGCTTTGGCGCGTTCCACGACTCGCCGGTTCAGGCCCGGAGCCACACCGAACGCCGCGCCAGCATCGGCCACCTCGTCGACTTGTTCGGGCGTCAGGATCGTTCCGATCCCGGCGAGCATGTCGGGGACCTCGCGACAGACCGCCCGCAAGGCGCCCACTGCCGCGTCGGTGCGCAGCGTCAGCTCCATTCCGTCGATACCGCCGGCCAGGAGCGCCTCGGCCAGAGGCGGCCCGTGCTCGACCTCGTCGATAACCAGCACCGCGATCACACCCGATCGCTCGATTCGCTCGAGAATCTCCTGGGGAAACTGCGACTCCATTCCGCGACTCCTCTGCGTCTACTACGAGCTCAAACCAGCACCGATACGCGCTTCAGTGAGGGACTCTTCGATGCTGTAGCGCGAGCAGTCCTTGCCAGCGCCACTCTGCTTGACCCGCCGTGCGGCAGGTGCACCGCGTAGTGAACCTCGTTCACGCAGACACTGCCAGTGTCGATTTCCGCCGCGGCGCGCAGGCCGCACCGCCGATCCACACGGTCGTGGGCGAAGCGTAACGACTCCGTCCGCCCGGCGGTAATCCGCCGGCACCCGCGCCCCGACGGAGCCGCCTAGGGCCGCTTCGCGGTTGCCAATCCCGATTCGACCGGGTATTCATCGATCCGATGCTCAAGCTACCAATCGCCCTGCTCAGTGCAGCTTGCCTCCTCCTGGGGCCGATTCTCTGCACCGCGGGCGTCCTCCTTCACGATTGCGACTGTCGAGAGACTCACGCGGTCACGCACGAGAGCTGCTCGTGCGATCACTCCGAGCTCGACGCAGCGGCCTGCCATGCCGAGTGCAAGCCATCGCCCTGCAGCGATCATGAACACCCGGAGAGCGGTTGCTCTCACGACGGTTGCGAAGGGGATCCGTGCGAGGCGCTCGGGTCCATCCGCCTCGGTCGAGATCGGAGTGCGGTGGCCGCAGTCTGGGTGCCCACCACGCTGACGGGCCTTTCGATTCGCAGGGGCGCCGGCCTCCTCGAGGACGCGCTCCTCCCGCCGTTCGGAATCTCTGGGCAGTCCGGAGACCCTCCGGGGCCCGGGAAGCATCTCCCCTTCTTCGGCTCCGACATCCCGCTCCTGTCCTGATCTTCGGGTTTCTCCTAGGAACGCGACACCAGCGTTCCCGTTCAGGTGCCCGCTCGTGGGCACTCGTGCGCATCCCGAACCCGAACTCAGGAGCCTTGCGCGATGCACCCACCGCGCAGATCGCTGGCCTGTGCCCTTCCGTTCCTTCTCGTCGTCGTTCCGCCCGTTGGCTGTCGTAGCTTCGAGGAGAAGCCGCTCGACCCCGTGACCGTCCTCCGCGATGTGGAGGACTCGCTGCGCTCGTGGCCCGGTCGTGATCGTGGCGACGATGCGAGGGGGATCACGCTGCGCGAAGCATCGCTCTGGATGCTCGAGCACGGGCCGGGCGTGCGCGAGGCGGTTGCCGCCTACGAGACGGCGCTCGCGGTCGCGTCGATCGACACCCCGATCCCGAACCCGAGTCTCGAGGTCGGACCGGAATACGGCTTCGGTAGCGACGTGACGACGAACCGTGTCGTGCCCTTCGGCGCGCTCGGCATCACGATCCCTCTCGGCGGACGACTGAAACGCAACGACGAGCTGAACCGGACCCGGGCCGAAGTGGCTCGCGTCGATGCAATCGCACGGCACCGCGAGCTCTACCTCGAGCTACGCCGCGCCTACGCCGCACTGGTGATTTCCCGACGACGACTCGAGTCGCGCCGGGGAATCCTCGCGGGCGCGCGGACCTCGGCGGACTCGGCTCGTCGACTCGTCGACGCCGGGCAGGCCACCGCGATCGACGTCGCCCTCTTCCAGCTCGAGAGGGGACGCGCCGAGGCGGAGGTTCTCGATGCCGAGGACGAGGAGTCGGACGCCGCGTCACGAGTCAGCAGCCTCGTCGGCCTCCACGCGTCCCGGTTCCGAGTGCTCCCGGCCGAGACGTTGCCCGATCCTGTCGCAGGGATTCCGGCGCTCGACGAAGCCAAGGCAGCTCTCGTCGTTCACCACGCCGAGCTCGGACGGCAGCGAGCTCGCTACGAGGAGAGCGAGGCGGCGCTGCGCCTCGAGATCGCGAAGCAGTATCCGGATCTGCAGATCGGCCCCTCGATCGGTGGCGAGACCGGCGACCGAAAAACCGTCGTCGGCCTGACTCTCGGTATCGAGCTGCCGCTTTTCGATCGCAACCAGCAGGCGATTGCCACGGCCGAGGCGCGACGGGAGGAAAGCCGCGTACGCTACGAGGCCGCCGCACAGCGCGCGTTGATCGAGGTCGAGCGCGCCCACCGCCACCTCCTCGTCGCGACGCGGAGATACCGGCTGCTGCGGGACACCGTGCTCGCTCAGGCGACGAGCAGCATCGGTCTCGCGCGAAGCTCCCTCGAGGCCGGGTCCGGAGACGCGCTACGCCTCCTCCACGCGGAGCGGAGCTACCGGCAGATCCTGGTCGAGGTCGTCGAGGCCGAGCTCCTCGTCCACGACGCCTGGCGAACGCTCGAGCTCGCCGTCGGAACGCCGCTCAGCCTCTTCCCGTCGGAGGACAGAGGTAGCGCAGGCCGCGTCCCCCCCTCTCTTCACGAGCCCTCCGAAGGCGAATCTTCCGACGATATCGACCCCGCGGAGGAGAACGAATCATGAGCCCGAACCAACGCAACGCCGTCCTGTTCTGCGTCGTGTTCACGACCATCGGCCTTGTCGGCGGGTGGACCGCCGCACGTCAGAGCGCCAGACACGCCGAGCCCGAGACGACGAAGACGAACGACTCCTCCGCTCCTCGCGAGTTGCCGCCCGAGACGCTGCGAAACCTCGGCGTCGAGCTCGGTGAGGCCAAGCTCGGCCCGTTCGTCCAGTATCGCTCGATTCCGGCGGTCATCGCGGCGACGCCGTTCAACGAGCAGCCTGTCGTCGCACCGATCGGCGGGCGCGTGCGCGAGGTCCTCGTCGAGCCGGGCATGCTCGTGCGAGCCGGAGAGCTGCTGCTCACCCTCGTGAGAGAGCCGATTCCCCGCCCGACGCTCGACCTGACCGACGAGATCCTCAAGCCGGCTCGAGAGTCGGTTCACTCGACTGTGGTCGAGCTTCGCAAGAGCCTCGAGGAGACGAGGATTATCCAGTCGGAGCTCGATCGCGTCGCGAAGTTCACCGGCAAGGTCGGAGGCGAAGAGCTTCCCATCCTGCCGCGCCAGACGGCGATCGATCTGCGCAATCAGCTGCGACGCACGCAGCGCGCACTCGAGCAATCCAGGCTCGAGCTCGAGAAGCACGGGTTCACGCGCACACAGATCGACTCGATCGCGGCAGGGCAGCCTCTTCCGGACCTCGGCACGGACACCTGGAAGCGCGCTCTCGAGCGCAACGGCATGTGGTCGGAGTCGGCGCAGAGGCTTCACGATACCGTGCACGAGCAACTCCAGAGCGAACACTGGACCATCGCCACGATCGGCGAGCTGGCCGCCGCCGGCCTGATCAAGGACGAGCTGGTCGACTGGCTCAAGAGCGTGCCCGCTGGCTGCGACCACTTCCTCGAGATCGGCGCATTGCTGCAGAAGGGCTACAGCGTCGAAGACGTACGCTCGCTTCACGACCTCGGGGCGTTCGAGCCCGTCGTCCGGGTTCGCGCGCCTGGAGAAGGCCGCGTCGCAGACTGGGACGTCGTGCGCATCGATACGAAGGCTGCGGCTCGGGTGAAGGCTGGCGACTCGCTCGTCACCCTTCTCGATCCGCGGACCCTCTATCTCAAGACCGAACCGGTCGGCGCCGAGAAGAGCGACGTGCTCGGAGCCGTCGGTAAGAAGGGAGTCTGTCAGGCTCGACCTCTCGTGACGAGCTCGGGACCGACTCTGGACGAGGTCACGATCAACTTCGTGACGAGCGAGGCCGACGCGAAAGGAACGGTCGCCTACGCGAAGCTGCGCAACGAGGTGCTCTCCGTTCATTCGGAGGACGACAAGACGACGCTGCGCAGCTGGAAGCTACGGTCGGGGATCAAGTACCTGCTGCGCGTTCCCGTCCACGAGATCCCGAGCGCCTACGTGCTGCCGAGCGATGCCGTCGCCGACGACGGTCCGAACCAGGTCGTATTCGTCGTCCACGGCGCGTCCTTCAAGCCCGTCCCCGTCGCGATCACCTACCGGGACGAGGAGTCCGTCGTGGTCGTTCCCGACGCGAGCACGGCGCTGTTCCCGGGCGACCCCATCGCGATCCGAGGAGCCTACGCTCTGTCCCTCGCCCTGCGGAGCGGAGGCGACCATCCCGACCCGCACGCCGGCCACGGACACTGAGGGGGACGACGTATGTTGAACCGAATCATACGCTTCTCCCTCGAGAACCGCATCGTCGTGCTCGCGGTCGCGTTCCTCATCGGCGGGTACGGCCTGTGGCGCGCGTCCGAGATGCCGATCGACGTGCTCCCCGATCTCAATCGCCCGGTGGTCACCATCATGACCGAAGCTCCCGGGATGGTTCCGGAGGACGTCGAGCTTCTCGTCACCTGGCCCGTCGAGCAGGTCATGAACGGCGCCACCGGCGTCTACCGCGTGCGTTCGGCGAGCGGCACGGGCCTTTCCGTCGTGTACGTCGAGTTCGAATGGGGCACCGACATCCACAAGGATCGCCAGATCGTCTCCGAGAAGCTTCAGCTCGCGAGAGAGAACCTGCCGCGGGGCGTGCAGCCCTTCATGGCTCCGATCTCGAGCATCATGGGACAGATCCAGCTCGTCGGTTTTCGGAGCGGAGATGGATCGACCGACCCCACCGAGCTGCGACTCATCGTCGATCGCGACGTCCGGCCGCGATTGCGCGCCCTGTCCGGGGTGGCGCAGATCGTCACCATCGGCGGGCAGCCGACGGAGCTTCAAGTCATCGTCGACACAGACAAGCTCCGCAACTTCGACGTGACGCTCGAGGAGGTCGAAACGGCCGTCGCCCGGTCGAACGTCAATGTCGCCGGCGGATATCTCCGCATCGGTGCGAAGGGGCCACTCGTGACCGTACCGGGGCTCGTCGAACGCCCCGAGGATCTCCGCAAGGCCGTCGTGCGTCCAGACCCGGTGCGCCCCGTCCGCATCGACGATGTGGCCGAGGTCGTGTTCGGGCCGACCGCGCTGCGTACCGGTGACGCCGGAGTCGACGCCCGGCCCGGCGTGATCCTGCTCGTGTCGAAGCAGCCCGGCGTCGACACCGTCGACTTGACCGAGAGGGTGAACGCCGAGCTCGCGACGCTGAAGGAGCAGCTCCCGGGCGACATCGTCGTGACCGCGGATCTCTTTCAGCAGGCAGCCTTCATTCACCGCGCGATCGACAACGTGTTCGAGGCCGTACGCGATGGTGGAATCCTCGTCATCGTGATCCTCGTGCTCTTTCTCATGAATCTCCGCACGACGCTGATCACGTTGACGGCGATACCGCTATCCATCGCGTGCGCCTCGCTCGTGTTCGCGGCCTTCGACCTGACGATCAACACGATGACGCTCGGAGGGCTGGCGGTCGCGATCGGGACACTGGTCGACGACGCGATCGTCGACGTCGAAAACGTGTTCCGTCGCCTGCACGAGAATACTCGAGAGAGCCAACCTCGCCCGATTCTCGAGGTGATCTTCAGCGCATCGAGCGAGATCCGGAAGCCCGTGATGTACGGCACGTTGCTCGTGACCGTCGTCTATCTGCCACTCTTTTTCCTCAGCGGCATCGAGGGCCGACTCTTCGCGCCGATCGCGCTCGCGTACATCGTCAGCGTCGTGGCCTCCCTCTTCGTCGCTCTCACCGTCACTCCGGTGATGTGCTACTACCTCCTGGGGATGCGCACGGCCCGCGAGCGGGAGTACGGCGGCTGGCTCGTCCGGTTCATCAAGCCGTGGGTGGAGCGCGCGATCCGGTTCAGCACGCGATACACCGTCGAGCTCGCATGCGCCGTAATCGCGATGGTGGTCAGCTGCGGCCTGGTCTTCGCTACCCGCGGATCCGCCTTCCTCCCGGAGTTCAACGAAGGCTCCTACCAGGTGAACCTGATGGTTGATCCGGACGCGAGCCTCGACACGTCGAGCGCGTTCGGCCAGCGCCTCGAGGCGCTCCTCGCGGACGTCGAGGGCATTCGGCACGTCGGCCGCCGAACCGGCCGAGCCTCGGGCGACGAGCACGCCATTCCGATCAGCACATCTGAAGCGATCATCACGATCGACCCCGAATCGCCGCGCAGCCGAGAAGAGATCCTGCGCGAGATCCGCGACCGCATAGAGGATGAGTTTCCGGGGGTGATCAACTCCACGGAGCAGCCTCTGAAACACCTCCTTGACGCGCTTCTCTCCGGCGTCACCGCGTCGGTCGCGATCAAGGTCAGCGGTGAGGATCTCGACGTCCTCCGATCTGCCGCGAACGAGATCGAGGCCGCGATCCGACCGATCCCCGGTGTGCGCGACCTGTATGCCGAGCCGCAGGTGCTCGTCGATCAGGTCGAGATCAAGCCGAACCGCGAGGCGCTTGCCAGCCGCGGGCTCAACGTCGGCGATCTCGCGGAGACCGTCAGCCTCGCGATGGGCGCCGAGGAAGTCTCCAGGATGCAGGTCGGCCGCATCAGCTTCCCGATCGTCGTGCGTCTGGAGGACGAGGACCGCGCCGACCTCGAGAAGCTCCGCCGCCTCTACCTGCGACGCGCGGATGGCTCGCTCGTGCTTCTCTCCGAAGTCGCCGATGTCGCGGTGACGAAGACGCCGAACAACATCAACCGCGAGAACGCCGAGCGGCGCATCGTCGTCCAGCACAATGTCGAGGGGCGATCGCTATCGGAGGTCGTCGCGGATGTCGAGCGGGTGCTCGAGCCGATCCGCGCGAAGCTGGCCGAGGCTCCCGGAAGCTACGGGGTACGCGTCAGCGGCCAGTTCGAGGCGCAGGAGGCGGCGAGTCACGCTATCCAGGTGATGAGCCTCGTCTCCGTCGCCGCGATGCTCCTGATACTCTACATGCACTTCCGGTCGCTGAAGCTCGCGGCGCTCGTTCTTCTGAGCCGCCCGATCGCGTTCATCGGTGCTGTCGTGTACGTGGTCCTATCCGGGCAGGTCGTATCCGTCGCGACCCTCGTCGGCTTGATCGCTCTGCTCGGAGTGTCGACGCGCAACGCGATTCTGCTCGTCGACCACTACCTGCATCTGATGCGCGAAGAAGGCGAGGAGTTCAGCCTCGCGATGATCGTGCGCGCCGGACAGGAGCGTGCGGTGCCGATTCTGATGACGGCCCTGACGAGCGGCATCGGCCTCGTGCCGTTGGCGCTCGCTCCCGGTCAGCCCGGCCGGGAGCTCCTCTACCCCGTGGCGACGGTCATCATCGGCGGCCTGGTGTCGAGCACGCTGCTCGACTTCCTGGTGACGCCGGGGCTGTTCTGGCGTTGGGGGCGAAACGAAGCCGAGCGCCTCACTCGCGAGACGCCGGCAGACGAGAACGCAATCCATGGAACGTAGGTAATCCCGATATGAGAACGATGATCGCATGCGTCGGCGCCATCACGGTCGCCCTGTTCATGTCGTCCTGCAACGACGGTCACGACCACGAGGCCGACAAGGCAGTTGACCCCGCACACCAGCACCGAGAAGGTCCGCACGGCGGCGAGATCAATGAGCTCGGATCCGTCGCCCACATCGAGACCGTCCACTCGCCCGAGTCCGGCGAGATCCGGATCTTCATCACCGGTCCCGACGCCAAGAGCCCGCTGGCGATCGAGACGGCACCGCAAGCGAAGTTCGGCACGGACGCGGGTCCACAGGTGATCGACATGAATCCCGCGGGCGGAAGTCTCCCGGCGTCCGAGTTCGCCGCGAAACACGAGGCGCTCGCCGCTGAACATCCGAGTGGCCGTCTCTCGATCCGCGTCGGAGGCCTGAGCTTCAATCCGGACATCGAGGAGCTTCACCACCACGACGACGGGCATTGAGCTCCGTGCAGACTCCGGCGCATCAGCGGGCTCACCTTGTTCCGTAGCCCTGGTGAATGGCCGTCAAGACTCCAGGAAGCCGTTTCGAGAGAACGTCGAGCGCGATCCCCTGCGGAGACGGATCGTTACGGCGTGTCGAGACTCCAGCGCACGAGGTACGGATCTCGCCCGTGTACCATCGAGATGCCCCACCGGACGCCCTCGGACTCCGCACCGGCGCGGGAGAGATCCGTTCGAAACACGCCGGGTGCGCGTGGATAGTCGCGCGCGAGTCGTCCGATGACGCGAAACGCGAGCCCATCTCGTGCGTACTGCAGCGTGCGCCCGTTGGGTCCCGTCGCGGAGACCAACGACATGACCCCGCCTCTCTCGGGCCACACGAGCACCTCGTGCCCCGAGTCCTGAACGCTGTCGCCGTCGTTCATGCGCTTGTAGGGTCCGGTCGGGTGCGACGCGACGGCTACGCCCATACGCGTCTGCCGCGGCGTCCCTTGCCAACGGCGGCCCTTGTAGTACAGCCAGTAGCGACCGTCGCGAACGACCAGGCAGGCGTCGTCGACGCGATAGCTGTCAAACTTGCGCGGATCGCGGGTGGATTCGAGCACGGGATCGTCGAGAAGCTGCCACGGACCGGCGGCCGAGTCGGCCACCGCGAGTCCGATCGCGGTGCGGCCACTGTCCGCGTATCCCGTGTTCGTGAATCCGGCGGCAACGGCCGTATAGAACAGGTAGTACTTCCCCTGCGCCGCGAGGATGTTCGGCGTGAAGACGCCGAAGGAGTCGAATCCCTCGTCGCGCAGGCCGATCGCCTCGCCCTGTTCGGTCCACGTCCGTCCCTCGTCGTCGCTGGTCGCGAACCACACCGTCGCGTTGTACCCCGACGGATACAGCTTTCGATCGCCGGTCGTCCTCGAGTACCAGACGTAGTAGGTCCCCCCGACCTCGATCACGTCACTCGGATCGCGCCGGCACACTCCGGCTTGCGCCCCGATTCCCGCGACCTTGTCGAACCGGAAGCGCACGGTCGACATGCGAGGCGGCTCCTCAGTCACGGTCTTGGCACCCCCGCGAATCTTCCAACGAACGCCTTCGCGCTCCTTCGCGACGACGACCTCGGCCTTCTCGGATTCGACGGCCACTTCCACGACCGCGCCCTTTCGGGTCCATGCCACCTCGATGCGACCGTTCGGCGAGTCGAAGGAGCCCTTGGCCCAATCGAGGTCGTCGGGAAAGAACGGATCGATGAGGACCTTCTCGAAGCCGACGCTGCCCGGCGCCTGCCGGATACCGAGCAGGTACTGTTGGAACCACTCTTGGATGTGTCCGAACATGCAGTGGTTCAACGACGAGCCCGGCCGGTCCCAGCGCTCCGACAGCGTCTTCAGACCGTGCTGCTCGAGCATGCAACCGTAGCCGGGAGCGTCGGTGCGCCGGATCATGCGATAGACCACGTCGGAGCGGCCAGCCTGCGCGAGAGCCAGCACCAGGAAACGGAAGCTCACCTCGCCCGTGCTCTGGCGGTACTGTCTCTCCTCGAGATTGCGGACTAGCGCTCCCAGAACGGCGTCTCGGTCCGAATCGGGAACGAGGCCGAAGTACAACCCGAGCGCGAGCGCGCACTGGCTGCCCGTGGCGACGGTCTTGTTCTTGTCGTCGTAGTAGGCCGCCAGGAAATCGCGCCGCACCTCCGCCTCCAGATGGGCCCACTTGCGCTCGTCAGCCGGTTTCTGCTGCATCCGCGCCGCTTGCCGCAGGATGCGTGCATTGTCGAAGAGCATGCACGTCGCTGGAAGCGCCTTCGGCGTCAGCTGCGAGTACCCCACGTGCCCCTTCTCGGGCGTCCAATCGTACCAATCGCCGAGCCCCCCTTTGACGAGCCCGGCCTCGTTGCGCGAGCGTGCCAGGTAGTCGGTGTAGGCCGCCATCGTCGCGTACTGCTCGCGGAGGACAGTCTCGTCGCCATACCAACGATAGATCAACCACGGCAGCTGCACCGACGCGCTGCCCCATTCGGGAGACTCGAAGAACCCGTCCTTGAATCGCACGTACTCCGGGGCGATGTCGGGCACCAATCCGCTGTCCAGCTGCGAGTCGGTCGTGTCTCGGCAGATCTTGCGGTAGAGATCTCCCACGTCGTAGTGAAGGAGAATCGAAGGTCCCATGAGGTGGGCTACTTCGAGCCAGCCCAACTTCTCGCGGTGCGGACAATCGGTCAGCACGTGTTGCAGGTTGCTCGCCACCGAGCGGTCGATCATCGCGTCGATTTTGTTGAGCAACGGGTTGCTGCAAGCGAAGGCGCCGATGCGCTTGCCACAGCTGCTGACATAGTCCGCGCCGACATCGATCAGCTCGGGCACGTCACCCGGGCGCCGAGCGTCATCTCCCCACACTGCGCCGCTGACGTAGAGGTACTGGAATCCGAAATACGTGAACCGGGGAGCGAAGACCTCCGGCTCCGCGCTGCCCTTGAGCGTGTAGGTGTAGGAGTGCCCCTTCCACGGCTTGCCCCTGCGCTCTGCGGTCTCGATGGTCACCCGAGAGCCGCGCTTGCCGCGCACCTCGATCACCGGGCGTGCCGAGACGTTCTCGCCGAGGTCCATCTCGTATCGACCGTCTGTCAGCTTCGCGATACTCGTGGCCTCCAGATGACGGACGATCCGGATGGGCGGAGAGATCGCCGGACGCAGCTGGCCTCCGGGCCCTTCGACCACCCGCACGGACTTCCACCGCCGATCGTCGAAGCCGGGCTCGTTCCAGCCGGCTTGCTCCCTGCGCGCGTCGTAGTCCTCGCCACCGTAGATGCAACTGAAGACGATCGGGCCGGCGGAGGTTCTCCACGTCGCGTCGCTGGTGATGACCCGCTTGCGGCCTCCTTGCACGATCTCCAGACCCAGGATGAGCTTCGGCGGCCCGAACGAGCCGGCGAACTTCGTGTACCGTCCGCCCCGGACGTCATACATGCCGTTTCCGAGCATGACGCCGATAGCGTTCTGCCCCGGCTTCAAGAGCGCGCCGACGTCAAAACGCACCGTGTAGCACGTGTCGGCGTAGTCGGACCACGGCGGGTCCAGGAAGTGATCGCCGACCTTCCGGCCGTTGATCGACAGCTCGAAGTGCCCCAGCCCGCAGATCACGACGTGAGCGCCCGAGATGGCCGCTTCGTCCAGCGTGAAGGACTTGCGGAAGATCGGCAACGGCACGCGCTCGGCGCTGAGCTCGGGCGTGCCACCCCGTACGTGGACTCCTGGCGAGCCCAACGACTTCTGCTCGGCCAGGACCGCGTCGGACCACTCGCACGTGACCCAGCGCGCTGTCGCGAGGATCTCGCCGTCCGCCGCAGCGCGGCGGGCTGGTAGCAACGCGAACGCGGTCGCCAGCAAGACGAGAACCGCCTTGGTGCAGCTCGGAACCATCGCACCCTCCTCGATCACGTTCGATCAGGTTTCGGATGACGCGCCTGACACGAACCGCGAGAATAGCCGATCCGCCCGACATCGATCGAGGAGAACCCGCTCGTGAAGCCGAAGGGCAAGAGGACACCGCAAGAGGCGCCGTCGCCCGGCAAGCCGAGCCCGACAGCGAATCGCCCCGGAACGATCCGCTCTCTCACGACAAGAGATCGTGGCGCGGCCTTCCTATCCCTTGCCGACGAACCAGCCTTCTGAAGGAGTCTGAGATGTCCCGTACAGCCTGTCTCGTCGCCGCAGCACTCGTCTCGCTCGTCACGTGGCCCGCCGTCGCTCAGGACAAGGCCAAGGCGCCGGAGGCGTCCGCTGAGAAGTCCGGCTGGGTCAGCATCTTCGATGGCAAGACCCTCGAAGGCTGGGACGGCGATCCGAGGTTCTGGACCGTCAAGGACGGCGCGATCACCGGCACGACGACTCCGGAGAACAAGACTCGCGGCAACACGTTCATCATCTTCGTCGGTGACAACAAGGGCCACAAACCGGTCGAGTTCGGCGACTTCGAGCTCAAGCTCGAGTACCGCATCGTCGCGCACAATAGCGGCATCCAGTACCGCAGCTTCAAGGCCAAGGGAGAGGACCGCTGGCGGATCGGCGGCTACCAGGCCGACTTCGACGCCAAGAAGGGCTGGGCCGGAACGAACTACGGCGAGAAGTTCCGCGGCGTCCTCGCCAAGCGCGGCGAGAAGGTCACGCTCAAGGGCTTTGAGACCGTCGAGCGCAAGAAGGGCAAGAAGAAGGGGCAGAAGCGGAAGGTGGCCGTCCGCGAAGTCGAGAAGATCGGCGACGCGAAAGCGCTCGCAGCGAAGATCAAGGACGTGCCGGAGTGGAACGAGTACCACATCATCGCCCGCGGCTTCCGGTTCGTTCAGAAGATCAACGGCGTAACGATGAGCGAGCTCGTCGACAACGACGAAGCCAACCGTCGCAAGAAGGGCCTGATCGCCATCCAGCTGCACCAAGGCCCGCCGATGGTCGTGCAGGTCCGAAACATCCGGATCAAGACGTCCGGCAAGTAGGCGTAACCGCGACTCGATACGTCTCCCTTCAGAAGAAGATACTGTCATGACGAAGATCAGCGTCCGACTGCTGCTGCCGACACTCCTCATCGCGCTCGTGACACGAGGCGTGGCGGCGGAGCGCCCCAACCTCGTGTTCATCCTGTCCGACGACATCGCGCAGGGAGATCTCGGCTGCTACGGCCAGAAGCTCATCCAGACGCCCCATCTCGATCGAATGGCGGCGGAGGGAACGCGCTACCTGCAGGCCTACTCCGGCACGACCGTCTGCGCTCCGGCGCGCACATCGCTCATGACGGGCCTGCACATGGGTCACTCGCCCGTTCGCGCCAATCGAGAGATCAGGCCAGAAGGTCAGATGCCGCTGCCGGAAAAGACCGCCACCGTGGCGCTGTTGCTCCAGGAGCAGGGCTACGCGACCGGCTGCATGGGCAAGTGGGGAATGGGGATGTTCCACACGACCGGCAGTCCCCTGAAGAAGGGCTTCGACCACTTCTTCGGGTACAACTGCCAGCGCCACGCCCACAGCTACTTCCCCCCGTATCTCTACGACGACGATCGGCGTATCGAGCTGCCGGGGAACAAGAACAGGGGAAGGAAGACCTACGCGCAGGACCTGATCGCCGATGACATGCTGGCCTGGGTGCGCAAGCAGAAGAACAAGCCGTTCTTCCTCTTCTTCGCGGCCACGCTGCCTCACGGTCGATTCGAAATCGACGACCAGGGGAACTACAAGGACAAGCCCTGGACCGAGCGGGAGAAGAATTACGCGGCCATGGTGACGCGGCTCGATGCCGACGTCGGCCGTCTGTTGGCTCTCTTGAAGGAGCTCGGGATCGACGAGCGGACGCTCGTTATCTTCTCCGGCGACAATGGCTCCTCCTTCAACCCGAAGACGCCCATCGGCAAGCGCTTCGACCAGACCATGGGCGGCAAGCTGCGCGGCTTCAAACGCACGATGTACGAAGGCGGACTGCGCCAGGCCGCGATCGCGCGCTGGCCTGGCAAGATGCCCGCCGGCAGGGTCAGCGACGAGCCGTGGGCCTTCTGGGATTTCCTACCCACCGCCGTCGAGCTGGCCGGTGGCACGCTCCCGAAGGGGCTGCAGACCGACGGCCTGTCGCTCGTATCGTACCTGAAGGGAGGACCCGCACCGAAACGCGATTCCTTCTACTGGGAGCTTCACGAGGGACAACACATCCAGGCGATCCGCTTCGGCGACTGGAAGGCCGTGCGGCCGAGGACCGAGGCGAAGCTCGAGCTGTACGACCTGAAGGCCGATCCGGGAGAGACCGCCGACCTCGCCGCTGAGCACCCCGATCTCGTCGCGAAGGCGGAGGCGATGATGCGGCAGGCCCGCGTCGACGATCCGCTCTGGCCCATGAAGGGCAAGCGCAAGAAGAAGGCGAAGAAGTAAGACCGGCGCGCAGCGCTACTCCGCCACCTCGAGCTTGTCGGGCCCCGCGGCGAAGCTGCCACGGACCTGCGCATCGGTCAGCGGATAGTCGTACACGCGCATTTCGTCAAACAAGCCCTCGAACGGCCCGATCGAGTTGCGAGTGTCCTCGACGTCGGTCAGCTTCAAGCTCGTGCGCATGCTGCCGCGACGTTCCCCATCGCGGTAGGTGCACAACAGCGGGCTGCCGTCCGCTCCGTCGTGGTCGTACGTCACGACCACGTGCACCATCTCGCCCTTCTTGACGGGCACGCCTTTCTTCTGAATGTCCTCGTTGTGACCGTTCACCATGATCTCCGAACGGTGCACGTTGAAGGTCCGGAAGCAGTAGTAGAATCCATCGCCGCCGTCGTTCCCGAAGAAGAGCGGCCTTCCCCAATTGTACTTGTCCGCCGTCGGAGCGAACCAGACCTCGAAGCTGGCATCCTCGCCCTTCAGCATGTTCGGCGGCAGCGCGATGTGGCCTGCGCCGGCCAGCACGAGCCGCCCCTTTCCGTCGATTCCTGAACGGGAGCCGCCAGTCCGCAGCGAGCCGTGCGCCGAGCCGATCGAGTCCGTGATCCGGCCTCGCTTGCGGCTCTTGCCGAACGAGTAGCGGTGAATCGGTGGCTTGGCAAGTCGCTCCCGGGCGGTGGCGCCCCCCTCGTCCGCAGCCGATGTCCGCTTCGGCGTCTTGCGAGTGGCGGCCTGCAACTCGAAGCGGAACTCCTCGAGCTTCGGATCGCGAGGGTTCTTCTTCTTCGTGTAGGGAGAGTAGGTGCGAACCTGCACGGTCTTGCCGTCCGGGAGGAACTCGAGCAGACGCAGGAAGCCGTAGCCGCCCTTCATCTTCTCGTAGTCGACCATCGTCTGGTGCACGACGTTGCCGTAGTCGCCCTCGTCGACGCGGTACCCGAGATAGCCGGACGAGAGGTGCCCGCACTGCACGATCATCACGTTGGGGTGCCTTCGCACGAGCTGGTTCCACAACATCTCGCCGTCGGCGCCGTCACCGTAGTAATTGTACGGGCTCGCCCGCTGGCCTCCCTGGCGGTGATCGTAGCGCGTGTTGCCGTAGTACAGGTAGGCGTGCGTCAGAATGATCGCGGGGTTGCTCCGGTGCTTCTTCAGCACCTCGTTCCCCCACTCGACCACCGCCTTGCGCGGCCCCATCTCGAGCGACAGGACTATCCACTTCCGCCCGTGGATCTCCACGAACTGGTAGTGGTTCTCCAGCTTGCCCTTCTCGTACACGTCCCCGAAGTTCTTCCACTTCTTCTGTTCCGAGGCGTGGAAGTACTTGTTCATGAGGCTGAGCCGCCCCTCGGTACCGTCGTAGTCGTGGTTGCCCGTGGCCAGGACGTAGGGCACCCGGCCCTCGATCAGGTCGTAGCACTTTCGCGCGACCTGCCATTCTCGGTCGGTATTGCGATTGGTGATGTCGCCGACGTGGAGAACGGAGGCGATGTTCCGCCTGCGGATGTTCCCCGCGATCCACTCGAACATGGTCTTGAAGATGGCAGGACGCTTGTTCGCGTAGACTTCCGTGTCCGGCACGACCACCAACGTGGCACTGCCCTTGACGAACGGGATCAGCTCGTCTTCCGTCGGGGACGCCGGCCGCGCGTTCGTCGCTTGCGCCATCCCCTTCCCGAAGGAGGCGACGACCGCGATGCCGACGAGGATCAGCGGCAGTACGATTCGCAGCGGAGTCGTCATGACAGGCTCGTTTCTGTTCCGGCTTGCGGCATCGGAGGTTCGGGTCACTCGCCGAGCGCGTGGCCCCAGAGCTCGCGTAGGTCGAGCGCGCCGGCGAGATCGACGAGCGTGACCACGGCGCCCTGGTCCGGAGCGCCGGAGTACGCGCTGTACGCGCCGACGCCCCCGACGATTCCACCATCCACGAAACCGACCGCCAACAGAACCTTGATTCCGCGAGCGACGCGTTTTTTCGTTTCGAGGTCTCGCCCCGATCGCTATCGCGCCTCCGGCCACAGCCAGACGGACCAGTCCTCCTGATTCGACCCGACCTGATCCGTCACGAGCACCAGTGTCTTCGCCGGCTTGAACCGAACGTAGACGTCCCGGTGCTGGAGATTCCGCAGCGGCGGGCTCGTGTAGACGCAGCCGTGCTCGGTCTCGACCTTGAAGACGACGCGTCCCTTGTGAGCGCAGTAGCTCTCCCACATGGCCAGTACGGCGCGGAACTCTCGAATCGGCTCATCGAACGTGAACGTGAGCCGACCCGAGGCGTGCGCTTCGATGAAGTGGGAGCCCGGGCGCAGTCGTCCCTGGATGATCTTCGGGCTGCTGGATTTCACGCCGCCCAGGAAGTACCGATTGCCGCTCGCTGACGCGTGGGGCTTCTCGACCAGATCGATTCCCCCGAGCGACACGCGAATCTCTGCGGTGTGAACCGAGGAGACCCTCACCGCTCCCAGCCCCGTGGCCACGTCGACGCCCCTCCAGTTGACGCAGCCGACCAGCGTGTCACCACGCAGGAGGCGGACGGTACAGGTCTCCCGGTCATCGTGGAAGCGAATGTTCTGTACGTGCGCCCAGGGCAGGCTGACGCGGCCGAAGACGCCCCAGAAATCCGCCATGTTCACATTGGGTGCCCCCAAGACGCGGGAGCCATCGTGAAGGGCGATCTCGAAGCTGACGGGCCTGTGCAGCACCGGAGCGAAGGCGATCGCCTCCTCCGTCACGCCCTTCTCCACGGCGATGGCCTGGACATCCTTCCAGGGCACCTGAAGCTCCCCGATCGCGCTCAGTAGCCGGAAGGGAGGAGCGTCGATCTGCCCGGAGAGCCGGTCATCGTTGACGACCGACACCTTCGCGACACGTGACTCGCCCTCGAAACGAACTCCGGTGATCAGCGCTGTCGGCAGGTCCACTCGGCCGTAGATGGTGGTCAGGGGAACGGATTCCGTTCTGACCACTCCGACCACCGAAGTCCCGTCGACCGCTTCGAGTCGCATGACCGGCGGGGAAGCGCCGGCTGCGTCCGAGCGTGCCATGCTGACGAGAGACAGGACAGCCACACCGAACCCGAACACCCTGAGCAGTCGCATCGTGCACCTCCTGGAGCGAGACCCGTTAGCAGCCCTTTCTCAACGGGCTGATAGACCCCCGCGACCTGATCAGGTTCCCACGAAGGGTGGCGAGATTCTGTAACGCAGCGGTAACCGGCCGGGCTCAGGTCCCACACGGAAAGTCAACACTTCGGCCAGGGGCGATCGCGGCGGTTCATGACGAGCGGCTACGGCTCTCCTCGAGGTGCGCTCTCGAACCTCTTCTTCACGTCGAGCAGTATGCCGTAGATCTCGTCACGGATCTCTGCGAGGGCGTCGGTGTCGCGCCCCGAGACTCTCATCTCCACGGCGTGATCGCAGATCCAGACGTCCGGCTGCCAGCATCTCTGACCCGTTCGAAAGGCCTCGAATTCCGTCACGTATATCGACAGCTCGATACTGTCGTCATCGGGATACACGACGACCTTTTCACTCGGCTTCGGGCGTTTGACAGGAGGCGATGCCTCCCGCTCCCGAAGCTCCCTGTCGTAGTCGGGGTTGTCCACGTACCGCACGTTGTGGCTGTACCAGATCGGGAAGGACCCGGCGGCCGCCTCTTCGGGACCGAATCCGTCGAAGTGGCGGTATTGGCCCCTGAACACCCCGAGACGTCGCGCTATGTCCGCGGCCACTTCGCCCAGCTCGCCCGGGCTCAGCACGCGGTTCGAATTCGGCGCCATGAAATCGTTGTCCGAGCGACTCGTCAGCGCTCTCCGCAGGATCCCCTCTTTCCTGTCCAGAAACCGCAGATGGGTTAGCGTCTCGGCGACGTGCCCCTGCTGCACGAGATCCAGATACCCGACCAGATCCTCGAGCTCCTTCTCGAGCGCCGCACGCTCACCGTTCTTCAACCTGTTGATCGTCTCGTTCTCGAGGGCAAGCAGGCCGCGGGTCTGGCCGCCGCTCTGCTCGGGGACGGAGACGCGTCCTTCCTTCGTGCGCATTCCGGCGTCGTCTCCAACGGGCTCGCTGCCCCCTTGTGTCATCGGAAGAGCTTCGGTGCTCCTGTGACCGCACGCCTCGCAGCGGAGCTCCATCTCGAGCTTCGGTGCCAGCGGAACTCCCGGCGACGGCTCTTCCATCCTCGGCGTCAGCAGCAGCTCCGTGCCGCACATCGGGCATTTCATGGCAAGCTCCATGGGTCGACTCGCGCGCTCGACGACGCAGCTCGCGGTCGTCGTGAGGCAGATCGAGCTCGTGAGGACGGCAACTTGCCACCTCATCCGCGGATTCTCACTCCACCACCGTCGGCTCGCTCGTCAACAGATCGATGAGCCACGACACCTCTTCCGGAATCTCGAAGGTTCTCCCGAGCAGAGAGGCCGACGTTCGGCTCACGCGCGCTTCGATCACGTCGGACTCCGTTCGGATGGTGCAGACGCAGACGGGATCGGTCGCGATCGGCGTCTCCACCGGTCGGATCTGCGCTCGTAACGCGGCCACGATCACGAAGAGATCGCTCTCATCGGTGATGCTCTTGATCAACCTCCCATCCGAATGAACGTCGATGCTCTCGACCCCGTCGAGGGACTGCCAGTACTCGTACTCGTCTTCGCACTCCGCGCCGGCGCCGTCCTCGGGCCCGGCGACGCCCCCGGTCGTCTCGATGAGATAGATGAGCTGCAACAACACGGCGTCACCACTCACGAGGATGAGCAAGTAGGCGGAGATGTCCTCCTCCACGAGCTCGTCGTACAGCTTGGGCAAGGCGAAATCGTGGCGGTCGACGAGAGCGAAGAGCTCCTCCGACGTCTCCTCGCCGATCTGCTCGAACAGGACGTCCGCCTGCCCTGCGAACGACTCGTCGACGCTCTTCCTCAGATCGCTTAGCTCCGCCCGGAACGACTCGGACAACTCGTCCGCGACCGACTCCCTGACGGCGGCGACATCCGAACTCGCGTCCGGATCCGAGGACGCCGTCTGCAGCGATTCGACGAGCCCTCCGAACAACTCGGAGAATCCGTCCAGGAAGGCGCCCATCTTGACCGTCGCGAGGTTCGTCACGAGACGGAAGAGCTTGCTCTGTTCACTATTCATGCCAAGTCCTCATGGTCGGATGTTGTCACGTCAGGGCGGAGTACTCTGCCCACGAAGAGAATGACGCCGCTGCGCGACTCTCTGATCACGAAAAGGAACGGACGATCCGTTCGAAAGACCTTCGCCTCCGGGGAGCAGCAGAGCTTGTCGAACTCGACGGCGGTGGCGGCAGCTGCCTCGACGCCCTCCTCGTTGACGTCCAGATAGGTCTTCTGAAAGACGTCAGAGACCGCCAGAGCCGCAGGGGTTCTCCCCGTCATGCGAGAGAGGTCCGCGACGCCATAATTGAAGACATCGCGCATCCCCATCGCCTTCAGAGTGCTCTTCAAGGGGCACGTCGATTCGAGCTTCAGCTTGGGTAGGAACACCTCGACCTCGCAGGCTTCGAGGCTCTCGGTCCACCGTACGAGAGTCTCCGGGCTCAGGGCGCTCTCGATCTCCTCGAGCGCGCGGTCCTCGGCCGGCAGCACGAGGAGCATGGCGAGCTCGTTTCCTTCGTAGGGTAGCTCGAGGATCTGGGCAGCGTCCGTCTCGTGGTAGCGAAACTCGCTCGCCTGGGACATCGTCGGCACGTCGATCCGCGTGTCCTGATCGACCCGGAACGTCCGTGGAGCCGTGTCCGCGACCTTGAACTTGCTGTCCCAGACGCCCAGCAGGTGCAGGACGTTCGTCAGGACCAGCGTCGTCGCGGTCGGGTCCAGAGATCCGGGTCGGATGAGGTCTCTGATCTTCCCGTCGCTCTGGCGCTCGACCCAGCGGTTGATGCACTCCTCGGCAGCTCCGGCGAAGTCGACCTCCTCCACGTGCACGTCATGCTGCCGGGTCGCCAGATCGAGGAATGGGGCCGAGAACGCGAACCCTCGCGCCGTCCAGAAGGCCGTGGCCAGCTTCAGCTCCGTCTCCGCGGACTCCGGCTTCTCGGTCAGTCGGCGGTTGAGGTCGGAGAGAAATGGGTGCAGGCGGTCCGGACCCGGCGGTAGACGCAACGCCTCGTCCATCTGCCGCCTCGTCTCTCCGTCCGCTCCCTCACGGGTGATGGCGAGCGCGTAGAACGCGCTGTACGGAGAGAAGAAGAGGTTGCCGTTGCCCTCCCGGAGATGGCGGTAGAGATCGATCGCGAACCGGTTACAGGACTCCCGGATGCGCGCCTCCTCGGACGTGAGGTCCGCCCGTGCGCTCGAGCGACTGGACGTGATCATCGCAACTCCTCCCCGGTCAGTCTGTAGATCCTCGGAGAAGGGAGGGCGACCTGCTCGACGACGAAATCGACAGTCGCCGCGTTGTCTCACGGAAGCCAATCGACGAAGGTCAGAGCCTTCGGTCCGTGAGACCTGCCCGTTGGTGGTGGCCTGCCGGTCAAAGACGATGTTCGGCCGGTGCCCCCAGGAAGAATCCGCTCCTCGGCGCCGCTTGTCAAGCGGACGCTATGCGCGGCGGTCGCCCCGGACCGATATCATCCCCCGAGTGCTCGGTCACGGCTTCTTTCGTTTGAACACGCGCACCCAGTCGATCTCCAGCCCCGCCGGATAGTGGGACGGGTCAGTGGGCCCCGAGCCGTTGACCCACTTCCCGCCGATCTGCATGGAAAGGATGAAGTAGAACGGCTGCTGAAACGGCCACTGCTTCTCGCCCTTCGCAGGCACGCGCGGATAGGTGTGCGTGGGCTTGCCGTTCACGGTGAAAACGATCTTGTTCGCGTCCCACTCACAGCCGTAGGTGTTCCAGGTATCGCGCTTGATCTTCGCCGTACCACCTTTTCGCGGTCTGTTCGTCTTGTCGACTCGGACCGTGTACTCGGAATGCACCGTCTGATAGACCTTGTGGTCGAAGTTCAGGTGCTCCATCAGGTCGACCTCACCGCCCGCGGGCCAGCCCTTCTCGGCGCCCAACATCCACAGCGCGGGCCAGGATCCCTGAGCACACTTGAAGCGCGCCCGGATCTGCACCTTGCCGTACTTGAAGGCGAACTTCCCTCGACTGGTCACGCCGGCCGTCAGGTAGGGCGCCGAGTCTCTCGCCTTCTTGTCGTTGACGATGCCGCGAAGGTGCAAGATGCCGTCCTTGACCTTCAGCAGGCGAGGATCGTCCGACATCGTGTTCTTCCAGTCCGGCCGACCGCGCTTGCAGCGCGTCCAGACGGCGCTGTTCAGCTTGTCCCCGGCGAACTCGTCGTGCCACACGAGCTTCCAGCCGGGTATCTCGAGACGGCGCTGCGAGGGAGAGTCGGCGCTCTCATCGGCGCCGGTACAGAGGATGGCGCCAAGACCGATGAGACAACAGGCGCCCGCCAGACGGCTTCGTGAAGGTGTTCTTTTGACGTCGTTCATCTATCGTCATCCCCGGTCGTAGGGAATGCCCGGACCTGACGAGCGGCAGAAGGAGCTGCCGAGGTCGAGCTATGTTCATGCCGTCCGATGCTACTCGACCACGGCACGGGCGTACAACTCGACTGGAGCGTGCTCGGAACCTGGGGATCAGCCGGCCGTCAAGCGTCAGTCGCCGCAGCCGCCGAACGAGGAGCAGCTCAACCCGTCCGCACTCGGGTCCGGGCCGCACTCCGACGTCGGAGCGGCCGGGGGCGAGCCACGCTGAAACAAGTGCGCGAGCAGGAAGGTCGCGTCGCCCAGGTTGACGGCTCCCGTATCGTCGACGTCGGCTGTGTCGAGGCAACCCGGCTCGGCTCCGGCCGCGAACAGGTAGAGGAGAATCCGCACCGCATCGCTGATGCTGTGGCCTCCGTCGGCGTCGACGTCACCTCGGACGAACGACGCCGAAGGATCGTCGCCTGCATTCGCCTGGCCCGGGGTCGGGTCGAGATCCCCGAACTCGCCGCTCCCGTCGACGATGCGCCCCCAGGATCGATCCGACCCCAGCGGCGGGAAATCCACTCGATCGAGGAGCAGGTTCTCCCGGTCATCGCGATCGACGAGCAAGACGGTCTCGCCGGAGCTCGACAGCTTGAAGTTCGCGTGGAGACCCGGTTGATCTTCGCCATCCTCGTCGGCCCAGACGATCAGGAAACCGTTCGCGGCGATCGATGTGCCGTCCGGAAACGACCACTTGCGCGGGTTGTCTTCCTTGTCACTCAAGTACATCCCGGAAAGATCGAGTTCATCCGAGGTGAGGTTGTGGAGCTCGATCCAGTCGTCATGCTCACCCTGGGGATCGGCGAGGCTCGAGTCGTTGACGGCCATCAACTCGTTGATGACGACCGAACTCGACAGGCTGGGCCCCACCCCGACCTGATAGGACAGCGCGCCGTACTCGGTGCGACGCGGCTCGAACATCGAGACATCGCCGGAGCGAGCTTCGACGTAGTACCGAACGACCGTATCGGCCGGTTGCCCGGGGATAGCGCCTCCGTAGACGCCATCACTCCCCAGCCCATCGTCGTGCAGGCCGTCGTCCTGCAGATACGCCGAGTCGAACGGCATGTCCGCCCCGAAGGAATAGTAGACGACGACGCTATCGATCCCGTCCGGAGACTCCAGTCGCACGTTCACGGAGACTTCCTCGCCGGCGACTGGCTCCGCTGCCGCACCATCTTCCGCGGTGCCGAGCAGGAGCCGAATGTCGGAGATCATCGGCGGTGTGACGGTGAGCTCGCTGAAGGTCAGCAAGTACGAGCGCCGCGCGTCCACGAACTCCCGCAGACCGCTGAACGATGACGGGCCCGGCGACGCGCCGGTCGCCGCCACCGCAGTCTCGAGGTTCGTGTAGAAGTCTGTCGTCGAGTACAGCTTCTTCGTGTCGTTCTCGACCTCGACCCGGATGACGGACACGATGTCCTCGGCGACCGGTCCGAGAGCTTCCCAGCTGAAGACCTCGTCGAGCAACGTGCGAACGTGCGCGACGTAGCGAGCACGGAATTCCGGAGCGGAGAGTAGCCGACTGACGATCGGACGATTCGCGTTGTCGGCGTCCTGCAACAGAGTCCATTCACGGGCGCTACCGAAGCTCTCGTTACCATCGTGCTGGATCAGGTGGAAACGGCCGCTGTTCTCATCCTGGTAGATCGTGTAGTCCTGCCCCTTCGCGAGGTAACCGTCCCCGTCGCCGAAGACATTCTCGAGCGCGATCGTCCAAAGCGCTCCGTCGACGTCCAGGATGTCGGAAGCGATCGCCTCGAACTCTTCGTCCGAGGTGTTGTTGAAGGCATCACAGAAGGCGACCATCGAGCCCCAGGGATCCTCTTGATCGTCCGATTTGAGCTCGTAGATGGCTTCGTAGGCAGCAGCGGCAGCGCCCAGCCAGCTCAGTGCGCCGTCACCGCCCTCGAATCCACCTCCGGGCGGCAGGCCTCCACCTCCGGGCGGCGGGCCTCCACCTCCGGGCGGCGGGCCATCACCGCCGCCCGGCAAACCACCAGCGCCCGGGTCGGTGCCATCGCCCGTGCCCGATCCCGACGGCGACTTCCATCGGTTGCCGTCGTTGCCATCGAACCACTCGTCGAGGAAGTCCTTGTTGAACTGCTGGACGTTGACGTAGACGCCCCAGCTCTCGCCGTTGAGCACGAGCTTCACGTGGTTCGCTGTCGGACTCGGGCAGTACTCGTGCCCGATGCGCGAGTAGAGCACCTCCCGGAGAAACGAGGGATCGCTGGCTCCGTTGTTCAGCTTGAGAGTCCGGTAGCCGTAGAGACGCTGCTCGGGATCCGTGTGGTCCACCGCGATCTTGAAGGACCGCTTGAACCCCACCCCGATCTGGGAGGTGTTGCCGCGAAAGCGCACGCCGACTCCGGGGTACGTTTCGCCGTCCACGACCATGTCGGCGACGGCGTACTCGTCCTCGGTGCTCGAGACTTCCGTGAGCTCGTCCCAGAATCCCGCGTCGGCGAAGCTCAGCTGGATCGTCCGCAGGATGGAGCAGTCATAGAGACCGACGTCCAGCTCCTGGCCGCGCGCTCCCGGCGTGAAGAAGCACAGCGCCGTCGCGATGAGAGCGATCGATCGCAGCGCTCGGAGCACGGGCGGGAAGGGCAATTCGTCTGACGTACGCATGTTCCGTATCCTCCTTCGATGCGACGGATGAGGTGACGACTTCGGTGGAACCGACGCCCCGTCGTCAGGCGAGCTGTCGGGAGAGATCTACCGTGGCCCCCGCCGTCTCCGACGCTCGAGCCGGACTCCCGTCTCGTTCGCGGAGAGCTGCTTGGCTACCGCTGCGATGCGCATCTTGACGAACGGCTTCACCCCGATGCTCGCTTCGCGTGACGGCCCCCCCGCGGGAGCACTCGCTGTGCTTCGCTCCAGACCGTCCACCATGCCTTCGACGCCCTTGCCGAACGGATCGTCGGCGAGGAGGGGCTTGACGATCTCCCGATACTTCCGGATTCGAGCGAACAGCTCGTTCTCGGTGAAGTGCGCGGCGAGGAGACCTCGGACCTTGGAAAGGTAGAGAGTCTGAAAGGACTCGATCTCGAACAGCCTCTCGAGAAGTCGTCGCTCGCCGACCCACGGGCGTCGAATGTCCCAGCCCGCCAACGCTTCCGCGCTCGCGCCCAGCGTGAAGGTTGCCCAGGCTTCGTTGACGTCCCACGGCAGGATCTTCATCTTGCGATCGGCCGCATCCACCAGGACGTAGTAGTTGTGAGGGGCGGCGACGAAGCTGTCCAAGCTCGTCATCAGAGCCGTCGCGGCGAGGTAGCTCGCCAGGTTCTCCAGGTCGACGTAGTCGCGGGCCGCGGCGGCGAACGCGGTGTCCGAACCCTCTTCGAGAATCCTGAGAAACGCGGCGAAACGCTCGATGAGCTCCGTGCTCTTCTCGCCTTCCTTGATGTTGTACGACTCGTCGTACGGCTCGGCGTTCTCACCGAGGTACCTCCAGTCGCGCAGCCCGTCCGGCTTCATCAGCAGGCTACTATCGGAGTCCTCGCCGAAGTGCGTCTCGACGAACCTGTCGTCTACTTGCTGGATCAGAACGTAGAGCCCGAGGTACTGAGCGTCGTACAGACCCTCCACAGTCAGGTAGAGTCGGGCCCAGCCCACGTCCGGCGTGGGGAGTCCGGCGGCTCGATACGTGTCGTATCCGAGTTTCTCCTTGAGATACGTCGGATCCTTGAACGCCGTCGAAAAGTTGAGCTTGGTTCTGCCATGGAACTTGAGCCCGCGAACGAAGCGGTTCGTGTCGACCTTGAACGGCTTGCGGGGGCTGTCGCCGGAGAATCTGAACGAGGAGTTGCCCTTGAACCTCAGGCCGATGCCGTCGTAGCGCTCGCCGTCGACGACCATGGCGCCCTGTACGTACGAATACTCCGTCCCCCCGGAACCGCGTGGCTCCTGAGGACGAGGCGGTCCCCCATCGAAGGGCGGCGGCCCTCCCTCGAAGCGCGGCGGCCCTCCCTCGAAGGATCGCCGGCCGCGCGGCGGGCCACGTCGCGAACCTCTGGCCGGATGCATGGCCTTCCAGTCTTTCTGCGTGAGAAAGAAGTGGAACGTCGAAACGCGCTGTCCGGCGGTGACCTCGTCCCAGTAGCTCTCTGCCTGCGTCTTCGCCCGCCCGCGCTCTGCCTCGGAGTCGGCGAGCACCATGGATGGAATCAAAAGGCCCGCCACGACGAGCGAGTGCGCGAGAGCGATGTGCGGACGGCGCCTGAGCACGGAGAACGGGCTTTGCATCGCGCGATGGTCTCGTTGGGTTCTCAGTTTGCTGGAGTCCGTCGCGGACTCGGCGGCGGACTCAGCTCACCAAACGCGCGGCCGTCACGAACCCTGCGGAGAAAAATCAGGTATTGTCCGGCGGCGGCGGTGGCGGCGGGCCCTTCCCGCCGGGTGGTGGGGGATGGCCGGCGCCCGGCGGCGGCGGTTGCCTCGAGGGGGATGTCGCCCCCTTCCAGGGCATCCGCTCGATGTAGAGCCGCCTTTGATCGGCCGAGAGAATCGCGGCCTCCTGCACGATCGTCTCGGTCATGAGCGCGTCGAATTCGGCCTGGACGGAGACCAAGCGTTCGAGCCGTTCCCTGAGCGCTTCGAGATTCAGACTCGGTGTTTGGTAGGACGTCTCCAGTTCGCCGCGAGCCTCCCGAACGCGGGACCTGCACGCGACGAGATCCGGAAAGACCTTCTCGTAGACCGCCCGCAATTCGCCGCGCTGTGCATCGCTCAATCCGAGGTGCTCGGTCATTCGCGAGAGATGTTCCTCCAGGAGCGGAAGACGCTCCTGGATCGGCGGTGGAGGTGGCGGGCGACGGGGCAGAAAACGAACCACCAACAAACCGACGTTCAGCCCCAACGACAGGAAGAGCAGCGGAATCCACCAGCGTCGCTTCATGACGAGGATCCTCCCTCATTCGGCTCGGATGACGCGAAGTCGACGACGGCGATATCACGATCCGAGGAAACGGCGAAGCCGAGCGCTGACCACGTGCCGCTGTCTGACGGGTCGGCCCGCGCCCCGATGAGGAGAGCGATGACCAATCCTGCCGCTGCCGCGAGGGCAGACACGAGACTCAGGCGGCGCGATTCGCCCTGCCTCAGTCTTTCCTCCACGTAGGGCCATACGGGACGGAGCGGAGCAGCGGAAGCCTCGATCTTCAAGGATTCGAGCACGTCGCGGAGCTCCGCCGTCTCGACTCGGCAGTGCGCACAGTCGTGAAGGTGCCGCCCGACAGCTTCGGACTCAGCCGGCGAAAGCTCGCCCTCGACATACAGCCGAAGCCGTCTGGAGTCGATATGTTCGCTTTCGTGGGTCATTTCCCGGATTCCTTCAATGACGTGTTCTGCCTCAACGCGGCGAGGGCCCGGTGCAGAAGAGAATCGACCGCGGAAACACTCACGCCCATGGCATCGGCCACCTCCTGGTAGCTCAACTCGTCGAAATAGCGGAGCGCGATCGCTCGACGCTGCCGATCGGGCAGGTCGAGAAGTGCCGAGTGCACCGTTCGCCTCGTCTCGAGCTTCTCGAGCGACGCGTCGTTCGCCGCCGGGGTCGACGGGCTGTCGTGATCAGCGGCATCGAAGCGCACCCATCGCAGGATCCGTCGTCGCCGCAGCCGCGTCCGCACGATGTTCCCTGCGATTCGCAAGATCCAGCTCTGGAACCGGCCGGACGGGCGATATCGGTGCGCGCTCCTGCAGACGCGCACAAACACTTCCTGGGTAAGGTCTTGGGCGTCTTCTCGGGACCCGACCATCTTGACGATGAACGCGAACACCGGCCTCTCCCAGCGCTCGACGAGCAGGTGCAACGCTTCCCGGTCACCCCGGGCGCCTCGCACGACGAGGGCGTCGTCGCTGCTGTCGTGGTCGTTGCTGAGATCGGTCACCTTACAGGTACAACCCACGAGCCCTCCGAATCCCTCGCCGTTTTTTCGAGATTCTCGGCGACGGAGACGGACGTCACGCGGTCACGGGCGCGGCGGTCGTGACATCCCTGGAATCGCTCACTCGTCTTCGCGAGGCACTTCCAGCTTCTCGACGTATCGCTTCCAAGCGCGGGTGAGCTTCCGTTCGTTGACGCGCTTGAAGAACCCCTTGTTGATCGTGTCGAGGTCCTCGCCACGGCGGAAGCGGTCGAGATACCACTTCAGGTGCGTCATGCCGCTCGAGGAGCCATGGGCGAGAAAGTGGACGAGCGCCCAGGACTGGGCGTAGTGGAGGTCGGACTCCGTCAACGCGCGGTCGAAGCCCCGGTGATGGAGAACGGGGTCTCCGCTGCAGAACCGCTTCGGGTCCATCGAGAGGAGCTTCGGCAGCGGCTCCTCCTTGCCGGCCTTGACGAGCAGCTTGATCACGACGAGAGCGTATGCATTCACTTCCCCGATCTTGAAGTCGAAGTTGCGACCGCTCGACCGTCGCCGGCTGGTCCGCAGGCGCGCGTTCTCGAAGTATGTCGCAAGTCCTTCGTGCGCCCAATGGGGAAGATTGGGGTAGTAGTAGCCGAGAAACTGGTGCAAGCCCTCGTGGTAGAACGCGGAAAAGTCCTTGTCATCCTCGGGAACGCTACAGACGAGTGCCCGCTCCGCAGCGCTGTAGTACGCGACCGAGAACTCGGTGCCGGCCGGTGCGTGCCGGTGGTACTCGGCCTCACTGGCGAACACCTTGAGAATGAACCTGTCGGTGAGCTTCTCCTTGAACTTGAAGATCTCGCGATACTTGACGTGGATCGCGTCCATATGGGTCTGAGCCCGTGCGGTCTGCCGTTCGCCCGCCGTGCTGAACACGCGGTAGTATCGCGAGTCCCGGATGATCACGTCGTCGCCGTCGCAATCGCTGCGGAACTTCTTCTCCGCGCGGCGCAGGAACTCCTCGTGGTCGACGAGAAAGCCCCACCGGTCGAGCATCTGCCGCCGCTTGTCGAGGTCGTCCGTCGTCAGAAGCGCCGCGACCGCCTTCTCGAGCACCTTCCTGTCGTCGACCACGTACCCTGCCCGTGAGGCGAGAAGCGCGACGTTGCCGGGATCGGGTTCCTCCACCACCGTGTCGGCGAGCGTGCGTTTTCCCCTCTTGCTGGACTTCCGGCTCGTCCGCTTGTCTCCGAACGTCTTGCCCGTCTTCGTATCGGCCTCTGTCGCGAGAGTCGATGCGGAGGTCGTCTCGACACCGCCGGCGAAGCCTCTGTTCTTCGGATCGGCGATCGGAACGACGACGACGATGACGACGACGATCCACGGTAGGAGTAGACAACTGCGTACTGCCATGGGAGTTCGACCTCAGTGCCCGGGGGAATAATCTCTTGCGCACACGATACCGGATAGGCTGGACAGGAGCCATAGCCGAGCACCGAGGCCCAGACCCAGGCGCGTCGTGGCCCGCCCCGTCACGGCACGCTGATCGAGAGCTCCTTCTCGTCGCCTGGGTCGACACGGAAGCGCTTCGTCGCGAAACGGGAGTCCTGACGCGCGGCGCGCGCTGACTTCGATCGCCGGGCTCGTGCGCGATCTCGAATCGCGTGACCGGATCTCCCTCCGGATCGACGACGATTCCCTCGATCGTCGCGCGAACCAGAAGGACGAAATCGACGCCGTCCGCCGGCGCGTGAACGTCCTCCGCTTGCTGAAACGCACACTCATCGTGTTGGATCCGCACGGAGTACGCTGCATCGCCGATCTACGCGACAAGCTCCATGGCTTCAGGTTGCCACGGCCTTCCCCGGAAACCGCTTTCGTCTCGTGTACGCGTATTGCGCGCGAGCCGCAGGATACAAGGTTGCCGGCTATCGGGTCGCATCCGAAAACAACGGGCGGCGGGACGATCCCAAGCAGAGGCGCAACGACGCGCATCGACCGAGTCAACGGACCTCCTCCGTCGCGAGAGCGTTGGAGCTCGAACTCCACGGTCGCGATGGTAGCACCCGAGCGCTGAACGTAGCCAGCGTGATCGCCAACGCCGTATGCTGTGAGTCGTCGACGCCGTTCCGGTCGACGACGGCGGCGAGCGCCTCGCCGAGTTCATCGAAGTGGAGTCTCGCGAACACGAAAGCAACGAGCCCCATGACCGACACCCACCTTCCCGAACGCCCCCTCGAGCGCTTCGTGGCTCTGTACGACGCGTTGAACGCCCATCGCGGCTGGTTCGGCGATGCCTCCTCCCTGCGTTTCGCCGCGATGACGGCCCTGAGCTGCCCGGGCCCCGTCGACTCGGTCGCGCGCGACATTCGAGAGCTGTCCGACGAGGTCAAGCGGGAGTCCGGCCGGTTTGGCGCTCTCAGCTCTCCGCTGCGGTTCATCCTCAGCGCGATGCTCCTTCTTCGCGGCGACTCCCCCGCCGCGTTCCTCGACGAATCGAAGCGTGTAGGGGAGCTCTTTCGCAGCGTCGGCTTGCGGCGTGGCGGCATCTACGAGACGCTGGCGACCCTCGTGTTGCGTCAGCGGGCAGACGGCGCACGGATCGAACGGTCGACCATCGAGCGCTTCCGCGAAATCTACGAGCAGATGAAGCGCTACCACTGGTGGCTGACGGGGCCGGACGATTTTCCCGCGTGCGCGGCCCTCGTCGGAGAGCGAGAGAGCCCGGAGCGCATCGGTGGGGAAATCGAGAGCATCTATCAGGCGCTGCACGACGTCGGGTTCTCTACCGGAGATCCGCTGCAGACCGCCGCGAACATCCTCTACCTCGCGAAAGTCGACGCTCGCGCCATCGCCGATCGCTTTCGGAACCTGGCCGATGGCTTCCGCGAGCGTGGCGTGTCGGTCTGGCAGAGCGACTACGACGAGCTGGCGATCCTGTCATTTCTCGATCACGCGTCGTCGCAAATCGTCGACCGGGTGATCGATCGACGCAGCGTCATGGCGCAGCTCAAACCCGATCCAGGGCGACTGATGACCTTCAACCTCGCGTCGAGCATCGCGTTCATCGAGCTCGTGCAAGTGGACCGCGATCTGAAGGCGATCATCGATGCGAAGGCGCTGGTGGACATGCAGGCGATCATCGCTACGCAGCAGGCAGCGGCCGTGGCGGCGGCGTCCTCTGCAGCGGTCGCGGCGTCATCAAGCTCGTAGTGAGGCGATGTCAGCGCTTCGCGTCCAGGTCGGAGGTCAGACGTCCAGGAGGAGCTCGAGCGCGCCGGTGAACTCGCCGTGCGGCAGGACGATGTAACCGTTCGCGTCAGCGAACGCGTCGAGATGCGGCAGCAGACGCTCGGGCTGGCCGAAGGGGTCGATCTCGATCGTTCCGCAGCTGAGGCTCGTCGTCAGCACCTCGAAGTCCTGATACGGTACGAGGCCCCGCCCCGCCAGGTAATCGCCGAGTCGGGGGACGTCTTCGAAGAGCACGGTGTGGAATCGAGTCGTCATCGCAAGGGCCTCCGTCGATTCGGATCCCCGGTCGCGGGGGCCCGCCGCGCAGGCCAGTCCCGCGGCTCCTCATCCTGAAGAACGCCGAACGGTCGTCGATCGGACGCTCCATCCACAGGACGGCGGTCGACGATCCGACATTCACGTTCCCCGAACGGGCCGGGCCGTCACTCGTCACGGACGAGATTGGCCCTCGCGATGCGGAGGAGGCACTGGCGAACATCTTCGCGCGCCCGACGCACGTAGCGCGGCCGGCAGGCGCGGGGCCTCGGGAGTGTTCCCACACGGACGCCCGCGTTGCGCCGGGAACACGGCCTCGTCTCGTGAGAGTCCTCCTCGACCCCGTACCGTGCGAGCAGGAAGTCGAGCACGTGAAGCTGCACGCGCCAGTACGGCGCGCGGATGCTCCTGGGTCGAGCGAGCACCAGCTTCCGCAGGCGGCGCTGGCGAGTCCGCCAAATGCTGGCGACGCTGAGGGGTGAAGCGGGCATCCGTCGGGCCCAGTTCCTTCGAGGTCGAGAAGGGAATGCGAGCTCTCGACACGAGCCGACACCGTCGATGGTACCACGACAATCTGTGCTTTGACGACGGGCGCCGTGCCAACGAGACCGGTCCTCGGCCCGGTCGACGCATCGTGCTCATGAACGTCGCGGCCCGTGCAGACGCTCGGCTACTGCGTGAGGATCCACTCGGACAACTCCCATTCGTCCAATGGAAGATTGAAGCTCACCCCGTAGGTACCCGAGGCGGCGTCGAAATCAGCCTGCCAGAAATCATGGCCATGCACGGACTGGTCGAACCGGATCCGCTGACCGTCGACGACCCTATACAGACGACACCCCCGTGTGGCTGACAGCCCCGTGAAACGGATCGGAACCGCTCCAACCCCCCCCTTGATCGTCACGGGCACTTCCGGCTTCTCGACCTGGACGACCAGCGGGTAGTTCCGCAGCGCGTTGCCGCCGGAGACGGTTACGGTGAGCTTGTTGCCCTTGGCCTCTCGATACGTCGTCTTCCAGGAGCTCGGGTTCTCTGCGAGATGCTCACGAAAAGCCTCGTTGGGGCCGTAGTAGTCTTGCGCCTCACGTGGCAGAGTGATGACTTCCAGGTCCAGCTCGATGCGATCCCCCCTGCTGAACTGCCGAACGCCCGCGGGCGGAAGCAGTTCGATATCGAGGCTGGTCGGTTTGGCCCGGCAGACGGGGGAGCTGATCGTCGGAGTCGAATGAACCTCATCCCCGAGAACAGCTTTGTACTCCCTGATGATCAAAGCGCGGTAGCCGTTCGGCTTGGCCCTTCTGGCTGCGGTCTCCGTGGCACCCACGAAGGCCACCCAGTGCGGTCCCGCGCCGGTCAGCTGAACCTCGCTCAAGAAGAGCTGGCTCTTCTTGAGGGTCGCAGGCACATCGTGCTCACGGATCAGCCCGTCGACATTGCCGTAGGCTATTTGAGGCGTCCTGTAGCTATGCGTTCGGCCAAGCTTGAACAGCCATATCTTGCTCGCTGACACGTCACGCGTGAACGTGTAGGTCAGCTTCTGGAACGTACGGCAGTAATCGTCCGTACGTAAGGTCTGAATCCGCGCCGAGAAATCGACTTCCTGGTTCGCTCCGTAATACCCCTCGTGTTTCACATCCGTCAGGCACGGACCATGTGACAGATAGGCTGTTTTCAGGCTGTTCTGGAAGTACTTCTTCTGGTCGACGTCCTGAATGTTGAGCCAGTCGCCCCCCCAGCCAGCATTGGTCCAGCCCCACTTCGTTCCGCTGGCACCTGAGCGAACCATCAGCATGCGAATATCGGTGATCGCGACGTCGACGAGACTCATGTCCATATCAAAGCAGATCGTCTCGCCCCAGCAGCCGATAGCCAACTGATCCCACCGTCCGTTCCCGCCGTAGCCGACCAGGCTCAATTGTGCGTGACTGGCGGAGGGTATCTTTCCGTAGAACCCGTAGGCGAAGCGCAGGAGGTAGGTGGTCGGCTTCTCGGCCGGCAGCATCGCATAGGCCATCACGTAGCTGCCCATGGGCTTGTAATGCCAGTTCTTGCTCAGCTGCAGCGGAATGCCGAGAGGGCGACCTTGCGGGTCGCACAGGATCGGGCAAACGCCTGTCACGTTCGCAGGTGGACGCAGATCGAGAAGAAATGGCACAGGCCTGCCTGAGCCCCGGTTCGCTACCGAGATCTTGAAATCATCGTAGTGACGGATGTCGGTATAGCCGGTCTTCCAATTCCGCCTCAGGCGCTTTGCCATGGCGACGTAACAGTTCTTCTCGACATCGAAACGAACCGGGATGGCTTGTCCGTCTTCAGCGCAAACCGCTACGTCTGCCGTTAGATCCTCCTTGGCACTAGCTACAAAGCAAGTCATGGAAACCGACTTCGCCTGTCCCGCTTTCCAGGGGCCGGTGACCTTCGTTTCCTGGCTCCAACTACCCACGCTGCTCTTCAGGCCGAGGCGAAGCGCGACCGGCTCGCTGGCGAACTCGGCGGCAACGTGCAGGTTGAACGTGAGGCTGCCGGGCCAGGCGACCAGGACCAGGCGTGAATCACAATCCAGTCGCTTTCCCTGAGGAGACCTGAAGTCGAGGTCGAGAAAGTCGTAATGCTGAACGTAGCGCCCCGACTCCCACAGACGCGCAGACGAAAGATGCTTGACGCCATCGGCCTGACCCGCTGCGCAGGCGTTGGCCCGGAACCGCGTGCCATCCACCTCGACCTCGATCAGCAGATCCGCAAGCGGTAGCTTCTCGAGCTTCTCGGCCTTGTGATCGAGCGCTTGTTCGTAGCCTGGTGGATTGTCGAGGCGTCCCAGTGCCGCCTTCTTGAAATCAGCGACATCCAGAGTGAAGCCGTACTGACTGGTTTCGATGGCAAGTATGTCGGCACTTCTGTCAGCTGCGTTCTTGCGCCAACCATTCTTCCAGCAACTGTACGCGTACTCCTCGGCAGCTGCATCGACGCCGGCCGCAAGCACGAGCGCCAACAGAAGAATCCGTTTCGTCATATACGATGCCGCCAGCGATAGCATGCCGCCGGCGTTCAGGCCTGTCAGTTCCATCGCTTGTTCGTGCGCTCTTCGCTTCCGGACTCCATCCAGCGTCACCATGAACGTGGGCACGCGACAGGCGGTTCGAGGCCGCCTCTCGGCACGCACGGTACTGCCGCTCCCCGGACTCGTCAGTACGCGAGGGTGAACTGGACGGACTTCAAGCTCGCGGTCTCGGCCTTGCCTTCCAAGCACATCACGCTCACTTTGTATCGACCAGCTCTCGGGAAGCTGAGCCAGCCGATCGGAAAGGTCTGGTAGTTGTGCGACGAGTTCTGTTCGTTCTGAATGCGCTCGCCACCCTCGATGGCCACTCCCCAAACCAGGCGGCCTTCACCGGAGTAGGTCAAGTCGACGTTGTAGTCGCCGGGCTGCAGGACATCGACCTCCCACGAGGCCTTGCCGTCCGCCTCCCAATCGTGAACGCGGAAGACGGCTTTCCACTCGCCGAACTTCTCCATCCACCGCTTCTCGGATAGCTTGGCGTTCTCGACGCTCGCGAACTCGGCGAGCACCTCGGTAGTGACGCTCGGGTCAAGCGCCCACACGGGGTCGACAGCGGGCTCGGCTTCGAGCTTCAGCTCGATCACCGAAACCAGTTTCTCAGGAACCCGCGGCGGCAGCTCGAATACGACCCAGTCGCCGAGTCGACTCATTCTGAGTGGCAGGCCTCGCTTGCCGTCGAGCAGCCTCGCGGACGCGATGCGCGTCTTCAGATTCGGAAGGTACAGCTTTCCCGACGTCGGCCAGTCCATCACGCACAGAAACAGGGCGTTGCCCTTCCGAGTGACATCGCCCCACGGCAGAGCGTGCTTCCAGGGCGAAGCCTCCGTCCCGTAGACGACTTGCGGGTAGCGTCGAATCCAGTCGCCCGCCTCTCGCAAGGTCTTTGCCGCTCGTTCAGGAACCGTGCCGTCCCCGCGCGGGCCGATGTTCAGCATGTAGGTGCCGCCGCGCCCGACACAGGCGATCAGTCGCCTCAATATCTCCTTCGGTGACTTCCAGTACTCGTCGTACCAAGCGTACGCCCACGAGTCGTTGGTCGTGTCGACGCTCTCCCACATGCCTGCGACGTTGTGGCGAGGGACTTCCATGTCGCCGAGCGTTTGATAGTCCCCCAGACCGTGCCCGGCACGACCGGAGACCAGTGCGCGAGGCTGGTTCTTGCGGACGACCGCGACCAGCTCTTCGACATAGTGCTTCGGCATTCTGCCGGGCGTGTCGAACCAGACGATCTCGATCGGGCCGTACTGGGAGGTAATCTCCTGTACCTGCGGGAGGCACTTCTTCACGAAGTAATCGTCGAATGTCGCGGGCTTGCCGTCCTCGTCGAGTTTGGGCCCCCCGCCTCCGCCGGGGAACGTCCAGTCCTGATTGTGGGAATAGTAGAAGCCGAGGCCGAGCCCCACTTCGCGGCAGGCAGTGGCAAGCTCCTTCATCGGGTCTTTCTTCCACGGCGTGGCATCGACGACGTTGAAGTCACACGCCTGGGAGTCGTACATCGCGAATCCGTCGTGGTGCTTGGCCGTGATGACGATGTACTTCATTCCGGCATCTTTGGCGATCTTCGCGATCTCTCGCGCGTCGAAGTTGATCGGGTTGAACTTCCCCGCGAGCTTCTTGTATCGATCGACGGGGATGCCAGCCATCCGCGGGTGCATGATCCACTCGCCGATCCCGTAGTGGGTCTTCCCGTCGACCCGGTTTCCGAGCAGCGAATAGAGTCCCCAGTGGATGAACATCGCGTAATTGCCTTCATCGAACAACTGGCCGCGTTCGGCGTCGTCGGCACGCAACTTGACAACGCGGTCACCCCACAGCTTGTCCATCGACGGTGAGCGCCGGGGCTTCCCGTCCTGAGCGAGAGCGGATTGAGCGGTGAGCATTGCGGCGAGGCAGACCGCGTGAATCAGTTTCTCTTGCATGACTGACCTGGACCAACGTTGAATGTGAGATGACACTTGAAAGCCGACCGTGCGAGATCACGCGGTGGCGTCGCCCTATCGAATCTCGACTCGCTGGCCTGGCTCGAGCTGCAGGCCAGCCGGAACAGTCTACTTGGCATCGGCGCGGTAGAGATAGCGAATCGAACGCAGAAACGACTGCCCATCGCCGATCCCCGGGCTCGATGATCGCGCCGCCGCTCGCCAGCCTGGGAGCCGTCCCGTCCTTCGATCGCAGCAGCCACCACGCTCCGGATCGCGACCCGCCAATCCGACGTGTGCATGCAGCAGGAAGCCCGATGATGTCCGACTGCCGCCGAGCTCTCTTC
>CAYMRB010000026.1:0-41548 GCA_964392615.1 uncultured Planctomycetia bacterium | reverse complement strand
CCGATCACATCGCGGATTTCGGCCTGCTGCCCGAGCCGACGCTGCACGTCGCTGCCGTCGGGCTCGTCGCGCTCGAGCTTCTCGGCGGCGTCGGCCTGGCGCTGGACCTGTGCGGCAGCCTGACGCTCGTCGCCGGTCTCTTGCTGCTCTTCAGCGCCGCGCTCGCCTACGGCCTGTATCTCGGCCTCGATATCGGCTGCGGATGCTTCGCCTTCGGGAACCACGAGCCGCACGACGAGACGCTCACGAGCGCCCTGCTCCGGGACCTCGCGCTGCTCGCCCTGTGCGCGTACATCTACTGGCACCGCCACCGCAACGGAATCCTCCCGCGGAGCTTCGTGGGCTTCGCGCGTCCCACCACGGTCTAAAACGAGCCATCCGAGCGCCATGAGAGCGAACCGAGTCGCGAGAGTTGAGCGAGCGTGTCTCTGGATTTTCGTCGCAGTATCGATCGCGGGCTGCGGGCGCAACAAGTTCGAGCGCGAGGTCGAGGCGGAGACCGCCGCGGTGACGCTCGCGCGCGAAGTGCAGCGCGGCGGCTACGATCTGGTGACGACCGAGGAGCTCAAGGGGCTCGTCGACGCAAGGCCGGAGATGGTCCTGATCGACGCGATGCCGCTCGACCACTACCAGGGGCAACACATTCCGGGCGCCGTGCAGTTCCTCTTTCCGATCCCGGAGATGGACACCTGGGACGCGACCAAGACGGACGGCAAGACGCTGGAGCAGTACGTCGAGCTGCTCGGCCCCGACAAGGGCAGGCTCATCATCACCTACTGCGGCTTCGTGAAGTGCACGCGCAGCCACAACGCCGCGATGTGGGCCGTCCGCGCGGGCTACACGAACGTCAAGCGCCACCCCGGCGGGATCTTCGCGTGGAAGGGTGCGGGCCACGCGACAGTGGCCGCGCAGTAGACGTCAGTTCGTCTTGCGCTGGCCGTTCCAGTCCGGAATGCGGAGCCGGGGCTGATCGATGAGATTGAATAGGGACGAGTCCTCGAGAGGAACGAGCTCGCCGTCGTCGCCCCTCTCGACGATCGCGATGCCTCCGAGGTCCTCGAAGGAATCACCGAACGAGTACACGCGGCGCAGCTTCGGCGCGAACGACAGCGGTCGGCTCGGGACGAACGGATCGCGCGGCACGCGGTCGAGGAGCTTCGGGACAAGCTCATCGAGACGCTGCGGGAGCTTGCCGTGACCCCGCTCGTATCGACACAGGGCCGCGACAACGCGGGTCGCGCGGACGTCAAAGTCGTCGAGGTGCGATTTCAGTCCGGAAGAGCCTCGGGTGAGGACCATCGCGCAGAGGTACGTGCCGGTTCCGTTCGGAGCCGCGTCGTCGAACAGCGCCTGGCTGATCCGCCTTTGCTCCTGTGCCAGCCGCGCCGAGCCCCGCTCCGGTGCGTCTATCTCTAGAATCTGCAGCTCGAACACGCGACGGACGATCAACCCGGTCTGCCGCAAATCGAGATGTGACGCGTCACGCCAGCCGCGCTTCTCCAGCGCTTCAAAGGGCCCGTAGTAGCACATCGATTTGTACAGCTCTCGAGCCTCGCGCTCATCAACTTCCGCCAGCTTCTCCAGCGCGCCCCTCTGCAACCCGTATTCGACCGCGAAAGCGTGCCGCAACGAGACACGGCTCGAACCGAGCCTGGCGAGCTGGATCTGCACGAGCTCGAGGGTTCGCTCGGTCGCGTGCCGCGAGCTCATCACTCGCCGCAAGAACGACAATGCGCTCCGCCTCAGTCCGTACCCGGTGTTCCACAGAATCTCTCGTCCTTGCGCGCTCTGAACGCGTTGACCGAACCGAGCAAGCGCCAGCAGCTCACGGGCCGCCGCGTTGACATCCCCCTTGCTCTCCAGCTCCAGGGCTCGGACCGCGACGACGAGACCTAACCGAGCCCACGCGGCGAAGCGCCGCGTTGTCGCCTCGGAGAGGACGATGCTCTCGGGCTCCGGTACCTGGAACTCCTCGAACTCCAGACTGCGATGGAACGCGGCTAGCGAGCTCTTGTTTCGCGCCAAGATCCTCCGGCCCTCGACCGGGTCGAATTGCCAGTCGGTGAGCATGCTGCCGACCGAGTCGAAGTCCCACTTCACGTCCTCCGGATCGAGGTCCACCGCCCCCAACCCGTTCCGCGCCGGATCGACCTTGCGCCGCGAGGTGTCCAGCGGCCCCTTCTTCTTCGCCGGCCCCCCCGCCGCGGCGCGCCTCTCGGCGGTGATTCCGTCGCGGATCTTCTGCACGACGATCTTCGCGTCGAGCTCGAACGCGTCGCGCGGCACGCCGGGCTGCTGGCGCAGAAACGCGTCGATCGCGACGACGCCGAGCGCCGCCATGCCGTCGGGCATCGGATGCAGACGATCCCATTGCAGCAGCCCCCGCGTCGTCCCGGCGGGCCAGGCCGAGTCGGCGACCTCGATGCGCCGGTTCGCCTTGACGTCGTCGAGGAATTGGACGAGCGGGATGAGCGCCACGCGCGGCCGCTTCTTCGCCCATGCCTCGATGCGCGCGTTGAGCTCCTTCAACGTCGCGGGCTTCGGGACCTGATCGCGGCGCAGCATCTTGCCGACAGCGGCGCTCATGTCCGGAATCGTCGAGATCAGGATCGGACACGAGAATCCGTCGAGCAGCGCGAGCCCCTTGTCGAGATCCTTCAGACGGTCCGCCTCCCGCTGCTTCGTGCCGTAGCCGTACCAGAACAGGAAATCGACGGCGGAGAGCATCGTCGGCCGCGCCTTCGTCGCGATCTCGACGCTCTGCTGCCCCGCGACGAACGGCTGCAGGAAGAAGAGCGGCGTCGCGGCGCTGACGATCTCGTCGTGCTCTTCGCGGACCATCGCCTCGAATACGCGCGCGAGCGTGACCGTCCGTCCGGCGAAGCCGGTCGTGTTGAAGCCGGCGGACGCGCTCGCGCCGATCACGACGATGCGTCGATAGACCGGCTCGCCCGCTTCCTCTCGGGCGTCGCCATCCGCCAGCAACGCCGTGCACGGAGAGGCTCCGAACACCAACGCCGCCGTCAGCAGGATACTGCGCCATCGCATCGTCATGTCGCTCACACCGCGACTCCTCGCTCCGACTCTCACCACTCGATACCCGATTCCTGGGGTCGTTCCATCATCTGACGTGCGGCGTTGGCGCGTGGCAAGCGCGGCCTGGACTCCGGGCTCTCGAAGTTCCGTCCGGCGAAGTAGAACACCGCGCCCACGGTGACGTAGATCAGCACGTGCCCGAACAGGATGCCGACAGACCACACCGCGGCCATCGCTTCCGCCGGCGCGCCGACGGAGGCGGTGGCGAACACGAAGACCGGATTGACGACGATCAGCGGGAGGCCGCACCCGACCAGGGGGATGACGGTGTGGAAGGCGACGAACGTGACGTACGACGCGACGTACGATCGCACGACGTTCTTGCAGCGCGCCGACCAGAAGAGGGCCATCGACACCCCGAGCCAGGTGCTCGTCACTCCGACGATCAGGTACACGGCGCTCACCCACAGACCGAGATGTAGACGCGCCCCGCCGGAGTCGGCGATGAGCCAGGCCATGATCATGCCGAGAGCCCCGCCGACGATCACGCCGAGAACCGCATACCCACCGGCGAGCGCCTTGCCGAAGAAGACCACTGTCGACTCCATCGGGGTCGACTCCAGCTGGTCCATCGTCCGCTTCTCCCGCTCTCGACTGATCAGCCCCGCGCCGATGGCAGGCGTGACGAGCGCGATGAGACCGACGCCGATCGCTCCGGTACACGTGGCTCCCCACATGGCGCCGTTCGGCATGGAGGCAGCCGATGAGCCGATGACCAGAGCCAGGATGAAGGACACCCAGAAGGCGCACCCCCGAAACAGCGCGCCACCCATGTACTCCGAGCGCAGCGACTTGATGAACATCGCATTCGAGAGCCAGCCCTCTTCGTCCCGCGCGGACGACAGGATGACTCGCGTCAACCAGCTGCGACGCGATTGCGCGCGGTGCTTGCCGACAAGCGGGCGATGGAGCCACGCGATCCAGCGGTGCGGCGTCGTGTCCGCCTTCCCGGCCCGCGCGAACGTCACGGCGAGGTGGATGAGCG
Source organism: uncultured Planctomycetia bacterium (assembly GCA_964392615.1). Classification (GTDB taxonomy): domain Bacteria; phylum Planctomycetota; class UBA8108; order UBA8108; family UBA8108; genus CAYMRB01. Next base: position 37,467 of record CAYMRB010000026.1, on the reverse strand, counting down.
TCACCGCTGCCGACCAGAGGTAGAATGTCGCCTCCGGGCTCAATCGCTGACCGTTCGCCAACACGATCGTGCCGGTATGCGAGACCGGATCGAGCGCGGCCGCGATCGCGGTGAACGGCGAGAAGTACAGCGCCGGGTTCTCCGCCGGCGACCATGCGAGCAGGCTGATCAGCATGACGCCGAAGGTCGCGAGACACGTTCGCAGCACGCCTCGCACCACGGCGTGAGCGGTCGAGCTCGACCGCATCGACGCCTCGAGACACACGGCCGCCGTGAGGATCAACGTCGTCACGGTGATCGCATAGCATCGCACGACTGCGTCGAAGCCGATGCCGCCGAGCAGGAAGCACACCGCGACCAACGGCACCATGGCGACGAGAATCAGAGCCGAGTACGCGACGGACGCGACGAGCTTCGACAGGACGATCGCGACCGGAGACAACCGCGTCACGAATAGAAGCTCGTACGTGTCCGCCTGACGCTCTCCTGCGATCGCGCCGGCCGTCGTCGCCGGAGCCACGAGCAGCACGACGGCCTGCTGCACGATGAAGAATGCGAGGAAGACCCCGGACGCCGAAGACGACACGCCGACCGCGGAGCCAATGAAGCCGCGCAGGATCAGGGGAAACGCGCTCGCGACGAGCATCACCGCGACGAGCAGCCAAAACGCCGAGCGCGTGCGCAAACGCGACATTGCTTCGCGTCTCAGAAGCGGAAACTCGAACGCGTCGGTCATGGCGATGTTGTAGGAGGCTCGAGGTCGGCTGAGAAGGAAAAATCCCGGCGTGTTCAGCCACCGGGAGGGACGTCGGGCAGGACCCTGAAGTGGTTCAGCCTGCCGTTTCGCGCCTCGATCCCGGAGACCGCGAGGCTGAACGCCATGATCATCATGATGCCGTAGCCGCAAGCGAAGATCAGGCTCCCGACGACTCCGAGTCCCAGCACGGTGTCGAGCCCTTCCCGCCCGGAGCAGCCGATGACGGCCGCCAGGTAGACGAGCACGGGATGGCTCGGGCACAGGCCGAGGATGATTCCCATCGTCGCCGCGGTGCCGGCGGCAGCCGCCCACCAGCTCGACGTTCGAGTCGACCACGCCGTCGCGACGATCAGCGTCAAGACGAGCGCGACCAGATTGACGCCGACGAAGACGACCGCCTCGGCGACCCCTGACGCGATAGCGGTGGCGACCGAGTCCCGGGCCAGCGGCGACGACGCGAGCCCGACGCCCGCTCCGCCGTACACGCACGACAGACCGAAGAGCCCGGCCAGCACCTTGCCGCGAACGATCACCGCAGGGTCCAGCGGCGCCGATAGCAGCAGGTCGAACGTACCCTCGGCCTCCTCGCGTCGGATCATCGCGATGCCGATTCCCGCGGCGATGACCTGGATGCCGACAATCACGCCGCCGCTGAACAGGACGCGCCCCTGGGGAAACTCACCCGGCGTGAACGCGAGCCAGCCGACGGTACAGGCGACGACCGCGGTCGCGCAGAAGACGAGCGTGCGCAGTCGACTCGACCCGAACGTGCCGGCGAGGATCTCGCGGCGCAGGACCGGGTTGTCGAACGCCCCGTAGGTGCCATCGCGCGACAGCACCCATCGCGTCGCGACGTCCCAGAGTCGCCACCGCGCGTCCCGGACGGGGCGCGCAGACCTCCGCTCGATGTCCGGGGTTCCCAGCCGCAACGCCAGGTAGATCACGTGGGCTATCGCGACAACGCCCGCGTAGAGCGAGAACTCTCCGAGCGACGCGAGCCCGATCGTCTCGACGCTCGCCGTCGTGGTCGGCGCGAGAAGCGTCGCGACGACCTCGAATGGCGACAGATTCCAGACCGGCACGGCGGCCACCGCGATCTGGTACACGCACGTCCAGATCGCCCCGCACACGACCGCGTGCACCACGGATCGCGAGCGCATCGACACGACGAGACACACGGCGCTCGACAGCACGGCGGCGACGATCGTGGCGAGATACGCCGCGACGATCGGTCGGAACTCGGAGCCTCCTGCGAGCCACAGCATGACCACGGCCGGAAACGCGGCGGTCAGGACGAGGCCGACGTACACGACGCTCGGCACGAGCTTCGCAAAGGCGATCGTGACGGGCGACGTGGGGGTCGCGCGCAAGAGCTCCCACGTATTCTCCTCGCGCTCGCCCGCGATCGCCGCGCCGACGAAGGTCGGGATCACGCACAACACGCACGCGAGCTGCAGCAGGAAGAACCGATAGAGCGCGACCCTGGCCGTCGCGGCGGCCCCCGCCGTGCCGAGCAAGTCGAACCAGACCGAGACCGCGAACAGCGTCACGCCGCCGACGCCGAACAGAATCACGCGGTACGCACCCGGCGACCGCAGCAGGCCGACGAGATCCTTGCGCAGGAGCGCGAAGCTTATCCGATGGCGTGTCGGCTCGCGCATGGAATGCTCCGCGCTCCTGGCATGGCGTCTAGGATTCGATCTCGGCCGCGCCGACCGCGACGCCGCGGATGCCCAGCCGCTCGCAGACATCGACGACGTCGACGACCATCTGCATCGGCACGCCATCCTCGAAGTGCACGGTCACGGGCATCTCGCGGCCGAAGCGCTGGACGCGATCCGTGAGGTAGACCTCGAGCTCGCCGAAGTTCGGCGCGACGTAGCCGTCCTCGCGTCCCGCACGCGGCCCGAAGCGCACCACATCGCCGGACGTGCCGACCATGATGCCGGTCATCCACGCCGTCGCGAGGGCCTCGTCGTCGCGCCACGCGAGATCGACGATGACCTCGGCCCGGCTCTCGAAATCGAGACTGTCGTGCAGGCCGCGGTTCTTCGGCAGGTAGGTCGACAGCTCGCCCTCGAACGTCACGAACTTCGCCGACAGCAGGAAGAAGATGAGCAGCAGAAACACGATGTCGACCATCGGCATCATGCTCAGCGAGCCCTCGCCGTCCTCTTGCTTCCGCATACCCCTGGAGATCCGGAGACCCGTGCGACGGGGATTCGTCATTTGTCCCATCGTCCGCGTCCTTTCTGCCACCCGGACAACGCCATGCTACGGATTCTCGCCCCCGGTTGCAACCGGATCGAGACTGTGAATCAGAACTGGGGCCTGCCGCGCCACGCGGACCGCGCGCGGCTCTGGGCGGCTGCGGTGGCGAGACCGGCAGCGAACGCATAGCCGACCACGTGGAGCACCAGGGCCGCTACGCTGTCCGATCTCATGCCGCCCAACTCGCACGCCAGCACGGTGGCGAACGGATTCGCCGCCACCGCTACATGGGCAGACCGCGCGAGGCCGAAGAGGACCGGTAGGCCGATGTAGAACGCGGCCAGCGTCGCGTAGACGCCCACGAACGCCGAGACCATCCGTCGCGCCGTCCACGCCCAGAACGCCGCCACGGCCGAGACGAACCACAGCATGAGCGGCCCGACCAGCACGACCTCGACCCAGATCCACCCGTGCCCGGGGCTCCGATAGCTCTGTTGTGCCCCGCTGACCAGCAGGACGGCGAGCACGATGGCGCACGCGGCGAGGAGCCCGATCGCGCCGCACGGCCCGACCAGGAACTTGGCCCAGAACACGCCGTGAATCCGCAGAGCCGACGTCCTGAGGAGATCGAGCGTGTTGCGCTCGCGCTCGCGGATGATCGAGACCGTGCCGACGGCGGGCACGAGCAGCGTCAACGACACCATCGTGATACCGATGACCCACAGCGCGGCGGTCTGTGGATCGTAGGCCGCCGTCCACGCGACGATCGCCATGACGATCAACGAGGGCCAGAACACGGCACGCCGGAACATCGATCGACCGACGAGTCCGTACCGCAGCTCGCGACGCAGAATCGGGCCACCGAAAGGACGGCCCTGCCACGCGCCGATGCCGAGGAGCCGCCGCGTGAAGAACGCTCGTGACGGCGCCCGGACCGCATGGCGCCGGCGGCGCGCGAACACGAAGGCCGATGCGCCCCAGCACACGAGGAGCGCGATCGGGGCGAGCTCGAGCGCGGCGGGAACGGACAGAGCTTGCACCGAAGATTCCGAGCGCAGCACGTTCATGACGAGCCGGTAGGAGGAGCCTCCCGACACGACCAGATACGCGACGAGCATGGGCGTCGCGACGAGGATAGCTCCCGACGTCGTGGGTGCGTACGCCGACGCGATCCACGTGATGAGGGTCGCGAAAACGGCCGTCGCCCCGACGATCGCGTACGCCCGGATGATCGCGTCGAACTCGACGCCGCCGGCCAGGAAGAAGACCGCGACGACCGGAATCGACGCGACGAGCAAGACGATCCAGTAGACGACCGCGGCGACGAGCTTCGACAGCAAGACCCACCGCCACGCCGGCGTCGCGCGGACGAGATCCCACGTGCCCGCTTCCCGCTCGCCCGCGATCGCGGCAGCCGACACGCTCGGCGCGATCGCGACGATCGCGCTCAGCATCGTCCAGAAGACCGCGATGAGCGCGTCGCGCGGACCGATGGGTGCGACCGTGCTCCATGCGACGATCGGAACGATCGCGGCGCACGCCGTCGTGCCGACCACGAGCCAGAACGCGCGCCGCGTCCGCAGGTGGGACACGACCTCGCGCGACACGACGGGGCCGACCGTCGTCGCGATGTTCCTGAAGCTCCAGAGGTTCCGAGGGCTTCCGGCTGAACGCATATCGCCCCGAGCGCGCGAGTGCACGTCTGTCACGTGCGTTCAGAATAGCCGTCCAGCGCGGTCGATGCGATACGCGAGGCCGCCGGAGCCGGAGTGCCCGTCAGCGGGGGATCATCGCGCTCGCGGCCGATTTCTCGATGCCGCGCGCGAGCGCCCGCAGCACGCCCTCTTCGACCTCGAAACGCATGCGGACGCTGCGTCCGCGAGTGGAGCCGGACACCGTGACGCCATCGCGCCGCCCGAGAGCGGCCACGAACTCGCGTACACTCGCGGCGCTCGTCGAGCTCTTTCGCGCCAGCTCGGCGAATCGCGCCAGCTGCATGCGCAACGCGAAGAACTCGCTGTTCGAGCTGCCGAGCGCGGGGCGCGAGGTCGCGCGCACGACGCTCTTGAGCAGCGCATCGCTTGCCGGTCCGCTCGCGCCGCAGCCGACGAGGACGGTCTCGCGACCGAATGTGAACCACACGTCGATCCGCGGACCGAAGACTTCGCGCATCTCGGCGCCCGGAGTGGCGGAGCTGATGCGGTGCGCGTTCAGGCTGCCGACGCGCGCCGCGTTGAGCTTCACTTCGATGCCGCTCTGGGGCGTCACGAACTTCTTCAGGACGCGGAGCACGACGCGCTCCATATCGCGCGCCCGGGCGAACGTCAGGCCGCCGGCGAACGACAATCGACCGCTGCGATCGACGTCGCAGACGCCGCCGACGTCGAGGTGCCCGACTCGGACGTTCTCGTCGAGGATGTCGCAGAACTCGCCAAACAGCGCGTCCTCCTCCGACGGCTTGGCATTACCCGAACGACCGAGCGATCGCAGACGGCCGCCGCGAACGCCTGTCGCTGCTCCGGCGGCAGCGGGAAGCTCGAGCTCGCCGCGAGTGCCTGACCGAGCCTCCCCAGCGACGCGAAGCGCCCGGGCCGGCTACCGTAGTTTCGGAAAAGCTCCGCGAGCTGACTTCCGGGTCGCGCCTCGACCTCGCACTCGAACGCGGCGCGTCGCCGGCTGTCCGAGATCTCGACTCCGAACGCCACCGAACTGCAGCCGTCGAGGTACACGCGCCACATCTGCTCGACGAACTGCAGCCACGTTTTCTCGAACGCGCTGGTGAGCGGGTTCCGCCCCAGCGCGCCGCGAAGCGAGCGCCGTGTCGTCTGGATCTGCGATTGCACGAACTGCTCGCGCAGCTCGCGCGGCAGCGCTTCGATGTCGAAGCTCACCCCGATGTCGTTGCGGCCCGCGGCGCCGCGGAGCAGCCCGCGCGGGGCGGGAAGGCTCCCCTGGATGTCCGCGAACGACGTCGCGACCCAGCACCAACCGCCGGACACGCGCACGAAGAGCGGCATCGGCGTCGCGAGCTGGAAGATATCCGGGGTCGGCCCGGGACGCATCGGCGCGATCGACCCGATGAATCGCAGGAACAGCTGACCGTCGGTCACGGGGACGAATGCCAGAACCCGCGGCGGGGTCGCGTTCACGTCGGGGAAGATCACGCCGATCCGACGCCCGCCGTCGAGGCCCGGAAGGCTCCGCTGGCCGCCGGTCAGCGCTGCCAGCATGTCGTCGATCGACAGCTTCGCCCGTGGCGACTCGGAGAGTCCCGCGAGGTAGTCGATCTTGCGCCGCAGCACATCGAACCCCGCGACGGAGACGACCGCCATCGGCCGCGAGACGTTGCCCGTCGACGCGGTGCGCCGACGACGGGTCGCATCCTGCGCCATGGTCGTCGTCCACAGCGTGCAACACAACAGGGACGCCGCCAGGAGTGGACGGACCTGCATGACTCTCTCCTCCGTTCGTTTGCCGATTTCCAACTGCCCTACCACCCGGACGCCGAGAGGCTCGGCGTGCCCCCCGCGACTCGCGAGAAGTATAGCCCGTGCGTCCTTCCGCGGCCTCAGTTGCGGGTTATCAGCCCGGCGATCCCGGAACGGAAGCACCGCGCCCGGAACAGCTGCTACCATCGACCACGAACCGACCGTACAATGCGGCCGTGATGGGCAGCGGAGCACCCCGACGATCCGAGCTCGAGACCCTACGGCGATGCCGCTGGACCGCCGTGGCCATCGCTTGCGTCCTCGCCTCGCTCGGCGCATCGTGCCGGAAAAGCAGCACGGCGCAGCCGCTGATCCAGAACGTGCAGGTGCAACTCGGCGTCGGCGGTGTGATCGACGATCAGCAGTGGACCGTCGTGCGCATCGACGCCCAGAATCAGGGCGCCGACTTCCGCGGTCGCGTGCGCCTTCAGGGGCTCGCGAGCGATCCGGGCTCCGGCCTTCCGACCCCGACAGCGGTCTCGTACGCCCGCGACATCGAGATTCCCCAGGGAACGCGACGGTCGATCGAGATCCCCGCGCGCTACGAGGACTGGGAGGCCGTCACCGTGCGGTTCGAGGGCCGCGGATACTTTGCGCGGTCCCGCCACGATCTCGCGACGCCGAAGGATGCGTTCACGCGTTTCCTGTTCGTCGGCGACAAGGTGCCGGCGGTCGAATCGCTGCTGCGCGCGATCGAGGGACGTTTCTCCAAGTCGTCGACGGACGATGGTATCAGCGATCGTCTCGCGGCGACCGCGCGCCAGGCCCTGCCCGAAGAGTTGCCGACCAGCTCGCTCGCCTACGAGTCTTGTAGCGTGGTCGTCCTCTATCGCACCGATCTCGCGAACGCCCCGCCGCGCGCCATCCGTGCGCTCGAGGAGTGGGTAAGCCGCGGCGGCACGCTCCTCGCGTTTCCGAGCGAGGGCTGGACCGGCGACGGCGCCGAGGAGCTCCGCCGGCTGCTGCGCGTCAAGGCGGGCGCTGTCGGCGCGGCGATGCCGGCGCGCTTTCGCCAGTTGTTCGGCGCGACCGCCGACACGTTCTTCTATCGCGAGCTGAGCCCGGACATCGGGGCGACCATCGACGACGACGGTACGAAGATCACCGCCCGACGCGGTGCCGGCCGCCTCGTGACGTTCACGTTCACGCCGACCGGACGCCGCTTGCCGCCCGAAACAGAATGCCAGCAACTGTACGCGCTGCTTCTGCCGGAGGTCGCCCGCGCCCTCTCGTTCGGCGGCAACGCGAACGCCGCCCTGCGCGCGATCGAACGCGGCGCGGCGAGCTCGCTCTTCGCGATGACCGGCTTCCGGATTCCGAGCGGCGGAGCCATCTTCCTCGGCGTCCTGGTCTACCTCCTGCTCGGGTTCTTCCTCCCGGGCTTCGTGTTCAAGAAGATCGGCCGGAGGGAGTGGACGTTCGTCTGGATCCTCGCCGCTTCAATTCTCGCTACGGCGAGCATCTACTTCTTCGGTCTGCTCGCGGCGATCGACGGACCGGAGGTCGAGGAGATCAGCGTCGTCCGCTTGCATCCCGACGGTCAGACCGGCCGCGCGACGAGTCTCGTCGGCTTGATTTCGCCGCGCTTGCGTGGTGTCGAAGCGGGCCTCGAGGACCGACACGCCGGCGAGACCGCGTCGATCGCTCAACCGCTGCGCGGCCGGCAGAGGGCGTCGAAGCCGTTCGAGAGCGACGAGGTGATTCACCTTCCGTCCACCGAGACCGCGGTCGATCCCCAGACCGGCGATCTGTCGCTGCCTCCGGTGACGCTGTTCCCGAACGGTCCGCGGTATTTCCGTTTCGACTATCGACACGACGTAGGCGACCTCGTCGAGCTGACGGCCTCCGACGAGCCGAACGAGTTCGCGCGAGTCGAGAACCGCTCCGACGCGCCGCTGCACCTTCTGGTCGTCCAGGGTCTCAAGGCGAAGTCGGTCGGCACCCTCGAGGGCGGCGAGGCCAAGGTCCTGTCGGAGGGAGAGGTGAGACCGAAGATCCTGTTCCAGGGAAGCACGATCGAGCTCGCCACATCGCCCCGGGAGGAGTCGAACGAAGTCTGGTTTGACGACGGCGCGGAGACCGAGGCGGTCTCGTCGACCGAAGGGTTGCCGAGCGACTCGATCGGACACGACGTGATCCATCGCGTGTTGTGGTCGATCGCGCAGCCGGACGACAGCGAGTACGACTTGGCGGCCACGTCCTGGGGAGGAGGCACCGACATGGAGGCGACGAAGCGTCCGGGGGATGCCCTGCTGAAACGCCAGCCTCGCTTCCTCGTCGCGTGGTCGCGCGCACCGATCTTCCCCGGCGCGCGCGAGATCGACAGCCGCAAGGCCTGGACGGTCTTCGTCCTCGAGATTCCGAGGTAAGAGCCGAGATGACGCATCCGAACGACGAGCCCGACACGAGCCCGGCTTCCGCCAACGGCGAGGCCCACGAGGACGAAGACCCGCGGGAGATCGTCGTCCGCACCAGCGGTCTGTCGAAGTCGTACAACGGCAAGAAGGCGCTCGACCAGCTCGACCTCGAGATCCGCGAAGGCGATATCTTCGGCTACATCGGGCCGAATGGCGCCGGCAAGACGACGACGATCCGCATCCTCGCGGCGCTCTTGTGGCCGACGAGTGGCAGCGCGGAGATCCACGGGGTCGATGTCAAGCGACGGCCGCGTCGCATCAAGGAGCTCGTGGGCTACATGCCGGACGCGTTCGGCGTGTACGACAACATGAGCCTGTGGGAGTACCTCGACTTCTTCGCGGCGGCGTACTACATCCCGCGTCGCAAGCGCAAGGGCGTAATCGACGACGTTCTCTCGCTGACGGACCTGGGGCCCAAGCGCGACGATCCGGTCAGCGCCTTCTCGCGCGGCATGAAACAGCGCGCGTGCCTCGCGAAGACGCTTCTGCACAACCCGCGCGTGCTCATCCTCGACGAGCCGGCGTCGGGCCTCGACCCGCGCGCGCGCATCGAGTTCCGCGAGCTCCTCAAAGAGCTCCAGCGCATGGGCAAGACGATTCTCGTGTCGTCGCACATCCTCACCGAGCTGTCGACGATCTGCACGACGGTCGGGATCATCGAGGCGGGCAAGCTCATCGCCGCCGGCGACGTCGACGCGATCCTCGGCAGCCTGCGCACGCACCGCCAGTTCACGCTGACGCTGCTGGACGGCTCGCAAACGCCCCTCCTCGAGCGATTCCTCGCCAAGCGCGCCGAGGTCAGCGACGTCGAATCGACCGGTGGCACGGTCCGCCTCACGGTGGACGCGACGGAAGAGGACATCGCCGCGCTGCTCGAGAGCGTCCTGCGGGAAGGCATCCGCCTCACCGGATTCCAGGAGGAGCTGGCCGACCTCGAGACCGCGTTCATGACGTTGACTCGAGGCGAGCTCAGGTAGTGCCCGAACGGTTGACGAGCTTGCTACGACGCATCTTCCGCTTGCCCGGCCGCATGGTTGCGCCCGCGCTCATCAAGCGGGAGCTCATCGCTCTATTGCGGGCACGCCGAGCGTTCTGGCTGCTCATCCTCGTCGTCGTGCTGTCGATGTCGATCCCGCTCCTGGCGTGGCCGTCCGGGGGACGGCCCGGCATCAACTCGTACATCGCCAACATCTGGGTGTTCATCACCTTTTCGATCACTCAGCTCGGCGCGGCGTTGTTGATCATCCCGGCGTTCACGGCCGGGGCGATCTCGGGAGAGCGCGAACGATCGACGTACGAGCTCCTTTACTCGACCCTGCTGTCGCCGCTGTCGATCGTCACGTCGAAGCTCCTCGCCTCGACGAGCTACGTGCTGCTTCTTCTCGCCGCGTCGGTGCCCGGAGTGTGCGTGCTGTACCTCCTCGGCGGCATCGGGTTCAGCTCGATCGTCGCCTGCTACGGGGTGACCGCGGCAGCCATCGTCACCGCCGGCATCGTATGCCTGACGGTCTCGATGCGCGCGCGTCGCACGGCTCACGCGGCGATCCGCGGCGTCTTCTGGGTCGCGTTCTGGAACATCGGGCTGATGCTGCTGCTCGGCCTGGTGTTCGCGGTATTCGTCGCCGCGTGCGATCTCGAGCCGAATACGGTGATCCTGCCGGGAAGCGACCTTACCGGGAGTGCGCCGTTCACGTTTGAGGACCTGCTCTACTACCTGGTCGCCGTCTGTCCCGGGTACGCGATCGCTGCCGAGGTTTTGCCGACCCGCTTCCTCGCGTGGCAGAACACGAACGTCTCGCCGTCGGTCATCAGCGTCAGCTATCTCGGCATCCTGTCGGCGCTCCACGTCCTCTACATGCTGCGCAGGGTCCAGACGCCCGACCCGTCGACCTCGACGCGGCGAGAGCGTCGCCTGATGCGGCGAAGAGCGTCAACTCGCCCTCGACGGATCGGCCGCCCGCTGCTCGTGCGGGCATTACTCGCGCTCGGCAGACAAGAGGCGCCGTTGACGCGGAATCCGATGTTCCTCAAGGAGCTGCGCGCCGACTACTTCGGCCGTCGTTGGTTCCGCTGGCTGATGTTCTGGGCGCCGCTGTTGATCTTCTTGATTCTTCTCGCTCTCGCCGAGCTGAACACGTTCATGCTGATCGTCAGCCTGATGATCACCATGGTCCTGATGTGCCTGTTCTCGCCCGCCGCGGCCGCCACGAGCGTCACGCGGGAGTTCGAGATGGGCAACATCGACCTCCTGCGCGGCACGCTGCTGCCCATGCCGCGCCTCCTCCGCGGCAAATTCGCCGCGTCGTTCGTGGCCGGAATCGGAGTGCCCTGCGCGTTCCTCTGCACGCTGCCGATCTACGCGCTCGGCGGGAGATCCGGCGGTTGGTTCTGGGGCAGCGACAGTGCGTGGCACCTCGACAAGGCTGTCTTGACGGCCGTCGTCTGCGCCGTCGAGCTTTGCGTGCTGCAGCTCTTCCTGGCGTCGCTCGGCACGTTCGCATCGGTCGTCTCCAAGCGCACCATGCCGGCGCTGTTGAAGACCTACGCGATTCTCGTCGCGATCCTCATCGGCCTCCCCTTGGCGTTCGTCGCCCTCGACTCGATCGTCGGCGGCAGCGAGGCCGTGCAAGACATCGTCCAGGCGGCGCACCCGTTCATCGCCGCGGGTCAGATCGCCGGCGAGTTGACGAACAACGACGGAGGCAGCGAGGAGTTCGCGATCTTCGCGGTCCACGTCGTCGGGTATCTGATCGTCACCGCCGCGCTCGCGGCGTTCGCGACGGTCGTGTTCGAGGTCCGCGGCAGCCGGGACCCGTAGAAGACGTCGCTCGGCTCAGGGCCACAGCTCCCGATCGAAAGTGGACTCGTTCGCGCTCTCGACGTCGTTCTCGGTGAGGTCATCGAGCATCTGGCAGGCGTCGAGCCCGCCATCCGGCACGACGTACTCGGGTGGCACTTCCCGCACCTCGAAGTTCCACGACCCGTCCTCCCAGCCGACGAGGGACGCGATGACACGCCGGATGTGCTCGACGACCTCTTGCTCGAGGACGTCACGGCTGATCAGGTGATTCTCGAGAAGCAACGTACCGAGCGGCTTCCTCCCCCCACCGCGCACCTGAAGCTGCAGGGCCTGCTCGACGTCATCGCCGAGAACGAGGTCCTTTTCGACGAGGCAAGCACCGAGCCGCGGCAGCTGGTCGGAGCTCGCGTAGACGAGGCGACCGTCGACGAAGACGAGCCGCGCCGTTTGCACGCCGGTGATGACGCTGAGAATACCGGCCCGTCGGCCGGAGGCGATGAACTCGAGCAGATCGGCGAAGCTGAGATCTTGGAGGCGTCCGCTGATGGCCATGGGGCAGGAGAATCCGTGGGGCAGAGGGAGGGCTGTACTCGCGCTGTCGGCGCTGGTCCGCCTTACTATTCGACACGCTGCCACCGACGGATTGAGCCGCTACGGCAAGATGGCGTGCAACTCCGCCTCGCAACTGCGAAAGAGACCGAAGTCATTCTGCTAACGCGAGGCGACGGGAGCTCGGGCGACGATGGAGGAGATCCAGCGGCCGTCGAACTCGCCCTCCCGCTGGCGGAGCAGCTCGAGCGTGCCGACGCGGCCGGGAAGCTCGTCGCTCCGCAGCAGGTGGTCTGGATTGCGCGGCCGACCGTTGGCGACGGCCTGCTCCATGGTGAACGTCTCGTAGAGCAGCACGCCGCCGGGGCGCAGCGCGCGCGCAAGGACCGGAAAGAGCGGGCGGTGCAGGTAATTCACGACGACGACGAGATCGTACTCGGCGACGCCGAAGTCGACATCGCCCGTCTCGAGGTCGCGCTGGACGGTCTCGATGGAGCCATCGACCCGTGTCGCGAGCTCGCGCAACACCCCGATGCGCTCCTCATCCCGGTCGATCGCGACGACTTCGAAACCGACCGCGCCGAGGAGAAGCGCGTGGCGGCCGGAACCGCACGCGACGTCGAGAGCGCGACCGGAAGGGGGCAACAGGTCGGCATTCTCGACGAGCCAGGACACGGCTCGATCGCTGCCCAGCTCGACGAGGCGGCAGGCTTCGGTGCGGTAGAGTTCTCGACGCAGCATGACCGTAAGACTGCGAATGGTAGCCGATGGGCGGCCGCGCGCGAAGCCCCCACCTCAACCCGGGGGGCTTGCGTCCGAGCCACGAGAACGCGAGGATCGTCGTCATGCCGTCTCGAATCGAAGACGACGAGGCCCCTCCCGTGCCGAACCCGCTCTGCTGCTCGATAGTCTGCGCAGGTCTGCTGCTCGCGACGCTGAGCCCATGCGCCGCAACGGAGCCGTCCCGCCCCGCCAAGCCGGACGTGCTCTTCATCGCGATCGACGACATGAACGATTGGACGACGCTCTTCGATGAGAGCCATCCGATCCGGACGCCGAACCTCGAGCGGCTCGCTGCGCGTGGAACGTTCTTCACGCGAGCCTATTGCGCCGCGCCGGGCTGCAATCCGTCGCGCACGGCGATTCTCACCGGACTGAGGCCGTCGACCAGCGGCGTGTACAGCAACCGCGACCCATGGAAGAAGCTCGTCCCCGACGTCGTCACGCTGCCGCAGCACTTCAAGCAGAACGGCTACGCGGCGATCGGCGCGGGCAAGATCTTCCATCACGGCGGCACGGGCACGGATCGCGCGAACAATCCTTCGTTCGAGGAGTTCTACAAGCTGCGGATCCACGCGCACAAGCCGCCGGCGAACTACAACGGCTACGTCCGCGGCCGCGACCACGGCGCGCTGGCGAGCCCGTCGTGGGATTGGGGCGAACACGACGTCGAGAAGCAGACCGACGAGTACACCGTCGAGTTTGCCCGCCGCGTCATGGGCTCCCACCCGGGGGAGACGGGCCCGCCGAATCGCCTGTCGCAACGGGCCCGAAAGCCGCTATTCCTGGCCGCCGGCATCTTCCGACCGCACCTGCCGTTCTGGGCACCGTCGACGACGTTCGCGCGCTATCCGCTGCGGACCGTTCGCATGCCGCCGATGCCGGATGGCGACCTCGACGACGTCCCTCCGATCGGCCGCAAGATGGCTCACACCGAGCGCTTCATCTGGGAGAACACGACGAAGCAGCCTGCCGGGAGCCCGGGCAGCCTGCGGAAGATGGTGCAGAGCTATCAGGCCGCGTCGGATTACGCGGACGAGATGGTCGGCCGCCTGCTCGACCGGCTCGACGAGACCGACCGCGCGAAGAACACGATCATCGTCCTCTGGTCCGACCACGGCTATCACCTCGGCGACAAGACCGCGTGCGTGAAGTTCACGCTGTGGGAGAAGGCGAACCACGTGCCGTTGATCTTCGTCGCCCCCGGCGTCGCGAAGCCCGGCACGCGCTGCGACCGCCCCGTCGGCCTCGTCGACATCTACCCAACGCTGATCGAGCTCGCTGGCCTGCCGGCGAAGGGCGACCTCGACGGGAAGAGCTTGGTACCGCTCTTGAAGAATCCGCAGGCGAAGTGGGACCGCCCCGCGCTGATGACGCAGCTGCGCGGCAACCACGCGGTGCGCTCGGAGCGTTGGCGTTACATCCGCTACCGCGACGGGACGGAGGAGCTCTACGACCACACCAAGGACCCGTGGGAGTGGAACAATCTGGCGAGCGATCCGGCGCTCGCGGACGTGATCGCCGAGCACCGCAAGTGGCTGCCGAAGAAGGAAGCGGGTTCGAAGCCGTCGCGGAAGGCGCCGACGAAGAAGAGATGAGAGCGCCCGCGAGCCATGTCCGCCGACGCCACTCCTGAACCGCTCCGGCCGGTCTTTTCCCGCAACCCGCTCAGCTGGCTCGTCCTCTTCGGCCCCGGCGCGATCGTCGCGTCGCTGACGATCGGCACCGGCGAGCTGATCTTCTCGTCGCGGGGCGGGGCGATCTTCGGACACCGCATCCTGTTCGTGTTCGCGACGATCGCGATCCTCAAGTGGGCGCTCGTGTTCTCGACGGCGCGGCACATGGTTCTCAGCGGCGCGCATCCGTTCGAACGCTGGATGCGGCTCCCCGGACCGCGCGGTTGGCTACCGACGACGTTCGTCGTTCTCGCGGTGCTCAGCGTGCCGATCTGGATCGGCTTCCACTCGACCGTCCTCGGCAACTTCCTCGCGCAGCGCACCGGGACACACGAGGCGCTCGCGGGCGGCGCTCAGTACCTGTGGGGACTGGGAGTCCTCGCCACCGTGCTCGTCGTCGTCTTCGCGGGAGGCTACTCCGTCCTCGAGCGCGTCCAGCTCGTCATCGTCGTCGCGATGCTCATCAGCGTCACCGCGGCGCTCATCGCTCTCGGTCCCGACTGGGGCTCTCTCGCCAGCGGACTGTTCGTGCCGCAACCGCTCGCCTACCCCGATTGGCTCGCGACGGAGTACCCGCAGATCGCAGCTCGCCCTGTGTGGATCGAGACGACTCTCTACGTCGGCGTCGTCGGCGGCGCGAGCTACGACTACCTCGCCTACGTGTCGTTCCTCCGCGAGAAGAACTGGGGCGGCTCGAGCTGCGGTATCGCGACGGGTGAGCAGCTCGAAGCGATCGCGCGCGATCCGCGCCATCCGCGCCGCCAGTGGCTCCGCGCCCCTCTCGTCGACTCCGTGCTGAGCTTCGCCGCGGTGATCGCGTTCAGCGCCGTGTTCGTCGCAGCGGGTCGCTTGCTGCTCGGCAGCAAGGAGATCGTGCCGACGGGAGATGACTTCCTCGGGCCGCAGGCATCGTTCGTCGAGAGCCTCGACTCGCGCCTTGTCCCGCTCTACTTCTGCGGTGCGTTTCTGACTCTCCTCGGCACGCTGTACGGCACGATCGAGGTCGCCCCGACGATCGTTCGCGAGTTCGCCACCGCCGTACGCCCGACGACGTCGCCAACTCAGAAGCGACGACTGCGCCGCCGCGTCGTCGGCGCGTTCGGAGGCATCGCGGCCGCCCTGCTGTTCGCGCAGTTCCTCGGCGCGTGGGTGTTCGAAGCGCGACTCAGCCCGACCGACCTCCTCGCCCCGGCAAATCTGTTCACCGGCGTCCTGTCATGCGGGTTCGTGTGCTTCCTCAGCGTGTGGGCCGACGTGCGCTTTCTGCCACGAGGCCTCCGCATGTCGTGGTGGCTCGTTCTTCTGAACGTCGCGGCCGGCACCGCCTTCCTGCTCCTGGGCCTGAAGGGATATTGGGACTTCGGCACCGAGAGCATCGGCGAAGGACTCGGCGGCGCGGTCGCGATCGGCATCCTGCTCGCGACGCTGTCGGCTGGCGCGCTCATCGCCGCGGTGACGCTGGCGCGGGTCTCGAGGACGACTCCCTGATCGTCCTGGAGGGATCAGACGATTCGAACGGTCAAAGGACCGCGATCGCGGCCAGGACGAGCAGCACGACGGCGGACAGCAGGCCGCACGCCATGTCGGCGCTCTGAACGACGTCGTCCGCACTGCGCCCCTGACCGCCGCGGATCAGCAGCGTGGCCGCGCGCCGGTCGCGCGCCCCGGGCAGAGCCGTGGGACGATCCGGCCGAGTCGCGGGATGACTCCGCCGAGTCGTGGATCGACTCCTCCTCGGCATCAGCAGTACGCTCATGACTCTCTCTCCACTTCTTCACCGAGCCTCTCACCGGGGCCGTCCGACGGGACTCGGCCTCCGCCTATTCAACGCGCTCCTCACGCGAATCGGACGGGCCGAAAAGACCGAGCGTCCCGACGGGCCGGAAACCCGCTGAGTGGCCTACCCTCTTTTTCGGTCGAACCGGCGGGACTCCGCAGCTCCTTGTCGGAACAAGCGCCGGCCGGTAACCTCGAGCTTCGCCATCGATCGTCGAGCCTGAGAGCAAACTCGTCGTCGGAGCTGCCACTTCCCGCTCGTTCTCGGTACGCAATGGCCGCGTCATGAAGCACCCACGCGCATCCCGCATCCTCGTCGCTCTTGTCGCCCTGACGGCTGTTCACGCCGCTATCGCGCGGGCCGAGGACCCGGACCGCGTCCGCATCGATATCCGCCTCGTCGATGCGTCGTCCGGCAAGCCGACGACGGCGATGACGTGCATCCGCGATCTCGCCACGAACAGCGTCCGGCTGCCACCGGACGGACGCGTCGCACGCCGTGTGAGCCAGACACGGGACTTCTACCGCGGCATCGAGTACCCGCGCGACGATCGCGGCTGGATCGGCCCCGTGCGCAAGACGATGGGCACCGGCAACAATGATGATCGCAGCTTCGTCTACGAGCTGCGCCCGTCGGTCCCGTACTGGCGCGAGCCGGTGATGTTCCAGACGCCCGGTGAATTCACGATCGCGCTCGAGCCGGGACGTTATTCGATCGCCGTGTCGCACGGCATGGAGTTCGTGCCGGTACGACGGGAGATTCGTGTCGACGCCGTCACGCCGCAGAAGATCGACATCTCCCTCGAGCGGTGGGCGACGCCCGCGAAGACCGGCTGGTACTCGGGCGACGTTCACGTGCACCATCCGACGCTCGAGGCCGCACACCGCGAGTTCCTGCTGAAGTACGCCGAGGCCGAAGACCTCAACGTCGTGAACGCGCTCGAAATGGGGCACCACGGCGGCACCGAGTTCAAGCAGGTCGGCTTCGGCAAGAAGCACCGCGTGCAGCGAGGCAACTACGCCATCGTCGCGGGACAGGAGGAGCCGCGCAGCACGTTCGGGCACATCATCGGCCTCAACCTCAGCGCGCTCGCGCGCGACGTGCCGACCTACGATTTCTACGACCTCGCGTTCCAGCGCATCCACGCGCAGAAGGACGCTCTCGTCGGGTTCGCGCACTTCGCCTGGAACGGCTGCGCTCTGCCGCGCGGCTTTGCGTGGTACGCGACGACTGGCGAGCTCGACTTCATCGAGCTCATGCAGTTCGCGATGGTGAATCGCGCCGACTACTACGACTGGCTCAACCTCGGCTTTCGCTTCGTCGCAGCCGCGGGCAGCGATGTCCCGTGGGGATCGACGATCGGCGAGTGCCGCACGTACGTCTACACGGGCGGTGACAGGCTCGACATCGACGCATGGTTCGACGGCCTGCGCCGCGGGCGTACGTTCGTGACGAACGGCCCCATGCTCGAGCTCACCGTCGACGGCGAGCTGCCCGGCAGCGAGCTCGCGCGCGAGGCCGAGGCGACGGTGCGGATTCGCGCTCGGGCGCGCGGGCACGCCGACGTCGGTACGCCGAAGGCGCTCGAAGTCGTCGGCAATGACGGCGTCATCCGGCGCGCCGAGCGCAAGAGCGGCGAGAAGGCGACCGACGTGACGACACTCGAGGTCGAGCTCGACTGGCGCGTCGACGAGAGCCGCTGGATCGCTGCCAGCGTCGAGTGCACGAACGGCGCATCGGCGCACTCGACACCGGTCTGGGTCGTCATCGACGAACGGCCGACGTGGAGCCGCGAGCACGCCCCGGCGGTCATCGCGAAGCAGCTCGCGGCGATCCAGCGCATCGACGGCGAGGTCCGCGGCCGCGACGACGCGCGCAGCCGCGGCATCGCCGAACGGCTCGAGCGGGCACGGCGGTTCTACGCCGATCTCGGGCGCAAGGTCCGCGGGGAGTAGGCAATCGCGACGAGTCGACAGATTCGCGTGAACCTCGACGGCACGCCGGGCACTATACTGTCCGGCGGCGCGACGTGACGTAGAGACACGGCTGGATCACGGAGGGGATGATGAGACGATCAACGGCATTCGCCCTGGCGGCGATCACCGTCCTGGGAGTGAGCGGATGCACTACCAAGGCGTTGTACGACAGCGCTCCCGCGGCGCAGGCGTCGTCGCAGTGGCAGTATGAGATAGATCCGACGATCAGCGGCGGGATCGTGGAGGAAATGGCGAGGGAAGACTCCCTTCACCAGCACTTCGCGACCCCCGGCCTCGCGACGACATCGTTGGCCTCTTCCGGGCCTGACACTCGCCTCCCCGACGCCCCCGACGCCGAACCCGCCCCCGAGCCCGTGGCGCGGCTGATGATCTACACCGCCCGCTTCGCGATCCTCGTCGCCAACGCCGACGAGGCGCGCGAATCGTTCATCGCGGACGTCAAGGAGCGCGGCGGCTACCTGCAGGAGCGCAGCTCCGACTCAATCACGTGCCGCGTGCCGGCCGCCGAGTTCGACGCGGTCGTCGAAGCGCTGCGCGGCGCGGGCAAGGTGCTCAACGAGCACATCCAGGCGAGCGACGTGACGAAGAAGTTCTACGACCTCAAGATCCGCCTCGACAACGCGCGCAAGGGCCGCGATCGGCTCCTCGCACTCCTCGAGAAGGCAGAAGAGGTGAAGGACCTGCTCGCAATCGAAGAGCAGCTGCGGCGCCTGACCGAGGAGATCGAGCGCCACGAGGGCGAGCTCAAGTACCTGTCCCAGCAGATCGCGTTCTCGACGGTCACGGTGAGCTTCCGCAGCAACGCGCCGCCTCCCTCAGCAGTGCGCGGGCGCACGTGGAGCCGCTTCTGGTGGATCAACCAGATCGGCGTCGAAAACGTACTGGACGACTTCTGAGAGAGACGGGTGCGAACGATGAACACGAACACGACGATCCACCGCGTCTCGATCCTCTGCCTGGCTGCGCTCGCCCTTGCCCTGAGCGGCTGCCTGTCCATCGAGACGCCAGAGGAGTTCCTGCTCCTCGAGGAATCGAGCGACGAACTCAAGCTCATCACGCCGGACGAGGCGAAGCTGTGGGTGCGCGAGTTCGCCGACGACGACCGCGGCGACCTCGACTTCTGGGTCGCCGCGTTGCAGGCCGACTTCGTCGACAACCGCGGCTACACGCTTCTCGAGGACGGCGCACTCCAAGACGCCGCCGGCCGCGACGGTCACGAGTGGCTCTTCGAGGCGACGACGCACGGCGAGACGTACCGCTACCTGGTGACGCTGCAGGTGCGCGAGGACCTAACCACGAACACGATCCGCGTCAGCGAGTACGTCGCGACGAAGGAGAAGTTCGACGCGTACCTCGGCAGCGTGCGGGAGGCTGTCGCGAGCGTGCGGCCGTAGCGGCCCGCTATCCTCCCGCGATCAGCCGCTGCGCGATCTCGACGTACTGCTCGACGGCGCGATCCATGTCCGCCTTGGCGATTTTTTCGTGGTCCGAGTGCGCGTCGAGGATCGACCCGGGGCCGATCAGGAGCGGCAGGCCGACATCCTCGAGGAACGGGACATCGGTGCCGTACGACACGACCGTCGTCTCGAATCCGTCGAGCCGCTCGAGCTTCGGCACGGGCATGCGTACAAACGTCTCGAAGCCGACGCGACGGTCGACCTCGCCCGTCTCCGCATCGGTGAAGCACGCGTGAAATCGCCGTTCGACCTCGTCGATGTCGTCGACGACCCGAATCGTCACACGCGCCTTGGCCGACGGCGCGAGCACGTTGTGCGCCTCGCCGCCCTCGATCGTGCCGATGTTGACCGTCGCCGGTCCGAGGAGGTCGTCGCTGCCGAAGTCCGCGGCGAGCACTTGGCCGAGGTAGCCCAGCAGGCGATGGATCGCGCTATCGCCGGCCTCCGGGTACGCCGAGTGCGACGCGCGCCCCTCGACGCTCACCTCGACGCCGAGCGCCCCCTTGTGCCCGATCGCGAGCCGATTCTCGGTCGGCTCGCCGACGACGACGTACTCGGCGCGCACGGTGCGGTTCGCCGCAATCGCGCCCTGATTCGAGACCTCCTCGTCGACCACGAAGAGATAGCCGAAGTCGTCGGCGCCCGCCTCGAGCAAACGCCGCCCCGCCTCGAGGAAGCACGCGGTGATGCCCTTCGTGTCGCACGCGCCCCGTCCGCGAATGAACTCGTCGTCCTCACGCAGCGGGATGTACGGCGGCACCGTGTCGGTGTGCGTGCAGAAGAGCACCGTCGGCAAGCTCACCCCGGGCAGCCTCGCGATGAGGTTCCTTCGCCCCGCCGCGACGGGTTGACTGTCCACCTCGAGCCCCATGCCGCGAAGATGGCGCTCGAGGTAGGCGACGACGCCCTCTTCGCGTCCGGTGGTCGAATCGATGGCAATCAGGTCGCGCGCGATCTGGTAGATATCCATGCGCGTCAGTATCGCCGGGGGCGGACCGCCGCGACAAGAGCCACGCGCTGGACCGAGGCGGAACGGGAGGGAACGGAACGGAGACGGAATTCCGCTAAAGGACTCCCGCCGCATGGCCGATAACTTCGAAGACGTACGACTCACACCTAGCGGAGCGCGACCGTGGCCGGCTCGACCCTTCTGCTCGACGAGTACTTCGAGAACCAGGACCCGCGCTTTCTCGACGCGCTATTGCGAGCCTCGGACTCCGGCAAGCTCGCGTCGTTTGCGGACCGCTGGACGGCCGACCACCGCCCGTGGGCGCGCGAGCAGATGTTCGCGTACCTCGACGAGCCGCTGCGACACGCGGGCCACCATCCCGTCGTCAAGCGGTTGTTCAAGCAGGCGGAGAGGGTCGGTGACGACGAGCTACTCGCCGCTTTCCTCGTCGCGTTCGACCGCAGCGTGCGCCGCGAGATTCGCGCTGTCCCACAGTGGGACTACGCAACCCGCCGGATTCGCCGTGTCGAGAAGCTCATCACGCCGCAGAAGGCGATTCCTCCGCAGCGCATCCCTCGCGAATACCGCAGCTCCAGCCGCATCGTTCCGTACCCGGCGCTGACCGAGGCGCCCCCTGACCACCGACTGTTCTCCGCGCGCACGCGCTACTACCTGCGCCGGCGCGCATGGCGGCACTTTCGGCGCATGGGGTATCAGCGCCCCGACGCGTACGTCGAGGCGATCTGTCGCGCTCTCGTCCTGTATCGCGACGATGATCTCGAGCGCGGCGAGAACATCCTCGACAGCTACGCGCTGCTGCGCGCCTTCTTCGAGCATCACGACGCCGTCTCGTTCGGCGCGAACCACGCGCGACTCGCGCCATCGCAGCGCATCGCCGACCTGCGCCCCGCGCCGCGCTTTCCGGAGCTCTGGCAGAGAAGCGACGCCGCGGAGAGGCTCCTCAACGTGGTGTCGCGCGGCCGCGCGCGGCTCGTGCGGGCCGGCGCGATCGATCTGCTGCGCGAGCACCACGCCGCGTTCCTGGCCGGCCTGCCGTCGCGAACGCTGCTGCGCTTGCTCGATCACGACGCGGAGGACGTCCAGGCGTTCGGCGCGACGCTGCTCGAGTCATCCGAAGAGCTCGGCAAGCTGCCGATCGACGAGTGGCTGCGCCTCTTGACGATCCGCAATCCAATCGCTCTCGACGCCGTGTGCGCCGCGATGGAGAAGCACGTCCGCGTCGAGCGTCTCGACCTCGAGCAATGCGTCGCGATCGCGACGGCACGGTCGACCTCGGCGGCGCGTCTCGGCCTGCGGTTTCTCTCAGCGTGGCCGTTCTCGACGCCGGATCGACCGAACGAGAGCGAACGCGCGATCCTCGCCCGCCTCGCCGACACTCGGTCTCGCGCGGCGGGCGCTGAGCTGTGCACGTGGGCGCTCGCGAGGATCGCATTCGACGAATCGTCATACGACGCCGACCCCGTCGTGCGGTTCTTCGACGCACTGGAGCCGTCCGTACGGCGCGCCGCGTGGGACTGGCTCGCGGGCCTGGAGACCGGCGCTTCGTTCGGCTGGAACGATCCGGTCCTCTGGAGCCGACTCCTCGAGACGCCGTTCGACGACGTTCGCCTGCGCATCGTCGAAGCGCTCGAGCGGCGGGCGAAGCTGCCCGGCACATCGCCGGACGATCTCGCGCCGCTCTGGACGACGGTGCTGCTCGGAGTCCGCCGAGGCGGCCGCCAGAAGCTCAAGGCCGTGCGCCAACTCGGCGCCGTGCTCTGCGCCGATCCGTCCCGAGCCGACGAGCTGCTGCCCGTGCTCGCCGTCGCGTTGCGCTCCGTTCGCGGACCCGAGTTCCGCGCCGCGCTGGCCGCCATCGCAGGCGCCCTCGAACGATGCCCGCAGCTGGCCCCGGCAGTGGCCCGTTGTTGTCCCGAGGTATCGTTCGACGTCGCTCCGCCCGCTCTTCCATCGACCGCGTCACGATGAACTTTCACTTCGCCTACCACGGACGCAGTCGCGTCGAAGAAGCCGCCGGCGGTCGCGTCCTTTCCCTGGCGCCGAACCTGTCGCGAGAGCCTGTGGCGTTCGACGCGCCGCTCTGTCGCCCGCTGCGATTCCGCGAGGCGGTGTCGGCGCTGCACGACGTCGTCACCAGCGACCTGCGCTTCCATCGACGCGACAAGACCGCGTGGGAGGAGTGGAAGAAGCGGCGCGCCGAGGACGAATCGGCACTCCGCGACAGAGCCTTCCGGGACGCGACGGCACGCGCCGAGCTCGCGCGACACACCAAGCCGCCGCCGGAGCTGCGCCGCGAGTATCGCCGCGCGCGTCGCGCGTACTGGCGCGCTCGCCGCGGGTACGGCCTCTGGCTCTATTGGAACGATCCCGATCTCTGGCGCCGCGTCGTGCCGTTCGATCCGGTCATCACCGTCGCCGAAGACGTCGTGTTCTTCGAGTGCTTCTCGGCGGACGAGTCGAGCTATGGCTGCCTGACGGTCGATCGCGACGGCGGCTTCGGTCCGAGCGACGTCGAGCGTCTGGGGACGACGAACGTCGACTACTCGCAGGACCTCTACGAGCACTTTCAGACGCTGCGGACGTATCGCGAGACGCGGCTGCGCGTCGATCCGAGCGGCTTCGAGGTCGCCACCGAGGACGACGAGAGCTATCGCGAGGAGAAGATCGACCTCCCCGGCGGCTGGCTGCGCGGTTTCCTGCGATTGCAGGGAGCGATGGGCTTGCCCGCGCACCGCGTGCGACTATCGCGCGAAGCGGTGTACTCGATTCTCGCGTGGCACAAGCGCCACCGTGCGCGCAAGAGCCCGCGCGCGCTGCGCTTCGAGCTGCTTCCGGGCAAGCCGCCGCGGTTGGTGCTCGAGCCGTGGGAGCGTTCGATCGTGTCGCTCACGACGACGTACTACGGCCCCGATACCGCGCCGATCCGCATCTGGGGCCATCGGCGTCTGCTCGCGCTCGCGCGGCTCTTGCCACTCGTCGAGGACTTCGAGGTCTGGCTCACCGGCACGGGGCTACCGAGCTTCTGGGTCGCGCGCATGGGCGAGATGAAGCTGACGCTCGGCCTCTCCGGGTGGACGGCGAACGATTGGACGCGCGGCTCCGCGCTCGATCTGCTCGCGCCGCCCGCCGAGCCGCAGAAGCAGCAGATCGACGCCGTCGCCGACTTCCTGCGCGGGCGTCGTCACGCGAAGCTCGACGAGCTCGCGCGCGCCTGCCTCATCGACAGCAGCATCGCAGAAGCCGCGCTGCGCCACCTCGCGCACACCGGCCAGGCCATCTGCGATCTCGACGCTGGCTGCTTCCGTTGGCGGCAGGTGCTGCCGTTCGCGCTCGGCGAGGCCGAGATCGGCCCCGACGATCCGGAGCTCGCCGCGTCGAAGGAGCTCGTCGCGCAGCGTCAGGTGGGAATCATCGCCAGCGAGCAAGTCGGCCGGCGGATGGCCGTCACGGCGAACGTCAGCACCACGACGTGCGAGGTCCTCGTCGACGGCGACGGTGCGATCCAGCGCGCGAAGTGCACGTGCAAGCACCACCGACGATTCGGCATCCGCAGCGGGCCGTGCCGCCACATCCTCGCGACGCGACAAATCGTGTGGGCCGAAGCGATCGGCGGACAGTGAGCGCAGCCTCACGGCGCGGAGTCGGTCGTCACTCCGCGACCCGACTGTGCCGCTCCTTGATCTCCGCGTAGCAGCCCGTGCAGACGAGCATGATGTCGCAGAACTCCCGGAAGCGCTCCGTCAAGTCCTGCTCTTCCGCGAACAGCTGCTCGCACTCGTCACACCAAGCCTGGAGGTCGTTGGGGTCGTCGGAATTCTCGACGAAACCGACGACTCGCTCGCACTCCGTCGCGAGGTGTCGGCAGACGACGCAGCTGGCCGAAGTCCCGTGGACATCGCAGTCGATCATCAACGGCTCGCTGGTCGTCATGGGTTGCCCTCCTCGCGGCACCGATCCCCTGCCGGCAAGCGACCGGCAGGCTCTGCGATGCCTCCCTGCCCCCGTCTCGCCATGTAGTGACACAGGATCGCCAGGCCGGATAACCCCAGCACGATGGGCCCGATCCAGAATGTCATGAGGAAGCGCCACACGGCGCTGATGCCATGAGAGGTGGTCGTATCGGGGCCGAGACCGTCCCGCAGGATCCACGCAAATGGCGCGACGCAAACAAGGGCAGCAAGAAGCAGCCCGATGACCAGCGTTCTGATTGCCGTCAGCATCGCCTCATTCTTCGTCGGTTCGAGAGTCGCCTGGCGAGGGAGCCCAACGACGCCCAGCGCCGTCGAAGGAACGTCAGCAGCGTATCACGCGCGCGAGCGACCTGGAACCCGGACCACACCGACCCGCGAACCAGCGCTGCGCCGACGCCGCAGTGGGTGGTCGAGAAGCCCGCCTATTTCTGTCGCCGATAGTGCGCCTCCATGAACGGTTGCCAGCGACCATCGGCGCCGAGTACTTGCGAGGACAGTGTGCGCAGATCGTCATTCACGAACTCGATGATGTCCTGGTACTTGGCGGTCGTGCCGTCGCTGGCGAGACTCGGTCCTTCCGTGTCGAGTGTCAGCACCTTCCCCTCCGCGTCGAGTGCGCCGTCGTAGAGCCACATCTGCGTCATCATCGAAGCGATGAACGTGCCGACGAAACGCTTCTTCTCTGGATCGTAGCCGAGGGTCATGATCGATTCGCAGCAGCCACAGTCGGACGTCTCGCCGGTCCCCTCGCCGATCGTCCACAGGCCGCCGAGGGATCGCACCGTCTCCCGCCCAGTGGTTTTCTCCGGCGGTTGATCCGGCCCCATGGCGCCCTCCGCCTCAATCGTCCATTCACCAACGAGACGTTGGAGCCACTGATGCTCTTTCTGCGCCTCTGGGCATTGCATGAAAGCACCCTCCTGAAGGGACAAGGGAGTTCGTCGGTCAGCGGTGACCCATGGTATCCCTCGTGCCTGCCTCGGACCACGCCGGCACGTTCGGAGCGCCGTGGACTCGAGATCGAGAAACATCCGAAAAACCCTCAAGCTCGCGCACGCCGATTCCGATATTCCGACAGAGAGACAATCCGGCGTGGGGTGAGCGGGTCACTGAGACCTTCTTGCTGCGGCGTTCCGCCGCGGTCGAGATCACTCCCCATTACATCCCCAAGGCCGTTGCTCGTATTGGCTTAGACGCCCCCCGTTCGATTTGCCAAAACGAGCCGAAAGCTCCAAATCAAACGGGGGGCGTCTAAGCCTTGGTGAACGACCTTGGTCCGCTGGTAGAAGTCAGACGACTTGCTGCCCCACCCGGTTCTCTTCCTCGCACCCGACGCACTCATGGGACTCCTCGACTGGCTGAAGCGGCTCCTCCTCGGCGACTCGACGCCTGAGCATCTTCGTGGTCGTGTCGACATCGCGACCGCACGCGAACGCATACGCGAGACCATTCGCGAGGGATCGCGCGGGCGAGACGACGCGGACGACGACGACCGGACGATTCCGAGCGCACCGGGGGAGGTCGAATCGTCGGCCTTCGACCTCGCGGGCTCGGCGTACGAGCCGATCGGCCGCGACGAGTTGCACACGGAGTTGCGCGGCGCGCCGCGAGATCCGTGGGCGAACCGCTCCGACCTGATTCCGCCGAGCGGCAACCCGCGCACCGATTTGATCGATCGCGCGATGGTGACGCACGGATTCATCTCCCCCGAGGAGCTCGAGCGCATCCACGAGGTCGGCGCGGCGATGGACGAGGTGCGGCCATCGAACCTCCTGGCGCACTTCGAGGCCGAGCAGGCGGTGGTCCGCGACCGCGAGGCGCGCGCCGAGATCAAGGCGCGCAAGAAGGCGGAGGCCGCCGAACGCCAGCGCCGGCGCCAGGAGGAGATCGCGCAGCGTCGCGCCACGGACATCGTCTTCCTCGGCCGGGGCGTGTCGAAGGGACTCGCTGACCGGCGCGCCAATGTCGAGAGGCTCGAGGCCGCCGGCCTTCCCGTCCTGGCGTCGCCCGCCGACGTCGCTGCCCGGCTCGATCTGACGATTCCGCGGCTGCGCTGGCTGGCGTACCACTCGGACGCGCCGGAGACGACGCACTGGATCCGCTTCACGGTTCCGAAGAAGTCCGGCGGCGAACGCGAGCTGCACGCTCCGAAGAAGACGCTCGCGGCGGCCCAACGCCGCATCCTGCGCGAACTTCTCGACCGCGTGCCGCGGCACGACGCGGCACACGGCTTCGTTCGCGGGCGAAGCACGCTCACGGGCGCACGCCTTCACGTCGGCAAGGACGTCGTCGTCAACGCCGACCTCGAGGACTTCTTCCCGACGATCGACTTCTGGCGCGTCGACGGCCTGTTTCGCTCGCTCGGCTACTCGCCGGCGGCGGCGACCGAGCTGGCGCTTCTGACGACCGAAAGCCCACGCCGCCCCGTGCAGGTCGACGGCAAGACCTACCACGCGGCGACGGGACCGCGCTGCCTGCCGCAGGGCGCGCCGACGAGCCCGGCGATCAGCAACCTCATCGCGCGACGACTCGACTCCCGCCTAGCGGGCATCGCGGGGAAGCTCGGCTGGTCGTACAGCCGCTACGCGGACGACGTGACGTTCTCCGCATGCGGCGAGGCCGCGACGACGACGGGCTATCTCTTGGCCCGGCTGCGCCACATCGTCCAGGACGAGGGATTCGCCGTCAACGAGGCCAAGACTCGCGTGCTGCGTCGCAACACGAGCCAGCGCGTGACGGGCATCGTGGTCAACGACGAACCGAACGTACCGCGCCGGACCGTGCGGCGGTTGCGCGCCATCCTCCACCGTGCACGCACGGAGGGACTCGAGAAGCAGAACCGCGACGGCCACCCTGACTTCGCGGCGTGGGTCGGCGGAATGGTCGGATACGTCGCGATGGTGAACCCGCGTCAGGGCGAACGACTGCGCGCCGCGCTCGAGGCCGTGCGCGAGTAGTCGTCCAGCGACGCCATCGACCACGATGTGAATGGGCCAGGGCGCGAGCCAACCTAGCGCGCCCCGGCCCGAAGGTGATCTATTGTTTCCCGCCCCGCGCCCCCGCTAGTTCACGAGCACCCCACGGACCGCGCTCAGCAGCCCGTCGAGGGTGAACGGTTTCGGCAAGTACGCCGACGGCCCCTCGGCGCCGGTCTGGACCGGCGCACCGTCCCAATCGCCGCTCGACAGGACGACCCGCGCCTGCGGATCGAGCCGCCGGATCTCGGCGAGAAGCTCGCTGCCACTGCGCACCGGCATTCCCTCGTCGACGACCGCAGCGACGATCTCGTCAGCATGCGCGCGGTAGAGATCGAGCGCCTCCTCGACCTCGCAGGCCGTGATGACTCGAAAGCCGCCGTGCTGCAACATCAAGCCCAGCGTGAGCAAGACGGTGGGATCGTCGTCGACCGCGAGCACGGTCGCTGCCTTCGGCACGCGCTGCACGATACTCGTGCCGCCCGATGCCGGCTGGCGTGATCGCGTCGCCGACGGAGCACCTGCCGTCAGCCCGGCAGTTGGTGATCGGCGTTGACTCGACATGGCCCTGTGCCCGAAAAACCAGGCCCAAGCTCTGTTCGCCTCGGTCCCCACGACCGACTGTTTATTCTTCGGCCCTCGGGGTATCGGCCTTTACGAAAATATGCGGAATGTTCCGTACTATGGGAAAACCTCCGCTAACGGCCGACGGGCCGTCGAGAACGGGCCGTCGAGAACGGGCCGTCGAGAACGGGCCGTCGGGAGCGCGCCGTCGAGAACGGCGGACGTCAGCCCTGAATCAGCGCGCGCAGGACCGTGTGCAGGATGCCACCGTTGCGGTAGTAGTCGACCTCGACAGGCGAGTCGATGCGCGCCACCGCGGTGAACGTCTTTGCGGCGCCGTCCGCGGCGCGAGCCGTCACGGTCAACTCCTGACGCGGCTGAATCTCGTCCGAGATCCCGTCGATGTCGAAAACCTCCGCCCCGGTCAGGCCGAGGCTCTCGGCGCTCTCACCCGCACGGAACTCGAGCGGCAGGACGCCCATGCCGATCAGGTTGCTGCGGTGGATGCGCTCGTAGCTCTCGGCGATGACCGCGACGACGCCGAGCAGGTACGTGCCCTTCGCCGCCCAATCGCGCGAGCTGCCCGTGCCGTACTCCTTGCCGCCGAGGACGACGAGCGGCGTGCCGTCCGCGCTGTACTTCTCAGCCGCGTCGAAGATCGACATCTGCTCGCCCGACGGGTGATACACGGTGAAGCCGCCCTCGACACCGGGCACGAGCCGGTTGCGCAGGCGGATGTTGCCGAACGTGCCGCGGACCATCACCTCGTGGTTGCCGCGCCGCGAGCCGAACGAGTTGAAGTCCGGCCGCTCGACGCCGTTTTCGAGCAGGTAGCGCTCGGCCGGACTGTCGACCGGAATGGCACCCGCCGGCGAGATGTGATCGGTCGTCACAGAGTCGCCGAGCACGGCCAGCGCGCGCGCTCCGCGGACCGGACCGACCGAGGGCACCTCCGCGGTCAGATCGCGGAAGAAGCTCGGCTCGCGGATATACGTCGACCCGTCGATCCACTCGTAGATCTCGCCACCCGAGACGGGCACCGCGTTCCAGTCCTCGTTGCCGCCGAACACGTTGCCGTACTCGGCTTCGAACATCTCGGGCTTCAGCGCCGTCTCGAGCGCCGCGGCAACCTCGGCCTGCGACGGCCAGATGTCGCGCAGATAGACGTCGGCTCCGTCGCCATCCTTGCCGATCGGATCATTCGCGAGGTCGATGTCCATCGTTCCCGCGAGCGCGTACGCGACGACGAGCGGCGGCGACGCGAGGTAGTTTGCCTTCGTCGCCGGATTGACGCGCCCCTCGAAGTTGCGGTTGCCCGACAACACCGCCGCGGCGACGAAATCGTTGTCGCGAATCGCGTCGAGCACCGGATCGGGCAGCGGACCAGAATTGCCGATACACGTCGTGCAACCGTATCCGACGACGTTGAAGCCGAGCTGATCGAGGTACGGCAGCACGCCGGCCGCTTCGAGGTATCGCGTGACGACGCGCGATCCGGGCGCCAGGCTCGTCTTGACGTACGACGGCACCTGGAGGCCCCTGTCGACCGCCTTGCGCGCGAGCAGTCCCGCGCCGACCATCACCGACGGGTTCGACGTGTTCGTGCAGCTCGTGATCGCGGCGATGACGACCGAGCCGTGGCTCATCTCGTCGGTCTTGTCGCCGACGGTCACCGACGCCTTCGGCGCGTCTCCGGCACCGAACGTGTCGGCCAGCGCCGTCTGGAAGGTCGCCTGGCTGTCGCGCAGACGGATGCGATCCTGCGGACGACGCGGCCCCGCGAGGCACGGCTCGACGTCGCCCATGTCGAACGAGAGCGTGTCGCTGAAGTCGGGATCGGCCGCGTCATCCGTGCGGTACAGCCCCTGCTCCTTCGTGTAGCGCTCGACGAGATCGACGAGATCTGCTGGGCGCCCCGTGCCGCGCAGGAAGCGCAGCGTCTCGCCGTCGACGGGACAGAAGCCCATCGTCGCGCCGTACTCCGGCGCCATGTTCGCCAGCGTGGCGCGATCGGCCAGCCCCAAGCGTGCGAGACCCGGCCCGTAGAACTCGACGAACTTTCCGACAACGCCGTGAGCGCGCAGCTTCTCGGTCACCATCAGCACGAGATCGGTCGCGGTGGCGCCTTCGGGCAGCTCGCCGTCCAGTCGGAAGCCGACGACCTGCGGCGGCAGCATGTAGAGCGGCTGGCCGAGCATCGCGGCCTCGGCCTCGATGCCACCGACCCCCCAACCGAGCACGCCGAGGCCGTTGATCATGGTCGTGTGCGAGTCGGTGCCGACCAGGCTATCGGGCAACGCGACCGTCTCACCGTCGATCTCGCGCGTCGCGACGACGCTGGCGAGATACTCGACGTTCACCTGGTGCACGATACCGGTGGCCGGGGGCACGACGCGGAAGTTGTCGAACGCGTCCGCGCCCCAGCGCAGGAACTCGTAGCGCTCGCGGTTGCGCTCGAACTCGCGCTCGTTGTTGACCGACAGCGCCGTCGCCGATCCGTACGCGTCGACCTGAACGGAGTGGTCGATGACGAGGTCGACCGGAATCAGCGGGTTGATCCTCTTCGGATCCGCGCCGAGCCGCGCCGTCGCGCTGCGCAACGCGGCGAGGTCGACGACCGCCGGCACGCCGGTGAAGTCCTGCATCACGACGCGCGCTGGCTTGAACGGCACCTCGCCGCCACCGGGATCGGCGCCGGTCCACTTCGCCAGGCCGAGGACGTCCTCCTCGCGCACCTGGAATCCATCGCACTGACGCAGGGCCGCCTCGAGCAGCACCTTGATCGAGAACGGCAGCCGCGAGACCGCGCCGGCGCCGCGCTCCTCGAGCGCCGCGAGCCGGTGGTAGACGACCTTGCCGGAAGACGTTTCGAGCTGTCCACGCGCCCCGAACGGGTTTGAATTCGTCATGATGCTGTGGGTCGAGTTCTGTAGGATTCGGTCAGTTCCCCGCGGCCAACCGGGAAACTATACCTACACGGAGGTGGTTCGTGAAGAGCCCGATGGACGACGAACACGACGAAATCCTGGCGCTGGTCGGCCGCTGCACGCTCCGCGTGTGCCAGGGCGACCTTACGGCGGCCGCGGTCGACGCGATCGTCAACGCCGCGAACCAACGCATGCTGGGAGGAGGCGGCGTCGACGGCGCGATCCACCGCGCCGCGGGCCCGGAGCTGCTCGCGGCCTGCGAGGCGGTGCCGGAGGTGCACCCGGGCGTCCGCTGCCCGACCGGAGAGGCCCGCATCACGCCCGGATCCCGCCTGCCGGCGCGGTTCGTGATCCACACGGTCGGACCGGTGTACAGCTCGCCGGAGAAGTCGGCGCCGCTGCTCTCTTCGGCATATCGATCGTCGCTCGAGCTGGCGAATCGGGAGGGCTTGCGGTCGGTCGCGTTCCCGGCGATCTCGTGCGGCGTGTACGGCTATCCGCTGGACGAGGCAGCGCCGCTCGCGATCCGCACGTGCCGCGAGCATGCCGGGGATCTCGAGGAGGTCCGGTTCGTGCTCTTCGACGCGGCGACCTGGGGCGTCTGGGTCGACGCGGCGCGCGAGGAGCTGCGGGGGGCGTGACCGTTACGGCCGAGCGTCGACTTTGCGCGCATCGTTGGGCTATCCTCTCGTCGACATGACTGCTGCCAAGGCACCGAACCGCAAGCTCGCGATCGCTCTCGCGATCGTCTTCGTCGTCGCGCTCCTGATGGGGCCGGGGCCTGGCGTCGAGCTGGTCAACCCCGACCCCGGCGCGCCGGGGCCGCCACCGACCTTCCTCGGGTTGCCGATCGTCTACGCGTGGGGCCTGTTGTGGTTCGCCGTGCAGGTCGGCGTCCTCGTCGTCGCGTACCTCAAGGTCTGGTCGCGTGAGGAGGCCGACGATTGACGCTCGCCTTCTCCTCTGCCCGCGGCACCTCGCTTCTCGCCGCTGCCGTCGACCCCGACGCTTTCGCGACGACGGCAATCGTCGTGCTTGCCTTCTACCTCGTCCTTCTGCTTGTCCTTGGCTGGATCGGCTGGCGACGTAGCCGCAGTAACGAAGAGGACTACTACCTCGCCGGTCGGCAGCAGGGCTGGATCGTCTCCGCGCTGACGATCATGGCGACGTTCTTCTCGAGTTTCGCGCTGCTCGGCGCGCCGGCCATGGTCTACCGCGAGGGCGTCGCGTTCGCGCTCTTCGCGCTGAACGTGCCCGTCGGCGCGATGATCGTCTACATCGTCGGCAGTCGCATCGCGAGGCATGGCCGCAAGTACGGTTACGTGACGCAGGCCGACATGATCGCCCAGCACTACGGCAGCCCGGTCGCGATGCGATTGCTCGTGGCGCTGATCGGCTTCCTGTACGCCGTGCCGTACATCGTCATGCAGCTGAACGCCGGCGGCATCATCACCGAGACGATCTTCCCGAACGCGAAGGACGCCTTCACGATCGGCACGAGCTGCCTCGCCGTCATCACGATGCTCTACATCATGGTCGGCGGCATGCGTTCCGTCGCGTGGACCGATGTGATTCAGGGTGTCCTGCTGGTCGGCGGCATGTTCCTCGCGGGGGCGGCCGCGATCGGCGCGCTCGGCGGCCCGAGCGGATTCCTGGATGCGGTGTCCAAGTTGCCCGAGAAGTCGCTGTCGCTTCCCGGCACGACCGGGAGTTGGACGCCGTGGAAGCTCCTCACGATCGTCACCTTCGCGGCGTTCGCGTCCATGATCCAGCCGGCGCAGTGGATGCGTTACTACGCCGCGCGATCGACGAATACGCTGCGCCGCAGCGCGCTGATCTTCGGCACCGTGCTGCCGGCCGGATTCCTGTTCGGCGTCATGCTCGTCGGTCTCGGCGGCCAGGCGCTCTATCCGATCATCGTCGAGGGTGACACGGTCCTGCCACACCCGGAGGTCGGCGAGACAGCGCGACACTTCGACAACATCCTGATGGTCGTTCTCAAGGACCACCTTCCCGGACTCGTCGGCCCGCTCCTCGGGACGCTGCTCGCCGCCGTCGTCGGCGTCGCGATCATGGCGGCTGCGATGAGCACCGCCGACAGCAACCTGCACGCGACGAGCGCCGTCTTCACGCGCGACATCTACGACCGCTTCGTACGCCCCGGAGCGAGCGACAAGGAGAGGACCTTCGTCGGACGATTGACGATCGCCGCGGCGACGTTGATCTCGCTCGCGGTTATCTGGCTGAGCAAGGAGAGCGATCACTTCAACCCGATCAAGCTGATCGCCGAGATGGGCTTCGTCGCGATGGCGTTCGCATGCCAGCTCATCCCGGTGACGGTCGACGTCTTGTTCGTTCGACGCGGCACGCGGGCCGGCGCGATCTGCGGTATGGTGACCGGCATCGCCGTCGTGTTCCTGTTCACTCCGTTCTACAGCATGATCGTCGGCGACACGGCCGAAAGCGTGTCCGTGATCCGGGCCATCAACCGGACGGTCGACTCGGGGTTCTTCGCGGTCGTCTTCAACGTGCTCGTCTTCGCGGTCGTCAGCGCGCTGACCAAGCAGCCACGCGACGCCGGGCAGGCGACATGAAGAGCATCGACGCGCGGCACTTCCTCCTGGAGGTCCGACTCCTGCGCGAAGAGATCGAGTCGTTCGACGCGCACCCATTCGACCTCGCCGCAGTGCGCCATCTCGATACGTTGGAGCTCTGTCCGCAGGTGACGTTCGTCATCGGCGAGAACGGAACGGGCAAGTCGACGCTGCTCGAGGCGATCGCGATCGCGTTCGGATTGAATCCCGAGGGCGGCAGCAACGCGTTCCGCTTCGCCACGCGCGAGTCCCACTCGCCGCTGTCGAAGCACCTACGTCTCAGTCGCGGGTTGAAGCGCCCGCGGGACGGCTACTTCCTGCGCGCGGAGAGCTACTTCAACCTGGCGACGGAGATCGAGCGGTTAGACGAGGAGGACAGAGGATTCAGCGGCCCGCCTCTGATCGACAGCTACGGCGGCACGTCGCTGCACGAGCAATCGCACGGCGAATCGTTCTTCGCGCTGTTCCGGCATCGCTTCCGCGGCAACGGGCTCTACTTCCTCGATGAACCGGAGGCCGCCCTGTCGCCGAGTCGCCAGCTCGCGTTCCTGTGCGTGCTCGACGATCTGGTCACGCGCGGCTCGCAGTTCGTCATCGCGACGCACTCGCCGATCATCCTCGCGTACCCCGACGCGTGGATCTATCTGCTCGACGAGGAGGGCATCGACAAGGTGCCGTATCGTCAAACCGAGCACTACTGCCTGACGCGCGACTTCCTCGACGATCCGGATACGATGCTCGAGCACCTGCTCAAGAGGCGCACGAACACGGAGGACGACTGACATGCCACCGCCCGAACCCGAAGAGCGGTTCATCCGCATCGAAACGCAGATCGCGTTCCAGGAGCACGGCCTGGAGGAGCTCTCTGACGTCGTGCTGGAGCAAGGCCGTCAGATCGCGAAGCTGAAGAAGCGCGTCGAGATGCTGCTGCGCCAGCTCGAGGTGGGCCAGAGGGCGGAGGAAGAGGCGGGTATCGACGAAGATCTCGCGCCGTAGGGCCGCAGCCATCCACGGCTCTGTCGGCCTCGCGACGAGCCGCAGATGGCCACTGCGCACGAACCCTACTTCTCGCCGGCTCCCTTGTCCTTCTTCTTGCCCTTCCGTCCCTCGCGCTTCTTGCCCGGCTCACGCTTCTTGTTCGGGTCGTGCTTCTTGCCTTCCCGCGCCTTGCCGGGTTTCGCCTTGTACTTGACGCCGCAGCCGAACTGACGCGTCTCGGCGACCTCGACCTTCTTGCCGGTGAGCAGCGCGTCGACCGCATCGCGCAGGTAGTTCTTCGTTACCTTGTCCGGCCTCTGGCTGTTGTCGAACGCGCCCATGTACGCGATCGTCCGCGCCTTGTCGAGGACGTAGTACTGCGGCGTGACGGTCGCGCCGAGGCGGTGCCCGATGCGCTGCGTCGGATCGAGGAGGTACGGGAAGTTGAAGCCCTTCTTCTTCGCACGTTCCGTCATCTTCTCGATCGAGTCCTGGACGCTGATCGCGACGAAGTCGACGCCCTTGCCGGCGTAGTCCTTCGCGAACTGGATCTGGCGATCCTCGTACGCGACCGCGACCGGGCAGCCGTTGCACGTGATGCAGACGACGATCACCTTGGCCTTGCGGTGATCCCTGAAGCCGTGCGCCTTGCCGTCCGTGCCGGTGAGCTTGTTCCAGCGCGGCGCCTTCTGGCCGATGGCGACGACCTTGTTGTACTTGCCGGTCGGCTTGTCGGCCTTGGCCTTCTTATCACCCTTCTTCTTGGCGCCGTCCGGCTTGTCCGGCTTGGCGACCTTGCCCGGCTTGTCGCCCTTCGGCTCGTCGCCGTCGACGGCGAGGACACTGACATTCACGCCGATCGCGAGAATCGCGACCAGCAGCCACTCGTGCGCACGCGTGCGGTTCATGTTCGTCACTCCTGTCGAGAGAGTTGAATGGGGCCGCGACGGGGTCGCCGCTGAGAGGATTGTCGACGAGCGGCCGTTCTCGCACAAGGTGCATCTGCGCTGCCGCAGCTCCACGTGCCGGCAGGACTGCACCGGCGCGGTTCGCACGCTCGCTCCGGGGGGGCTTCGACGTCTACGAACGTCCACGTGCAGAACCACATCGCGCGTGCGGGCGGTGTCGACAGCATCGAAACGCGGTGCGGACCCGTCGACTTCGATCACATCGGCACCCTTCCGATGTCAGTCAGGCCTCCGGGCTGCTGCGAGCGAGCCAGCGCTCGATCTTCTCGCGAAGTTCCTGCGATTGAAACGGCTTGGAGAGATAGTCGTTCATGCCGGCTGCAAGGCACTTCTCGCGATCACCCTTCAGAGCGTTGGCAGTCAGGGCGATGAGCGGGATCCTGAATTCGTTGCGGCGAATCTCGGCGGCGGCTTCGAGGCCCCCCATGACCGGCATCTGCACGTCCATGAGCACGACATCGTACGTAGAGCGCTCCAGGGACTCGATTGCCTCGCGCCCATTCTCGGCTTCGTCGACCTCCAGTCCGAGCTTGTGCAACATGCGCCTGGCCACCTTGCGGTTGACGGCGTTGTCCTCAACCAGCAGAACACGCCCTCGAAGAGCCTCCGGAAGACGCTCCGGTGTCGGCCCGTCAATGTCGCCGAGCTCTGCGGTACTTGTGGTCGTCAGAGCCTCCAAGAGCCGCTCGCAGAGGACCTCTCGGCGGGCGGGCTTGGTCAGAAGCGCCACGAATCCGGCCTCAGCCGCACGCTCACGATTCGAGCGCTCGCAGACCGAGGAGAGCAGCAGAAGAGGCAGCGAGCTGAACGCGCTCTCCTCCTTGATTCGACGTGCGAGCTCGGCCCCGTCCATACCGGGCATCTGAAAGTCGAGAATCGCAGCGTCAAACGGCCGCTCCTTCCTTGCGTCGGACCGGAGCTCACGAAGAGCTGACGGCCCGTCGACACACGTCGTGACAAGCACGCCCTCATGGCTCAGTTGACGCTCTACCACGCGCCGGTTGGTCTTGTTGTCGTCGACGTACAGGATACGCTTGCCGTCGAGCTCCCTGGTGTCCAATCGCGTCCTTGTGACCGGCTCTTCCGTGACCTCGAAGCGAATCGTGAACCAGAAGGTACTGCCCCCTCCTTCCTGGCTCACGACGCCGATCTCCCCGTCCATGAGCGAACACAGTTCTTTGGAAATCGCCAAGCCAAGCCCCGTACCGCCGAACTTCCTGGTCGTCGAGTTGTCGGCCTGCGTGAAGGCCTGGAAGAGCTTTTGCTGGTTCTCCTCAGAGATTCCGATTCCGGAATCGGTCACTTCGAACCGCACGATGACGCTCCCGTCCTCTCGTGCAGGTCCCGGCAGCGCCTGAATCTCGACCGAGCCCTGCGCGGTGAACTTGATGGCGTTCGAGACCAGATTCGAGAGCACCTGGCGCGTACGCACCGGATCGCCGATGACGCCTCTCGTCACACCAGGATCGACGAAACAGGCGAGCTCGACCCCCTTCGAAAACGCTCGCTGAGAGAACAGCTCTGCGACCTCCTCGACAAGCGAATGAAGATCGAATGCGAGCGTCTCGACCGCGAGCCTTCCCGCCTCGATCTTGGAGAAATCGAGAATGT
>CAYMRB010000025.1:0-41975 GCA_964392615.1 uncultured Planctomycetia bacterium | reverse complement strand
GATGGGCTCGCTGACGGTGACGAGATCGAACGCGGAACGGATCCGCGCCGCGCGGACACCGACGGCGACGGTATCGACGACGGCGAAGAGATCGTCGCCGGAGACGACGAGTTCGTCACCGATCCGTCGCGCGCGGACACCGACGGCGACGGCATCGACGACGGCGAAGAGGTCGCCCCCGGAGCGGACGGCTACGAGACCGATCCGACCTCGTCCGACACCGATGGCGATGGCCTCGGCGACGATGTCGAGATCTCGACGCACGCGACCGACCCGACCGACATCGACACCGACGGCGATGGGCTCGAGGACGGCGAGGAGATCGGCGCGACGACCGATCCGCTCGACCCCGACAGCGACGACGACGGGCTCGAGGACGGCGAGGAGGTCGCCGGCGGCACGGATCCGCTCCTCCCCGACACCGATCGCGACGGCGTACGGGACGGCGACGATCCCGACCCGCTCGACGCGGACATCGACGATGACGGACTGCTCGACGGCCGCGAGGCGACGGTCGGCGCGGTCTGGTTCGAGGCCGAGGACGATGAGGACGCGAGCGCGCTCTTCACCCGCGGCGACGTGAACGGCGACGGGGCGGTAGATATCGCCGACGCCCAAGCGCTGGCGCTGATCGTCAACGCCGGCGCCGAGACGAATTGCCCCGACGCGGCGGACGTCGATGATGACGGCAACGTCGATGCGGACGACCTCTTCCGCCTGCTGCAGCACGTCAGCGGCGGGGCGCCGCCGAACCCGCCGTTCCCCGACCCGGGAATCGATCCGACCCCGGACGGCCTCGACTCGTGTCGGGGCGCCGACGACCAAGCTCGCAACGGATTGTCCGCGGGCCACCGCGACGGCGAGGCGACGATCGTCGACGCCGAGCTCGAGCTCGATCCCGGCCTCTATCGCTTCCTCGTGAGAGCCCGCACGCGACATGCGCTCGTCGCCCATTCGGCGAATGCGCAGACGGCGGGCAACCTGCGCGCCGCGACGGTCTCTGCCGACGGCAGGGCGGTGCTCGCCGGCGAAGGAGGCACGCTGCTCGTGTCCGACGACGACGGCGTGCGCGATCTCACCGGCACCACGCCGAGCGGCGACGCGACGATCACGGGCGCGTCGTTCTACCCTGGCGGACCGCTCGGCGGCGAGGAGGGCACGGCACTCGTCGGCACCGAGAGCGGCTTCCTGCTGCGTCTGCGTGCCGACGACACCATCGAAGAGGCGATCTCGCATCAGGTCCTGCCGGTCGGCGGCATCGCATGGCGTCCCGGCGGTGCGGAGGCGTTCGTCGTCACGAGCGAGCCGTCGCGCGGCGTCGTGTTCCGCTACTCGGGCACGCCGACGGCGCTGCCGCTTCACGTGCAACCGATCGCGTTCCACGCGGTCGCGTGGAAGGACGGTGGCAGCGAGGCGATCATCGTCGGCGCTGACCTCACGGTGATCCGCTACCACGGTGGCGCGTTCACGAACCTCGGCGGCATTCCCGCGACGGTCCGTCCGACGATCGACCTCTTCGGCGTCGCGTACGCACCGGACGGCAG
Organism: uncultured Planctomycetia bacterium; assembly: GCA_964392615.1. GTDB lineage: Bacteria > Planctomycetota > UBA8108 > UBA8108 > UBA8108 > CAYMRB01. The sequence continues at coordinate 40,431 of CAYMRB010000025.1, read as the reverse complement.
CTTCACAGTCGTCGGCGAAGGCGGCACGATCGTCCGCTTTCTCGCGACGCCGCAAGCCGGTCGCTTTCTCATCGAGGACTTCACGATCCTCGTACGCAACGCGCCGACCCTGCGCGACGTGAAGTTCGTCGGTGAGGATGCGGTCATCTGCGGCGACCGCGGCTCCGTCTATCGACTCGCGAGTCACCGCGTCGTCGGGCTCGACACGCGTCCGCTCGGCGCCGCGCCGCCCGATCTCCTCGCCGCCGCGTCGTCCGGTGACGGCACGGTCGTGCTGGCGGGCTCGCAAGGCCGCGTCGCCACGATCTCGCTGCGCGAACGTGTCGACCTGGAGGTGTCCGTCCGCGGACGGACACTCGTTGCGGATTCGCACGTGCTCTTGCCGCCCTTCGGCGAGACGTACCGCTGGTACCGCACGCCCGTCTTCGAGATCAGCGGCGATGGCGCGCGGACCGTGAGCTTTGCGGCCGCCGATCCGCACTGGGACGATGCGATCACCGATGTGCTCGTCGACCGTTGCCTCGTCCAGCCCGCCGAGAATCCGAACGCGCCGATCACGCACTGGGACGACCCCGACTCGGACGGCGACGGAATCGGCGACGGCGAGGAATCAACACCGCTCGCCTTCTGGTACGAGGCCGAGGACATCGTCGACGACGACGCGAGGATCACCGCGGATGGCAGCGCATCGAACGCGAAGTGCATCGTGCCCGATGCGGGCGACGGATTCCTCGCGCAGCTCGACGTATCCGCCGAGCACTCATGGCCGGAGGGCCGCTACCAGGTGTTCCTGCGCGCCCGTCCCGGCCCCGGTCCGGACGTGATCGATGCGCAAGTGCGCGTGCAAGTGTTCGTCGGCGACGAGGAGGAAGCCGCCGTCGATCAGGACGTCGACGTCGTCAGCCTGAACCCGTTCGTCGATCCGTCGCTGCCGGCAGGCCCCGTGCATCTCGCCGGCGCGACGACGGGCGAGGTGTTCGATCCCGAGGCGCGCAATATCTGGGTCTGGCGCGGCACGACGTGCCCGCCGGAAGGCGATTGCCCCGAGGAGTGCCCGCCGGAGACCGACTGCCCGACGTTCGACCTGACCGAGCCGACAGCGGTCACCGTCCGCTTGACCGCGATCGGCGCGCATGCCGCGACGATCGAGCTCGACGAGGTCGCGATCGTGCGTCTCAGGTTCCGCCCCGTCCGCGTGCGCGTCGAGAGGCCCGAGCCGCACCCGGATCCGTTCCAGGTCGCGACCGATCCGCTGTGGAGCCTCGGCTCCGCGGGCGGCGGCATGACGATCACGCACTTCGAGGTCGTGTTGACCTCGCCGCGCAATCTGCGCGACCCGATGGATCCCGACACCGACCTCGACGGCTATCGCGTCGACGACGGCTCGCTGCCCGACTCGGCCGGCTTCCTGACCGACGGCCACGAGGAGGCCATCGGCACCAACATCCTCGACATGGACACCGAGCACGATCTGTTCGCCGACGACCTCGACTTCAACCCGCTCAGCGCCGACTCGGACGGCGACGGTCTGCTCGACGTCGTCGAGCGGCCGACGAGCTACACGAACTGGCTGGTCAACGACTCCGACGGCGACGGCGTGCTCGACGGCAACGAGGACGCCAACTTCAACGGCGCGTTCGATCCGAGCCAGAGGGAGACGATCGCCGGTGACCTCGACGAGGACGGCTTCTCCGACGAGGGCTGGGATACCGACGGCGATCGCCTGTCCGACGGACAGGAGATCGGCCTGCGGGATCGTCAGGCCCCGCTGATCGACCTGCGCGCGCCGCCCGATCCGCCGCTGCCCGCGTTCGAGGCCGACAGCGATCCGTCCACGCGCACCAACCCGCGCTCGGAAGACAGCGACGGCGACGGCTTGCTCGACAACGAGGAGGACGTGAACACGAACGGCGCGCAGGATTCCGGCGAGACCGACGCGTCGCGATTCGACACGGACATGGACGGCCTCGGCGACGGCGTCGAGACCGACACGGGCGTCTACGTCGACGAGAACGACACCGGAACCTACGCGCTGAACCCCGACTGCGACGGCGATGGCCTCCAGGACGGCGCCGAGGTGCACACGCACCACACGCTACCGATTCCCGCGCCGGTGAGCCGCGACTCGGACGGTGACGGCCTGAGCGACTTCGAGGAGACCGTCCCGGGCGTTGATGGCTACGTGACGATAGCGACGCACCTCGACGGCGATGGCGACGGCACCGCGGACGGCTGGGACTCCGACGGCGACGGCCTGAGCGACGGCCAGGAGCGCGGCTTCACGTCCGATCCGAACGCGCGCGACAGCGACGGCGACGGGCTCCAGGATGACCGCGAGCTCGCCCTCGGCGCCGATCCGTGGAATGTCGACTCGGACGACGACGGGCTGCTCGACGGTGTCGAGACCGGCACAGGCACGTTCGTCGACGAGGACGACGCCGGCAGCCGTCCGACGCGCGCCGACACCGACGGCGATGGCTTCGAGGACTGGCACGAGGTCCGCTTCGGCGGCAATCCGGTCGATGCGACGATCGTGCCGCCGGCGGTCGAGATCGCCAGCATCGAGATCTCGACGAGCGGCAGCTGGAACGACAACGGCGACGGAACGATGACGGCAGCGGGCGAGTCCCTGCTGAGCGGCGACGCGACGGCGCGGATCACCGCCCAGGAGGAGCTCACGGTCAACCTCGCCACCGGCGAGGTGTCGGGTGACGACCTCGCGATCGACCTCGGCGTCGCGGCCGGCGGCAACGTCGTGTTCTTCGACAGCTTCTCGACCGCAACCGATCCGGACACCGGCGCGTTGCTCGTCGGTGTCGTCACGGGACCGCTGCCGGAGGGCGGCGTCGCGATCCACGGCAGCGCGCTCGGCATCGAGTCGTCCCTGGATGCGACGTGCGACTTGAACAGCGGCGAGGTCTCCGGCACGGGATCGATCGTGCTCGAGGACCCGTCCGATCCCGACCTGTGGGTCCGTCTGGACGTGGAGGGAGAGTATCGGCTCAAGCCCGACGCAAAGCGCTTGGAGCTCTCGGGCGACATCGCCGTCACCGCGAGTGCGCCAATCCTCGCCGAGCCGATCGTCGTCGACTTCGCGAGCGCGTCGCTGGTCGTCGACATCGATCAGCTGACGATCGACGGCAGTGTCGACCTGAAGCTGCCGTCGATTCCGCTTCCCGGCGGCGCGACGTGCGACTTCATTCTGCCCGGCGTCGGACTGCTGTTCGACCCGCTCGACTTCCGGTTCGGCTTCCAGCTGCACACGTCGGTCGGCATCCAGTGCGGTCCCGTGTCGCTCGAGGTCGGCGGACCGGAGGTCGAGGTCCTGATCGACGTACCGGGCGGGCTCTACCGCATCGACCCGATCTGCATCGGCTTCAAGATCGGTGAGGCCGACGGCAGCACGAGTGGCGGCGGGGGAGACGGCGGCGTCGCGGACACGCCGATCGAGATCGAGGTCTGCGTCGCGCTCGAGCTCAGCACGCAGGGCGATCTCGTGTTCGAGCCGGCGTTGCCGTTCAGCGACGACGAGATCGGCGGCTTTGTACCGGAGTGCGCCGAGACGGCCGTGTCGCCGAGTTGCACCGGCGGCGTCGACGCGAACACGTGCCCGCCGTGCGACCCGCCGAACCTGCGCGCATCGCCGGGCTGCGGCGTGCCGTCCGATCTCGGCGGCGGCCACTTCCGCGGCGCCGTGGGCGCAAGCTTCCCCATTCCCGACACGCCGCTGACCGCGTCGGTCGACGGCGAGGTCTTCCTGCGCTTCGGCGACGATCCGCTCGTCGCGTTCAACGCGGACGTCGGCGTCGGCATGGGCTTCTTCGGACTCGATGCCGGCAGCGCGACGTCCTACATCCTCTTCGAGGACAACGCGGCGGGCGTGCCCGTTCCGACGTGCATCGTCACGGCCGCGGCGAGCATGGACTGGGACAAGATCTATCCCGGCCTCGGGGCGCTGATGAGTCTCACCTCGGCGAGCGATCAGCGCTACTTCGTCAAGATCGACATCGCCGCCGGCGCGTTCCAGGGCGGCTACGGCTTCAAGATCATGGGCATGGACGCGTCGCTCGGCTTCGAGGCCGGGCTCCTCGCGGACGGCGGCGTCGGCGTCGGGTTCGAGGGCTGCCTGGCCGCGCCGCTCGGCATCGCGGAGACCGCGGTGCAAGGGACGCTCGAAGTAGAAGCGGACGGCGACCTGCTGCTGTGTCTCAGCGGTCAGCGCGCGATCGAGATCCTCGGCGTGACGCTCGCCGACGCGAGATTCCGCGCGTCGAACCACGCGCCGGCCGGATCGACGCCGTGTCCGGCATCCGGGCTCTGCGTCTGCGTCGTCGGTCGCGCGTGCCTCGACGGTATCGGTCACGCGGAAGTCACCGGCGTGATGTCGCAGCAGGCGGACGGCGCGTGGGATCTCGAGCTGCACGGCGATGCCGAGATCGACCTGACGCGCTTCGGCCTGCCGCTCGCGACCGGCGAGGTATGGGTCCGTCCGAGCGGTGTCGAGCTCGACGCGACGGTCGAGCTGCCCCACGGCATCGGATCGGTCCGCGTCAGCGGCACCTACCGATCGCGGACCGACTTCGAGCTTCGCGGCACCGTCAGCGCCGGTATCGACGGCTTCGGCGTGAGCGGCACGGTCACGATCAGCGACGACGGCATCGACCTCGCCGGCTGGTTCGATTGCGGGGGCGACGAGGTCTACCTCGACGGCAGCATCGAGTCCGACGGCGACTTCTTGCTCGAGGGAAGTGGCAGCATCTCGACCTCTCGCGTGCGCATCGACGGCTCGTTCGAGCTCGAGCGCGACGGTGACGACGTGTCGTTCACGGCCGACGGCTCGGTGACGGTCGACGGCCGCAGCCTCGCCGACGCAGCGGTGCTCTTCAGCACGGACGGCGGCATCTCGATGACCGGTGACATCACGTTCGCGGGCACATCGTTCGACGCCTGCTTCTGCGTCACGCCGTCGGGCGACCTCGGCATCGACGCGTCGGTCAACGTGCCCACGATCAGCTTCCCGGGCGTCAAGGTCTGGGGCGACGTCCAGCTGTGCGCGTCCGTCGGCGACGGCTGCGACGACCCGCACGGCGATCCGTGCGGCGCGGCCGCGTGCGACTGCGCCTCCAGCAACTCGATCGGCGCGCGGTTCTCCGGCAGCGCGAAGGTGCCGGTCATCGGCACGCGCAGCATCTCGGCGTGCGTGAGCTCGAGCGGCAAGATCTCGTTCGAGGTGTCCGCCGGGTTCCTCGACCGGAGCTTCAGCGTGGATATCCTGGACTAGCAGCCCAGTTTCGCGAACCGCGGCGACTCCTGCGTTCGCGCGCGGTTCGCGAATCTCCCCCGACTTCCTCTTGCGATCACCTGCCGCAAGCGGAAACTGGACGTCGGCGTCGTTGGGTTGTCCCGATCTTCGTTTCGCACTGCAGTCACGGGAGACGGTGTTGTCGATGCACATCCGCGGCCGTCGAAGGGCTCTCTGCCTGCTCGTTCCTCTGACGCTCGCCGCGCTCGCGACGCCTCGCGTCGCAGCACAGGTGCCCTGCGCGGATCCCGACGCCGAGATCCAGCTCATCCTGCAGCGCGATGCCGTCGCGTGGTCGCCCGAGCTCTTCGCCGGGCAGATCCGTACGAACGAGATCGTCGTCGAGCCCGGTATCTTCGACATCACCGTCGGCGTCGTGTCGCAGCTGCCGGCTGACGGCGCGGGCCTCCAGAACTGGAACATCTACGCCGATGTCACCGGCGACCTGTACATCGTCGACGCGGACGTCATCGGGACGGCTGCCGCTGATATCACGGACGACCCGCCGGGCTTCGTCGACTCCGGCTTCGTCGTGGTCGAGGTCGGCGATCGAGAGCCCCACGGACGCTTCGCCATCGGCGTGGTCACCTTCTCGCTCGCCCAGAGGATCACGCTCGATCCCGTCGGGACGGCGAGCGCCTTCCGCCTCCACGTCGCGGCGGAGAATCACGCCACCGGATCCGTCAGGATCCTGCCGCGGCTCGGCGACGGAGACGGCGGCGCGGCCTCGCACCTGCCGTGCTGCAGTCAGGCCGTCGCCGGCGGCGTAGTTTACGACCTGACCTGCGCGCAGGAGGTCGACGTGCGGGTCGTCGATACGAGCCGGGGGTGCGCGTCGCGGCCCGCAGATGCGAGAGCTCCGATCGACGTGTCGTGGCAACAGCGCTACGACTTCTATCCGGCGTCGAGCGGCGCCACATCGCTCGCCATGGCGAGCGATGGGGGCGCCGTCGCAACCGGCACGCACGCCGCGAGAAGCGCCTGGTTCCTCAAGACCGACGCCGCGGGCGAGGTCGCCTGGGTGCGGCTGATCGAGCGCGAGGAGTCCCTCGATCTATACGACATCACCGCGACTTCCGACGGCGCGTTCGTCGCGACGGGAGAGACAAGCGCCGCGAGGTACGAGCTCTACCTCGTGAAGCTGCGCGGTGACGGTTCCGTCGCGTGGGAGCGGGTGAGCGAAGAGAACGCGCGGTTGTCGGGTCGAGCGATCGCCGAAACGCGCGGCGGGCACTTCGTCATCGCCGGCACGACAGGCGCCGCCCGGATCTATCTGACGCGCACCGACTCGAGCGGCGAGCCGGTGTTCGCGCGACGTCTCGGTGACGGCATCGGCGAGGCGATCTGCGAGGACCCGACGACCGAGTCGATCGTCGTGGCCGGCCAACGCGACGACGAAGCGGTGATCCTGAAGACCACCGCCGACGGCGAACCGCTGTGGGAGCGGACGATCGCGCCCGAGGCGCCGTACGACCACGCGCTGTTCCGCGACGTCCTCGTGAGTGCGGAAGGCGAGTACGTCGTCGCAGGCTCATGCCGCACCGGTATCCGGCCGAGCTCGCCCGAGCGTTCCGTCGTTCTTCTGGCGGCGTACGACCCCGACGGCGCGCCGACATGGCAGCGGGTCATCGAGCCCGACGATTGGATCCGCGACGCCTACTCGCTCAGCGCGACGCCGGACGGCGGCTTCCTCGTCGCCGGGCTGGCCGAGCTCTTTGAGCACGCACAGTTCTATCTCGTCAAGTTCGACGCCGACCGGAACCTCCTCTGGCAGACGGCATTTGGCGAGCGTCGACTCGGCCTCGGAGTGGCGGACGCCGTCGTCGCCGACGATGGCAGCGCGGTGGTCGCGGGGTACGACCGCCTCCGAGGCAACCGCCCCTGGATCGCGCGCGTCGAGCCCGTCGAGACCGGACAGCTGCCGAGCGATCTCAACCAGGACGGTCGACTCGACCTGTCGGACGGCGTGTGCCTCCTCAGCCACCTCTTCGGCACCGGCAGCTTCCTCTGGCCGTGCGGCGACGGCGCCGGGGACAACCCGGCCAACGTCGCGCTCGTCGATGGCAACGGCGACGGGCGCATCGACATCTCGGACGGGATCGCGATCTTCTCCTATCTCTTCTTCAACGGCGCACCGCCGGTGCTCGGCGAGGAGTGCGTCGCGATCGAGGGTTGCGCGGGCGTCTGCGAGCCGTGATCGGCGACTCGGTGTCCGTTCAGCGATAGAAGCGCTCGGACGGATCCGGGCGGCTCGCCGTGGCGCCGGCGTACGACGAGCCGGTCGGCCAGGGTAGCGGCTCGGCGACGAGCGTCAGGTCGAACTGATCGAGGATCTGCCACTCGAGCCCGACCATCCTGCGGTCGCGAGGCTGCGTGATGACGAGCCGGTCGCCGCGGACCTCGTACTCGCCGTCGAGCACACCGGCGGCTGCGATCACGTAGCGCCCCTCCCCCGCGGCCACGACCTGCATCCTCCGAGTCGCCCCGCGCGGAAACGTCAGCGTCCAGTTTCCCGAGAGATCGATCGCCGGGGGCTTCGTCTCCGCTTCGCGCTCCAGCTCGCCCCACCGACCGGCGACGATCACGAGGGCCAGCCCGACGACGACGAGGCAGGCGACGCCTGCGATCAGGGCGATGGTCTTGCCGCGGTTCGGGTTCATGTCGATGCGCGCTCCACGCCGGTCGAGCTTAGCGGCATGCCGGCGGATTCTCACAACCCAATCGCAGATCGCTCTCGAACAGGCTCGGCCCGCACTCCGGAAAGGGCGGCGGCGTCGCGGGGCCGCCGAGGAAGTTGAACGCCAATAGGTAGACGGCGTCAGTGACCCCCGCGAGGCTACCGTCGGCGTTGGAGTCGCAGGCCGCGAAGCATGGCGGCTCGGGACCGCCGGTGAAGTTGTAGTTCAGAAGGAAGACGGCATCTCCCACCTGCGCCATATGGTTGACGTCACCGTTGCAGTCGGCGCGCAGGAACCAAGGACCACCGCCGTCCGTCTCGTCGACGCCGATGTCGGGCGCGTCACCGCGCGGTCGCGACTCGCCGTGAAAGTCGTCCGCGACTCCGACGTCCACCGCCGCGTCGATCGCGGGCGACCCGGGACCGACGTGCGCTCCGCCCCAAAGCAGCGGATCGACGTCGAGGAAGCCGTCATCGCCCTCGAGGCACGCGCGGCCCTCGTCGTCGGGATCGGTGCTGCACGGCCCGAGCCGACGAATCGACGCGATCGTCTCGACGCGCAGCTCATCAGACGACATCGGCTCCTCCGAGGCATCGAAGACGAGTCCGGCGCTCGGCGGCAACGGATCCACGGCGAATCGCGGCGCGAAGATGCTGTTCGTGAAGCGCAGCACGACGCCTCGCGCCCCGTCGAGCTCGATCCAGCGGTTTCGCGGCGCGACGCTTCGGTCGAGGACGTTGCAGTGAACGAGCTCGAGCTCGACGCCGTCGGCCGACGGGCCGATGCGGACGGCGCCGTTCATCCCCGGCCGGCCCCAACGCGGATCGAATCCGGACTGCCAGTAGAAAACCGTGTTGACGCAGCGAATCGTCGCGGTTCGGTCGATCGACAGGAGCCGCAGAGTATCCGCCTCGTGACCGGACAGACGGCCGAACTCGCTCCGATCGATCTCGACGTTCCAGGTCGTCGTCGCGCCATCGTCGAGGATGTGGATGACGTGCCGAAGATAGGCACCCGAGAGGCCTCCGAACGTGCAGCCCCGCGCGATCAGCTCCGCGTCGACCGCGGCGCCACCGGCGAGAGCGACCACGCGGTGAGCCGGCGTCTCGCTGTCGAACCGGCAACCTTCGAGAACGACGCGTCGCGGGCCCGCCAAGTGCAGGACGTCGCGATCACGATGCGCCCCGCCATCGAAGGAGCAGCGGAACACGGCCTGCGCGTCCGCGCCGATGAAGACCACGTGGCTCGTGGCGTCGATCTCGACCTCATCGCCTGCGACCGCGCCGCTCGTGTCGACGCTGCAACCGAGGAAGTTCGCGTCCTCGGCGCCCGCGCTCACCTCGACCAGCGAACTCGCCGTCCAACGGCCGAGTGCCCGGATCGTGCACCCTCGCAAGGCGCCGCCGCCCGCGCCACACCAGACAGCGCGGTAGGTCACGTCACTCTCATCCGCCAGGCCGTCGTAGTCGAGCTCGATGTGGAAGCTCTCGAGCGCCGAGCCGCGATTCACCGCCACGACGTTGCGGCTCGCGCGGTCGGCCGCCGCAGCGGGCCAAGCGTCCGTGCGGGTTCGATCGCCACGAATGACGGGCCACCCCCGGAAGCTGCGCGAGCCGGTCACCGTGACGCGCTTCGCGCCGAGATCGATCGGCAGGAACGGCCGATGCGGCCCGTACGCGACGACGTGGATCGTGTCACCGTCAACCACGCGATCATCGTCCACGGCATCCTGCAACGCGGCGTCCGGCGGAAAATCGTCGGGATACGTGAACTCCGCGCCGAAGCAGGTCGCATGCGCGCAGAGCGCCAACGCCAGAAACGCGCCGAGCGTTAGCTGGCCGCGCCCCGTTCTTCTCTCGTCGCGAGATCGTCCGAACCGCTGCATCTCATGCCTCCGCCGAGACCGTGCTCCGACGGCCGTGCTCCGACGGCCGGTGCCGATCGGCCGACCCTGCCTGCCAGCCCGCTGCGAAACCTACCGACGAAGGTACCGGTTGCCCGCTCCTCTTGCAACGATCCGCGACCCGCCGATTGCCCCTCACGGCCTCGAGACGATAGGCTGACGAGACACCCCCCTTCGGGCCAGGAGGAGCCATGCGCGTTCGAAGCACCATCGTCCTGTCGCTGATTCTGTTTCCGCTCGGCCCGTCACTCGCAGCCGGCGATCCGCGCAACGTGCGCACGGGCCACGTCATTCCCGACGAAGGCTATTGCGATCAGCCCTACGTCGTCATCACGCACGACGGCAATTGGCTCTGCACGCTGACCACGGCCGGCGGGCACGAGGGCGCGAGCAACTCGCATGTCGTGTCGACGATCAGTGCCGATCAAGGACGCACCTGGTCGCCGCTCGTCGCGCTCGAGCCGGCGGATGGGCCTCCCGCGGTCTACTCGCTGCCGGTCGTCGCCCGCACCGGCCGCGTCTACGTCTTCTACGACTACAACGGCGACGGGTTCAAATGCCCGGGGCGCAGCGACTGCGTCGGCTGGTTCGTCTACAAGTACTCCGACGACCACGGCCGCTCGTGGTCGAAGGAACGCTACCGACTGCCGATGCGCATGACGGCCGTCGACCGCACGAACACGTTCGGTGGCAAGGTGCAGATCTTCTGGGGCATCGGCAAGCCGATCATCTTCGGCGACGCGATGATGTTCGCGTTCAGCAAGTGCGGGAAGTACGTGATCGATCGGTCGGAGGGCTGGTTCTATCGATCGGACAATATCCTCACGGCGAAGGACCCTGCCGAGATCGAGTGGCAGCTGCTTCCCGACGGCGACGCCGGTCTGAAGAACCCGCAGTACGGCGACGTGCAGGCCGAGCAGAACATCGTCGCGCTCAGCGACGGATCGATCTACTGCATGTACCGCACGGCCGGAGACCACCCCTGCCACGCCTACAGCCGCGACGGCGGCCACACGTGGACCCTGCCGGAGTACGCGTCGTACACGCCCGGCAGCAGACGGATCAAGAACTCGCGAGCTTGTCCGCGGATCTGGAAGACCGCGAACGGCAAGTACCTCTTCTGGTTCCACCACCACGGCGCGCACTCGAACCCATACCGCGGCAGGAATCCCGCGTGGCTCAGCGGCGGCATCGAGCGGGACGGCAAGATCCACTGGTCGCAGCCGGAGATCGTCCTCTACGATCCGGATCCGAAGAGCTGCCTCTACGATGCGACAACCGGGCTGCCGGGACCGGGTCTGGGGATGAGCTATCCCGATCTGATCGAGCAGGACGGGAAGTACTGGATCACCGAGACGCAGAAGACCGTCGCCCGAGTGCATCCCATCGACCCGACCCTGCTGGAAGCGCTCTGGGGGCAGGGCACGGTGCGAACGGTGACGGTAGAGGGGCGAGCTCTCGATCTCGGTCCCGCGGAGATCCAGCGCGGCGAGGTCGGGCTCCCCGACCTGCCACGGCTCGACGACGGCGGCGGCTTCGCGCTGGACTTCTGGATCCGCCTGGACGCGTCGGTCACGGGTCAGGTGGTGCTCGACAGCCGCGATCCGGACGGCAAGGGTATCCTCGTCAGCACGGCGACCCGCGACCGGATCCGCATCGATCTGAACGACGGCGAACGAACGGGCCTCTGGATGAGCGACGTCGGGTCGATCAAGCCAGGCGAGCTGCACCACGTCGCGATCATCGTCGACGGCGGCCCGAACGTGATCAGCTTCGTCGTCGACGGAGCCCTCTGCGACGGCGGCGCCGAGTCGATCTACGGCTGGGGCCGCTTCCACCCGCAGCTGGGCGACGTCACCGGCGCCGACCGGCTTCGCGTCGCGCCGTCGCTGCGCGGCAGCCTCGAACGCGTGCGGGTCTACGATCGCTACCTCCGCACGTCCGAAGCGATCGCCAACTTCCACGCCGGAGCGTAGCACGTCGGGAACCGATGCGGCCCGGTGACGTATGATGGCGGGGAAAGGGTACCCGCAGATGAAGCAGGCCATCGTGTTCGTCGTCGCCGTCGCGCTGATCGCCGGCGCGATCTGGTTCGCCGTGACCCGCAAGCCATCGACGCATACGACCGTGAGGACGGCTCGCGTGACCCGCGGCGAGGTCGTGCGCCAGGCCGTCGCCGTGGGCCGCATCGTCGTCGAGCACGAGGTGGCGGTGAAGTCGCGGCACGGAGGTGTGCTGACGAAGCTCCACGTCGCGCTCGGTCAGCGCGTCGAGGCCGGAGATCCCGTGGCCGAGGTCAAGCCGATCGTCACGGCCGAGACGATCCTCGCGGCCGAGCGCTCCGTCAAGGCCGCGCACGACGCGCGAGAGTCCGCGCGCGAGTTCGTCGAGGGCGAGCATCCAGCCGGGCGCATCAGCCGCTGGTTCACCGGCCAGAAGAGCCTCGAACGCACTCAGGAAGCCGCCGAAGTTGCGGTGCAGCAAGCCGAGGAGCGCCTCGAGCTCCTGAAGAAGGGCGAGGTCGTCGTCGACGGCCGCAAGGTCGACTACACCGTGCGCACACCGGTCGCCGGTCACGTGCTGCGTCTCGATCTGCGCGAGGGCGCCCCCGTCGTGCCGTCGAGCTCCTACGGCTCGGGAACCGTCCTCGTGACGCTCGGCGATCTCGACCGGCTCGTGTTCCGCGGCACGGTCGACGAGATCGACGTCGGCAGACTGGGCGCGGGGATGACCGCCCGCCTGCGCGTCGGCGCGCTTCCGGAAGCGAACGTCACCGGCAAGCTCAGCGAGATCGAGCTCCAGGGAACGCCGCGGCAAAACGCCATCGTGTTCGGCGTGCGGATCGATCTCGACCCCACCGGCGACCTCGTCCTGCGGTCGGGATACTCGGCGGTCGCCGAGATCGACGTCGACCGCCGCAAGGACGTGCTCGTCGTGCCGGAACGCGTGGTCGATCTCCGCGACGGCGCGGCGTTCGTGCTCGTCCCCGGTGACTCGAACGGCGCCGCCGATCCCGAGGAGCGTCGCGTCGAGACCGGCCTCAGCGACGGGCTGACGATCGAGATCACCGCGGGGCTCGCCGAGGGCGACGAGGTGCTCGAACGCTCGTCTGGCGCGGAGCCGTAATCGTGGACGCCCTCCGCGACCTCTTCACCGCATTGCGCGCGCAGCGACTGCGCGCCGCATCGACGCTGTTCGGAGTCGCGTGGGGCACGTTCTCCGTCGTGCTCCTGCTCGCGTTCGGCACCGGCCTCGAGCGCCGGATGATGGAGAACGCGCACAATATGGGCAGAGGTCTCGTCGTCGCGTGGCCGTCGAAGACGACCCGTCCGTTCGAAGGGCTCGGCAAGGAGCGACGACTCCGCGTGACCGCCGATGACGTGCTGCGCCTGCCGGAGGAGATCCCCGAAATCCTCGCGCTCAGCCCCGAGTACCAGGGCCGCGAAAACGTGCGCATCGGCGAACGCGTGCACCGCGCACGCCTCTCGGGCGTCTACCCCGACTACGGTTGGCTGCGGGCCTGGCGCCTCGAGCCCGGTGGGCGTTTCATCAACGATCGCGATATCGCCGAGCACCGCCGCGTCGTCGTGCTAGGCGATGCGATCAAGCGCGGACTTCTCGGCGATGGCCCAGCGATCGGCGCGACGATCGTTCTCGCCAACGCGCCGTTCACGGTCATCGGCGTCCTCGCGCCGAAGAAACAGTCGAGCGACTACGGCGGACCCGACGACCAGCGCGTCTGTCTGCCCGCGACGACGCATGCCCAGGTGTTCGGTCGCCGCCACGTCGACACGATCATCTTCCGAGCGCGCAGCCCCGAGCTGACGGCGACCGCCATCGACGGCTTCTACCGCGTGCTCGCCCGGCGCTACCGTTTCGACCCGCGCGACCGCGACGCCATCGTCGTCTGGGACACGACCGAGGAGGACCGCATGCTCTCCTACGTGTTCCTCGGCCTGCACCTCGTTCTCGGTGGCGCGGGAGCGATGACGCTGATCGTCGCGGGGCTCGGTGTCGCGAACCTGATGTACATCCTCGTCAGCCAGCAGACGCACGAGATCGGGGTGCGCCTCGCGTTCGGCAGCCGGCCGCGCCGCGTGCTCGTTCGAGTGATGGCGCAGGCGACAGCGCTCGTCACGGTCGGCGGCGCGGCAGGCCTCGGCGCAGCTTGGGTCGTTCTCGGAATCGTGCGTACGACGCCGGTGACCGCTGACATCGGCACGCCGCAGGTCGCGCCGCTCGTCGCGCTGTCGATCGCCCTCCTGCTCGGCGCGGTGGCGCTTCTCGCCGGGTTCTTCCCGGCACGTCGCGCGTCGCGCCTCGATCCCGTCGCCGCGCTGTCGCGGACGGACGCGACCGTGCTCGCTTCGGGCGGCGGCGGTGGAGTCGCGAGCTACCGCGGCCCGCTGACGCGTGTGATTCTCGCCGTCGCGTGGGGAACGTTCGGTCTTGCGGTGGCCGCGGCGTGCGGCGCCGGGTTCGATCGCGCCCTGGATCGGGCCATGGACGCGTCGGGCCGCAACGTGCTGCGGTTCTGGTCGGGTGCGACGACGCGTCCGTGGCGCGGGCTCGACGCGGGGAGGTGGATCGGTCTCGAGCCGGACGATGCACGAGCCATCGAACGCAGCGTGCCGGGCGTCCGCGCCGCCAGCGTCGAGTACGCGGACTTCGGAGAGACCATCGAGGTCGACGGTGTTCGCGTCAGCGCGCGCGTCCACGGCGTCGACCCGGCGTTCGGCGCGATACGACACATCGTTCCTGGCGATGGGGGGCGATTCCTGAACGAGCTCGACGTGAAGGTACGGCGCCGCGTCGCGGTGCTGGGCGACCGCGTCAAGGGTCGCCTCTTCGGCGACGGGAATGCGGTCGGGCGCACCGTCGAGCTCTGGGGCGTGCCGTTCGTCGTCGTCGGCGTGATGCGGCCGAAGGTCACGCTGACGAACTACGAAGGCAACGACTACGACAAGGTCTTCATCCCGGCTCCGACGTTCCGCGCCATTCGCGGCTGGCGTTGGTCGAGCTACGTCATCGTCGGTCTCGAGGACGAGAGCTTCGAGCGGCCCGTGCGACGCGAGGTGTACCGCTTGATCGGTCGGCGGCGCGGCTTCGATCCTGACGACCGGTACGCGCTCGGCTTCTACAGCCACGTCGAGGTCGTCCGCATGCAGAATTTGGTCGTCGGCGGCGTCCGCATGCTGCTCGTCATCGCGGGAGCGCTCGGCCTCCTTGTCGCGATCGTCGGCGTCGCGAACCTGATGTACGTCCTGGTCGACGAGCAGCGCCGCGACACGGCTCTGCGCCTCGCGCTCGGCGCTCGACCGAAGCGCATCCTGTTGCGCGTGACGGCCGCCGGTCTGCTCGTCACCGGTTTCGGCGGCGTACTCGGCATCCTCGCGAGTGCGGTGTTTGTCATGCTGTTGCGGATCCTGCCGATCGACGCGACCGCGCGCGCCTATCTCGGGTACCCGCAGCTCTCGCTGCCGCTCGCCCTCGCGGTCGTCGCGGTACTCGCCGTCGCAGGAACCATCGCGGCGTCCTGGCCCGCGCGTCGGGCCGCGTCCATCGATCCCGTGGAGGTCCTCCGCGATGAGTGACTCGGCCCTGATCGAGCTCCGCGATGTCGGCAAGACGTATCACGACGACGATGGCGACGCGGGCCGCGTTGTCGCGCTCGAAGGCGTGACGCTGTCCATCGAGCGCGGCGCGAGCGTCGCTCTGCTCGGGCCGTCCGGATCGGGCAAGTCGACGCTCCTCCACATCCTCGGCTGTCTCGACCGCCCGACGTCGGGGCGCTACCTGCTGGACGGCGACGACGTCAGCACGCTCGATGTGAATCGCCTGGCCGACGTGCGCAGCAGGGAGGTCGGGTTCGTGTTCCAGCGGTTCCACCTGCTGCCACGCGCAACGGCCCTTCAGAACGCGGCGCTTCCCCTGCGGCTCGCCGGTGTCGGGACCGCCGAGAGCGAGGCGCGAGCGCGCGAGCTGCTCGAGCGAGTCGGGCTCGGGGAGCGGCTCGGCCATCGACCCGCGAAGCTCTCCGGCGGCGAACAGCAACGGGTGGCGATCGCGCGCGCCCTGGCCAATCGACCGAGCATCGTGCTCGCCGACGAGCCGACCGGCAACCTCGACTCCCGAGCCGGCGCCGAGATCGTCGCACTGCTCGAGGAGCTCAACCAGGACGGCACGACGCTCGTCGTCGTCACGCACGACGAGACGATCGCCGCGCGGGCACCGCGAATCATCCGCTTGCTGGACGGTCGCGTCACGGCGGGCGCGGGTCCGCGGGCGTAGCATCGTTCCGTCGCGCGTCGATCCGTCTTACGATGCGCGGCACGAAACGATGGAGGCGACGCGATGACTCGAATCGCTCTGGCCGCCGCCGCGATCGTCCTGCCGACCATCGCGGCCATCGGCCCTGCACGAAACGACGCCGACCCTGCCCCCGCTCCTGGCGCCGGCAGGCCGATCAAGGTGGCGGCGATCTGCATCGGCTTCGGCGGCGATCACGACGCGAAGCTCCGGCTCGCGCTCGATCACCTGCAGACGGCCGGCGCGAACGGTGTCGACATCGCTTGCCTCCCCGAGGAGTTCGCGGGAACCGTTGCAGAGTCGATCCCCGGCCCGACAACGCATGCGATCGCCGAATTGGCGAAGAAGCACTCGATGTACGTCATCTGCCCGATCCGCGAGGACGCAGGCGACAAGCAGTACAACACCGCGGTCCTCATCGATCGCCGGGGCGAGATCGCCGGCATCTACCGCAAGGTTTTCGTGTTCTGGGGCGAGGGGCTCCACTGCAGCAGCGAGGGCGTCAAGACATTCGATACCGACTTCGGCCGCATCGGTATCCTCACGTGCTTCGACATCAACTTCCCGCGGCTCTGGCAGGAGTGTGACGAACGCGAGGTCGACGTCGTGTTCTGGCCCAGCGCGTACGCCGGCGGCATGCCGCTGAGCGCCTACGCGATGCTCTACCACTACTACATCGTGCCCGTCGGCGCGGGGAACATCGTCGACATCACGGGATCGAAGCTCGCCGGGATCGAGGAGGTGCGGCCGCGGCAGTTCCTCGGCACGCTCGATCTCGACCGCACGTTCGTGCACACCAACTTCAACGGCGCGAAGGTCAAGCGTCTACTCGCGGAGCACGAGGGGAAAGTCGCCGTCGAGCGCACGTTCGGCCCCGAGGCGTGGTGGCTGCTGAAGGCGACCCGATCCGGGGCCCGGGTTCGAGACCTCTGCAAGAAGTACGGCATCGAGACGCTACGCGAGTACCGACACCGGAGCCGGCGGCAGATCGACGCCGCTCGCGCCAGGGGCGACCGCATCTGACGAAAGCCACCGTAGAACCATCGAATCATGAAGCACTTCTTGCCAGCACCGCTCGTCGCGTTCGCACTCCTTCTCACGTCGATCTCGCCCGCGGCCGAGTCGAAGCTCGACTGGCGCGAGGTCGCGCCCGGCGTCTGGTCGGCCCGCGTCGGGGAACCCGAGGCGTTCGACCTGCTCTCGGTCGCGGGCGGCACGCCGAACGTCGCGGCGCTGCGCGAAATGCCTGAGGCCGGTTTCCCGCTGTCGCGTGACGAGATCCATGGCCGGGCACGGCCGTCCGCCACATCGCTACGCTTTCCGCTGTCGCGAGATGAGGACGTCTACGGGCTCGGTCTCGACTTCCGCCGCGTCCGCCGCAACGGCGACATCGTCACGCTGCACGTCGACCACTGGGGCGGCGAGTCGGGCCGCACCCATGCGCCGGTGCCGTTCTGGGTCACCAGTTCGGGATACGGCGTTTTCGTCGACAGCGCGCGCTATCTGCGCGTCTGGGTCGGCACGTCTCTGCGTCGCGATGCCCCGCAGAAGCCGCCACCCCTCGACCGCAATCGCGATCGAGGCTGGCAGGCACAACCGCCGTCCGACTCGATCGACGTGCTCGTGCCCGCACCGGGCGCCGAGGTCTTCGTGTTCGCCGGACCGACGCCGCTCGACGCGGTGCGCCGGTTCGTTCTCTTCACCGGCGGAGGCTGCCTGCCGCCGCGCTGGGGCCTGGGCTTCACCCACCGCACGCCGACGCGCTACACGGCCGATCAGCTGCGTGCCGAAGTCGCGCAGTTCGACGCGCACGGGTTCCCGCTCGACTTCGTCGGCATCGAGCCCGGCTGGCACAGCAGCTCGTATCCGTGCACGTTCGAGTGGGATAAGGAGCGCTTCCCCAAGCCGCGCGAGCTCGTGCAGGAGCTGCTCGGCAAGGGCATTCGCGTCAACCTGTGGATGAACCCGTACGTCAAGCCGGGCTGCGCGCTGCATGAGAAGCTGCTGCCGTACTCGGGATCGCACGAGGTGTGGAACGGCATCGTTGCGGACTACGAGATCGCCGCGGCGCGGAACATCTTCTCGCAACACCTCGATCGCGAGACGGTCGCCATCGGCGTGTCCGGATTCAAGATCGACGAGGTCGACGGCTTCGACCGCTGGCTGTGGCCGGACACGGCGCAGTTCCCGTCGGGGCTCGATGCGGAGCAGATCCGCCAAACGTACGGCGTGCGCGTGCAGCGGCTCGTCGACGATCTGTACCGGCGTCGCGACCGCCGCACGTGGGGGCTGGTGCGCGCGTCGAACGCGGGCGCGTCGCGGCTGCCGTTCGTGATCTACAACGACCACTACAGCCATCGTGATTTCATCGCGGCTCTGTGCAGCTCGAGCTTCGCGGGCGTGTTGTGGACACCGGAGGTGCGCGCGTCGAAGAACGGCGAGGAGTGGCTGCGGCGCATGCAAACCGTCTGCTTCTCGCCGATGGCGATGCTCAACGCGTGGTCATCCGGTACGAAGCCGTGGTCGTTCCCCGAGGTCGAGAAGGAGGTGCGCGAGGTCGCGCTGCTGCGCATCCGACTCGCGCCGTACCTCTACACCGCGTTCGCGGAGTACCGCTTCCGCGGCGTGCCGCCCGTACGCGCGATGCCGCTGGTCGAGGGTTTCGCCGAGGTCGGCGACGCGAAGGCGCGACGCAGCCGACTGCGCGACCAGTTCGTCGTCGGCGACGCTCTGGTCGTCGCACCGCTGTTTGCGGGCGAGAAGCGGCGCAGCGTGCTGCTGCCGAAGGGCCGCTGGTACGACTTCTGGACCGGACGGCTCGCCGGCGAGGGCGGCATGATCACGGTCGCGCCGCAGGATCGGAAGATCCCTCTGTTCGTGCGCGACGGTGGCATCATCCCGCTCGCGCCGAGCTGCTTGCGCGCGTCGAAAACCGGCGGCTACTCGCCGCTCGAGATCTGGCACTACGGCGAAGCGCCGGGCCGACGGCGACTGTACGACGACGACGGCGAGACGTTCGCGTACGAGCGCGGCGACCACGAGTGGGCGCAGCTCGTCGCCGAGCGAGACGCGAATGGCAAGTGGCAAGGCCGCCTGGTGCGCAAGGAAGGCAGCCGTCACCACCGCTACTCGTCCGTGCGCTGGGTGTTCCGGACGGCGAAGTGACGACGGCCTATCCCCGCCGCGCCGGCTTCTTCGTGCCGCCGCTCGCCTTCGCGTCGAACCGCCACGTCGCGATCGCTTCGCCCTTCGCGCCGACGAGAGCCATGCTCTCGATCTCGATGCGTCCCGGACCCGTCGCCGGATCGAGCCGCAGCCCGGTCAACCGAGACGTGAGC
Organism: uncultured Planctomycetia bacterium; assembly: GCA_964392615.1. Lineage (GTDB taxonomy): Bacteria > Planctomycetota > UBA8108 > UBA8108 > UBA8108 > CAYMRB01. Next base: position 20,901 of record CAYMRB010000025.1, on the reverse strand, counting down.
TGGACGGGAGCGCGGTACTCGTGAAGCGCGCCGTCATGCGTGACGGCAAACGTGCTCGAATGGCTGCGGTGAAAACGCGGCGCCGCCTTCGACGCCCAGAACACCTGCGCGTTGCCGCGCGCGGATGACTTCATGCGGACGACGAACGTCGCCGGCTTCCCGAGCTTCGGCACGGCGCGCAGCGTGATGAACGGATCGTTGCCGGACGACTCGACGATCAGGCGGTCGCCTTCAATCGACAGCTTCGCGTACTGATTGCCCGTCCAGCCGGCCACCACCCCTCCGTCGGGCGCGAACGCGGGATTGGGCCGCGGCACGAGCGATCGGGTCGCACGATTGTGCCGCTCGATCAACGCGTCGAGTTCGCGCACTCTCGCGGGCTGGGCTGCCGCGAGATCGCGCCGCTCGCCGATGTCCGTGGCGAGATTGTAGAGCTCGTGGCGATCCGCGAGCTGCGGACCGTCGGCGTAGAAGCGGTACAGCTTCCAATCGCCGACGCGCACCGAGGTCGACGGCAAGTTGTCCGTCGCCTTCACATAGTGCGGAAAGTGACAGAAGATCGCCTCACGCTGCAAACCAGCGGTCCCTCGCAGCACGGGCAGAATGCTGACACCGTCGAGGATCTGCCCGGGCTGTGGATCAAGCCCGAGGACGTCGAGGAGGGTCGGATAGTAGTCAACGCTCGTCACGATCGCGTCGCTTCGTGAACCGGAGACCACGCGACCGGGCCACGATACGATAAGCGGCACGCGCACGCCCCCCTCGTAAATCGAGCCCTTGCCCGCGCGGAGCGGCGCGTTGTTCGTCGGCGGCAGCCCTTCGACGACGTTGTACATGTTGCCGCCGTTGTCAGACGTGAACACGAACAGCGTGTCCTTCGCCAGATCGAGCTCGTCGAGCACGCCGAGGAGCTTGCCGACGGCGTCGTCGAGGGGCTCGATCATCGCCGCCATCACCGGATTGCGTTGCGTGTCGTCCGGATCGATGCGCGCGCGGTACTTCGCGATGAGCTCCTCCTTCGCCTGAAACGGCGCGTGGACGGAGTAGTCCCAGAAGCACAGCAGAAACGGGCGCTCACGGTTCGCGCGGATGAACTTCACCGCTTCGACAGCCAGTCGATCGGTGATGTGCTCGCCAGGAGAACCGTCGGAAATCGTGTCGATCGGCCACGGCGCGAAGTAGCCGCCCGGCGGCCCGGGGTGATGGCGCCCACCGACGACGACGTCGAAGCCCTGCTGCTCCGGCAGGTACGGCGCGTGCCCGAGGTGCCACTTGCCGAAGAACCCCGTGCGGTACCCGGATCCCTTCATCGCCTCCGCGATCGTGAAGTACTCGTTCGGCAGACGCGTACGAGTCTGCGGCGTGACGGCGCGCTGCGCAGGCCTGGCACGCGCCGGCACGACCGGATCGAGCACGGCTTGCGGCAGGTGCCCGGCGGGCGTCGTGAAGCGCAGGCGACCCGGATACTGCCCGGTCAGGATGCTCGCGCGCGTCGGCGAACAGAGCGGACTGGCGGCATACGCGTTCGTGAACCGCATGCCGCGCGCAGCGAGCCGGGCGACGTTCGGCGTCGGGTAGAACTCGCTGCCGTAGACGCTCGTGTCGCGCCAGCCGAGATCGTCGGCGAGGAAGAGGACGACGTTGGGACGCGCGACAGGTTCGGCGGCGGCAGCGGTGCTCACGCTCGCCCACGCGAGGAGGCACCATACGATTCGGAATTGCATGTCAGACTCCTGTTCGACGCCGGTCGACCGCCGACGTGTGCGGTTCTCGGCACCTGTGGAGTGTGCCCGATCGAGCGTTCGCCCGCCATCGTGTGGCGACCGGACAAACTGCGGGCTGACCGATCAACCTGCGAGCGTGGACAGCTAGGTCGCGCATACCGCGGACGACGCGTCACTCGACAGGGCCACGAACGAGCAAGACCGTGCACTCGTTGGACGGCGGCTGCGCTCTGAGAATCGACAGGCCCGGACGCAGGTGCGCCGTCAGGACGCCGAAGGCGGAGTCCGTCGCGCTCCAATACCACCTCGACTGGTCGCCCAGGTTGACCTCGAACGGTGGCAGAGAGCTGAACTGGAATGGCTTCGCGGCCAGGTAGGCGATGAGCGACTCCATCTCGTGAGCCGACGGCACACGCCAGTCGTCGAATCCACCGACGCGACTGTCCGCCGCGACGACGGCCGCCCGAGCCCAGTTGAATTCCCGCTCCCGGACTCCGTCCGCGTCGATGTCCATCCTGGCAAAGCGCGTCTGCCACATCAGCCCCATGCATGAGTCGAAGGCGATCCCATCCTCCACCGGCACGAAGCGGTCGACCCGCGAGATACACGGCTGCTCGATGGCGTCGGTGAGGCGCTCGATGGCGGCGACGAGCTCTGGGCAACAATCGTCCGGCTCCTGTGCGATCGCACAAGGCGCGGGCCCGCCCTGGAACATGAAATTCAGCAGATAGACGGGATCGTTGATGTCGAGCCGTCCGCTGCAATCGACATCGCCATTGCCTGCCGCGTCGCGCCACCCCGGCCCGGCAAGAGCCGCGTCGCGACGAAGCGACACCACGGAGAACAGCGCCAGACTGGCGAGCGCTAGCGAGAGCAACGTGACTGCATGGCGAAGCTTGCGCATGAGGAGTCTCCTATGTCACGTGGTGGTGCATGGTGAATCCGACGCCCACTGAGCCGTCTCTGGCGGCCCTGACCCGAGGCGAGGCCGCCTGGCGAGACCGCTCGACCGTTGGTCACCGTACGCCCTCCCCAATGAGGAGTCAACGCGTTCGACGGCTCGCCGCCGCGGGCCGTCGGTGTCGCCATCGAGATCGAATCCGGGCGTATCCGCTCCGCCGTGGCGAGTCAAGGGAACGCGAGCTGCGATGGAGCCGGGACGATCGGGACCGAGTGTCGCTACTCGACCTTCCACTCGAGCACGCCGCCCGAGAACTCTGGCTGCAGCTGAATCTCGATCCGCAGCGCCATCGTCGTCACCGCGTCGAACGACACGTCGTTGAAACGGTCCTTCGCGACACCGTACGCATCCTCGGTCTTCACCGGCTGCCACCGGATGCCATCGGCGTACAGCAGCTTCCACGACACCGGCAGACGACAGTGGCCGCGTCCGGTGTCGTCGAACCAGTACACGCGGACGCGGGAGACCTTCTTCGGCTCGGAGAACCGCGCCTCGACCCACTCGCTCGTGCCGCGGTGATCCCAGAATGTCAGTCGGGGGATCGAGTGATCGCTCGAGCTCGACGGATCGACTCCGTCGGCCACCCCGCGCGGCGTGTCCCCGCCCCAGCAGTGCGAGACGTTGACCTTGTACGCGGGCTGCGGTGGCGCCTTCCAGGTCGTGGAGTTCGGGCCGTCGCCGATGACCGGAAACGACGTGATGCGCAGCCGCGCGGCACCCATCGGGATCAGCGTGATCGCCTCGGTCTCCTGCGCCGACTTGACCGGACTCGGCTGCAGCTTGCCGACGAGGCCGAGGTGATCCTGCTGCCACTCGGGGATGCGCTTGCCGCGTGCGCGCAGCGAGATCGGCGTCCCCCCGTGCGTGAACGGCATGTCGTCGGTCGGCCACGAATGGCGCACGACGCCGAACGACGCGGCCGCGTCGGCGTCCTTCAACACGAGGCCGTAGTTCCACGGCGTCGTCGGGTGGATCTCCCACGCCGGCCACTCGTCGGTGCCGCCCTCGCGGCGGTAGTCCTCGCCGATCTTCAGCGAGTACGTCAACGGGCCGCGATCGACCGACACGCTGTCGAGGTTCTTCTCCCAGCGGCGCACCGAGATCTCCATCGGCAGTCGAAGATCGACGCGGTCGCCGCTCGACCACGATCGCTCGATGCGGATGTAGCTGCCCGGCCTCGCCGCGACCTTCACGGCCTTGCCGTTGACTGCGACGGTCGCGCCTTCACACCAGCCCGGCACCCGCAGGTAGAGCGGGAAGCGCACGCTGCGCGGGGTCATGAGCGCGATGGCGACCTCCTCGTCGAACGGATAGTGCGTCGTCTGCGCGAGCTCGACCCCGACGCCGTCCGCGCCGACCTTCGCCTTGACGGCGCTCTCGCTATAGAGCACGGCCGCGAGTCCGTCGTCGGGCGTCGCGAACCACAGGTGCTGGGCGTAGTACGGCCACGCATGTCCCCAGTTGTGCTGACAGCACCGATGCCCGTGCGGGTTCATGTGCAGCATCGGGCCGCCGTTCTGCAGGCCAGGGCTCTTGTTGTGACGATCCGACAACACCATGTTCGGCGACGTCAGATAGCGCAACGCCTTGATGTCGGCCGTCAACGCCGCCGGCAGCGAGTTGAACGTCACGTCCTCGCAGCGGTCGGCCCACGTCACGTCGCCGGTGATCGCGGTCAGCGTCTCGGTCGACAGCATCATCTCGGTGATGCCGCACGTCTCGATCGCCTGGCGCGGTCCGGCGAATCCGGGCCGGCAGTTCTCATCGCCGCCGAACATGCCGCCGGGCACCTGCCCGTACTTCTCGTGCATCTCGTCCCAATTGGCGTAGGACGCCTTCAGGTGACGCTCCTCCTTCGACTGCAGGAAGTAGGTCGTCGGCTGACCAAACCCCTGGGCCATGTTGACGTTGTGCCAGTTGATAACACCGCTCGTCCAATCCGCCGTGCGCCGGTGGACCTTCTCCGCGAGCTCGAGCATCCACTCGCCGCCCGTGCGGTTGTACAGCCAGTACACGCTGAAGAGCAGATCGCCGCCGCGCATCTTCGGCCAGTAGCCCACGAGGAAACGCTCGTCCGGCACGGCCGCCAGGTAGCGGAAGTACTTCGTCATCAGCTGGATGACGCGCTCGTCGCCGGTGAACTCGTAGTAGTCCTGCAGGCAGAACAGCATGATCATGTTCGGCCACAGGTCGTCACGGCCCTTCAGGCGCGTCGCGGCGCCACCGCGGCCCTTGTCCGGTCCGAACCACCCGTCGGGCTTCTGGCTGCGCAGCGCACCTTCGATCCAGACCTTCGACTCGGCGATCATGCCTTCGTCGCGCAGCACGTAACCGACGTTCGAGTAGCCCTTGAGCCAATAGGGCGGCTCCTCCCAACCGTGCGTGCCCGCGCCCTCCTGGTCGAGCCACGCGCTGCCTTCCTTGACGAGGAAGCGGCTGATCTCTCCGAGGTGGCCGTGAAACCCGTCGGCCTGCAGGCGCAGCTGCTTGCGCAGCCAACCGCGCGGCTGGATCGACCCGACCGGCAGCTTGATCAGCGGCGCGGCGCGAAGCGGTGCGCGGTGGCCGACATAGTGCCGGTTCGTCGCGTCGGTCGCGGGGACCGCGACGACGGAGACGTCGTCGGCCGCGAACGACGGGAAAGCAAACGTCACGAGGCAGAGAGAGCCGACGAGGAGCTGGCGCATGGGAGATGCTCTGTGCGGATCGGGTTGGAAGTCGGGGACTCTTTTCGCCTCGAAGTGGGATCTCTAAGGAACCCAGGAACCCAGGAAAAGAGGTGGATGCTCCCCTCCGTTCCTGGGTTCCTGGGTTCCTTAGAGCTCTTCCCTCTCGGCGGCCTTTGACTTTGGATTCCGGGCGACGCCCGGTGTCTATTTCTTGGACTCTCGGACTCGGGCTCAGGCCCACTTCCACTTTCCGGGCATCGGCACCGGGTACTCGCCCTTGTCGTCGGCCTTGACCGGTGGCTCCGTCTCGAACGTCGGCATACAATCCGGCCCGTACGCGAAAGTCGACTCGAGCGCCTGCTTCCAAGTCAGCTTCTTGCCACTGTAGCAGGCCATCTGGCCGAGCACGGTCGAGAGGGTGCTCTGCACCATGTAGTCGCCGTTGTTGATGATCTTGCCGGCGCGCAACGCGGCGAAGAAGTCGATCTGCTCCTGCTGGTGACCGCCGGGGCTGCGCCCCTTGAAGCGCCACTCGTTCTCGCCGCGGATCCAGCGCTCGCCGGCGACGCCCTTGGTGCCGAAGAGCTTCGTCTGGACCTCGCCGTGGCAACCGTGCTGCGTGCGCACCATGCCGTAGACCCGCACGCCGCTCGCATACTCGAAGACGACCGTGTGGTGATCGAACACGTTGCCGTATTTGTGGCCATACGACGCAGAGCGGCCGCCGAGGCCGTGCACGCCGGTCGGCGCTTCCTCGCGGATCGCCCAGGTGGCCGCGTCGATCGTGTGGATCATCGACTGCGGCACGTCATCGCCGGAGAGCCAGTTGAAGTGGTACCACGTCTTGAACTGCCACTCCGCCTCGCTCCACTTCGGATCGCGTCCGATGATGCGGTACGGCGCGCGCAGGAACGTGACCTCAGCGGCGACGATGTCGCCGATGGCGCCGTCGTGGATGCGAGCCATCGTCTCCTTGATCGCCGGATCGTATCGTCTGTGCAGACCCGAGACGACGCTCAGGTTCTTCTTCTTCGCCTTCTCGCACGCCGCCGCCACGACGCGGACGCCGGCCGGATCGATCGCGTGCGGCTTTTCGACAAACACGTGCTTGCCCGCGTCGATGCACGCGGCCAGGTAGGCCGGGTGATAGCGCGAGGCGCACGCGATGAGCACCACGTCGACGTTGCTCTGGATGACCTTTTCGTACGCGTCGAAGCCGGCGAACCCGTGTTCGTCATCCACAGCGACCTGCTTCGGCTTCTCGCGGCGCAGCTTCGCGAGGGTCGAGGCCACGTGGTCCGGGAAGACATCCGCCACGGCGACGAGCTCGGCGCCGGGATCGCCTTTCATCGCCTGCAACGCCGCCCCGGTGCCGCGCGAGCCGCAGCCGATCAGGCCGAAGCGGATCTTGTCGTCGCCGGCCGCATGCAGACCGCGACCATCGGACAGAGACGTCATCGCGGTCGCGCCGACCACGGTCGCCGACGTCTTCAGGAAGTTGCGTCGAGTGCGCCGGTCGCCGCCGGCTTCGCCGATCGATGGGGACACGATGGCCGCCTCCTCGTTGTCAAAACAGAAACCTGACCGCCCCTGCCGACACCGATCCTGTAGCACCGGTGATAGCGAGGGGTCAACAGTCCGTTGAAAATGGGCTCGGAAAGCGGCGACCGCCGCCGGACGCTCGGCAGCCCGTCGACGCATCCGGCTCGCACCGAGAGCCACGTCAGGAGCCGGTCGTCACAGCGAGCGCAGGCCGAAAGCCGCGTCCGCCGGCAGGAAATCACGGGACGCACGTGGTCGCGCGCAGCCGCTCCGCCGTGATGCGATCGGCCTCGTCGGGGCACGCCGCGATCCAATCGATCTGCTCGCGCCTCGGGATCACGAAGTCGCCGGTGAGCTCCCACCCGCCGAAGCCCTGCGGCAAGGGGCCGATCGCCTCCAACTCGACGGGCGCCGCCGGCCGACGCCCGAAGACGTAGGCCCGCAGACGGCCGCTCGGCAGCAACCGGACCTCGAGGTTGTACGCGACGTTGCGCGTATTGAGGCGGTCGACCTGACGCCACGCGGCTGCCGCGGCCCCGAACGGATCATCTCGCGGCCCCTCGACGAAGACGTGGCGAGCGGGCCAGTCCTCTACCCGGCCGAGCCGGAGCGCCCCGTCGCTCGAAAGCGTCTGCGTCGGCAGCTCGTCGACGACCGTTCGGTACGAGTACGGGAAGCACTGGAAGTGCCAGTGGTTGACGCTCGAACCCGAATGCGAGCCGTCCGCGCCGCGGTTCGAGTTGAAGTAGATGCGGAAGCCCGGGCCGAGCGCCCGTGCGAAGAGGACGAGATCCTCGATCTCCGCGGCGCCCTGGATGTACTGCGGCAGGTGCTCCGGCGCCGCATCCCCGGCGCGCACGCCGAGGAAGTGACGCGGCGTTACCGGAAAGCGGTTGCTGACGAGGTGCGTCACGCGGCCGCCGCGCTCCAGGCGCAACAGCTCGCGTTCGGCGACGAATCCGTCGTCGTCGAAGGGACACGCCGCGTGTGGACAGAACAGCCCCTCGCGCGGTACGACAGGAGAGTTCCAGCTGCCGGGGCGGCTGAGCCGGCCGGGCAGGAAGTGGTAGCGGAAGCGGCGGTGCTCGACGACGGTCGCTGTCGCAGGGTCGTAGTCGACACGACCGGACTCGAGGTCGGCGAGCCAGCCGGCGCGCAGCCGGTCGTCGATCTCCGAGCCGTCTATCTCGGCTTCCGGCAGGACAACTGCCCCCGAGCGTGGATCGCCGGACGGTCTCTGCGCCGGCGATCCGCGTGACCCGAGCCTCATCCGCGGCAGGCGGTCGATTACTTCTTCATCCGCCGTTTCTGGCGGGCTCGGCGCTTCTTCTGTCCGAGCTTGCGGCGTCCGCGGTGCTTCTTGCGCATCAAAAGACTCCTGTGGGTCGAGACTCTGGGCCATCGCGAGGAAGTCCGGGATTGTACCGACTCCATCGGCGAAAGGGAAGAGACTGAAACCGCCTCCATCGCGGCCCGTCGACGCGGGCGAAAACGGCCCGCCTTCGCGCCGATCCGAGCCCCTCAGCGGGCCGCGAAGTCGCCCGTCAGACGACCTCGACCTCGGCCTCGACCGCGACCCGGTCGGTCGTCGTCGCCGGTCGGTGACCCGCGGACTTCACGGGCTGCCGCTTGCGGCAGTAGACGCGCAGCGTGTTGCCGATCGGCAGCGCGAGGCTGGCGAGGGCCAGGGCCAGAGCGGGTCCGGCGAGGGCCGCGGCGAGCACCCCGTGGACGAGCGTCAGCGGGCTGCGCCGGATCGAACGCCCGCCGCGGTTCGTCATCAGCGCGCGGTACAGGCGGTTCGGCTCGCCCGGCAACAGGTTGAGGAGGTTCTGCAGCGTCGTGAACGGGGCGTACTCGAGCGAGAACCTCGAAACGTCGACGACGTCGAATCCCGCTCGGTCGACAATCCCCCGCAACGTCACCTCGTCGAAGAAGTACAGGTGGTGCGGATAGTCGAACGCGAAATCGCGCGAGCCGAGCACGCGAAACCCGGGAGCGGCCGCGTTCGGCACCTCGACGACGAGCAGTCCGTCGTCGCGCAGCAGCCGATGAGCCTCGCGCAGGTAGTCGAACGGACGGACCAGGTGCTCGAGGACGTGATAGAAGGTCACGGCGCGGAACGCGCCGGCCTCGAAGTCGAGGTCCGGAAGCTCGCCCGACCCGATCGGCTGCCCGAGGCGCCGTTCGCACGCGCGCCGGGCGGTCTCGGAGACCTGCGTGCCCGCCACGCGCCAGCCGTTCTGCTGGAAGCGCTCGAGCAGCAGGCCGCGACCGCAGCCGACGTCGAGCACGGAGTTCTGTCGCGACGACGTGGCCGACGGCAGGTGGCGCACGATATCGCGGACCCGGAAGTTCCGGAAACCTCGCACGATGGCCTCGAGCGGTCCGAGAAAACGTTCGCCGGACGCTTCGTCGTAGTACTCGTCCTGGTAGAAGCTCTTGCGGCTCGCATCGTCCGGAAACTCCGCCAGACGGGCCAGGCGGCACTGGCGGCAGCGCAAGACGGTCGGCGGGCCGGCGAGCAGGACGTCCAGGACGTCGCCCCCACACACGTGACATCGGCTGTTGTTCATCACCCCTATATGTCGATGAAGGACTCGGTAGAACTGGAGCGAATCCGTCTGGAGCCTCACCGGAGACACCGAGACCTGCCCATGCTGAACGGCCGACGCATCGCCGTCGTCTTCCCTGCATATAACGCCGCGCGCACGCTCGAGAAGACGTACCGGGAGATCCCGCACGACATCGTCGACGAGACGATTCTGGTCGACGACGCCAGCCGCGACGAGACCGTCGTCCGCGCGCGAGAGCTGGGCGTCAACCACGTCATCCGCCACGGCGAGAACCGCGGCTACGGCGGCAATCAGAAGACCTGCTACCGCAAGGCGCTCGAAGTCGGCGCGGACGTGATCATCATGGTCCACCCCGACTACCAGTACACGCCGAAGCTCATCACGGCGATGAGCTCGATGATCGCCAACGACCTGTACGATGTCGTGCTCGGCTCGCGCATCCTCGGCGTCGGAGCGCTCGACGGAGGCATGCCGACGTACAAGTACGTGGCGAACCGCGTGCTGACGCTCGCCGAGAACCTCCTCGTGCGGCACAAGCTCACGGAATACCACACCGGCTACCGTGCGTTCTCGCGCGAAGTTCTCGAGCGGCTGCCGCTCGAGGAGAACTCGGACGACTTCGTGTTCGATAACGAGATGCTCGTCCAGGCGATTCAGTTCGGCTACCGCATCGGCGAGGTCACGTGTCCGACGCGGTATTGCCCGGAGTCGAGCTCGATCTCCTTCCGCCGCAGCTGCAAGTACGGCTTCGGAGTTCTAGCGACGGCAGCGAAGTCCGCCCTGCACCGCTGGGGAGTGCGGCACTTCCGCTTCCTGTCGCCCTGCGGCCGCACCCTCGAGTACGACCGCGCCGCCCGCGAAGCGACGCGACGCGAGGTCGTGACGAGCATGCCGCGCTCGCGCTGCTCGGTCGACGTCGAGCGGCTGGACGAGATGCGGACTCGCTGAAAGCCATGTGGCGGCACTGAGTCGCTACGATCGGCTCACTCCCCCCGCGATGGACCGAGCCGGTACACGGGTCGATAACCGATCGTCGGATCCCGCTCTTCCGGATCCGCCCACGAGCGACTCGCGGAGCGACAGAAGCGCGGGCGATCGCGCCAGCTTCCGCCGCGCACGCTGCGATCGCCGCTTCCGGTGCGGCAGACCGCGTTCCTCGCCGTCGCGTCGGGCCGCGCGTAGAAGTCCTCGTCGTAGATGTCCTCGCACCACTCGGCGAGGTTGCCATGCATGTGATGGAGTCCGAAGGGGTTCGGACGGAGCGTGTCGCCCTCGACGACCCCCTTGCGATACTCCCCTGTCGGTGCTTCGCCGTACGGATACTTGCCGTTGAAGTTCGCGTCGTCGGTCGTGATCGTCGAACCGAAGGCGAAGGGCGTGCTCGTCCCGCCTCGGCAGGCGCGCTCCCACTCCGCTTCGGTCGGAAACGAGAAGCCCGCCTTGTCGTTGAACTCGGCCCAGTCGTGCCATGACAACTTCGCCATCGGGGCGCGCGGACGATGGTAGGAACCCATGCCACCCACCACGTCGACGCGTCCCCATTCCTCTTCCGACACCTCGCGCTTCGCGATGAGGAAGGCGTCGACGCGCACCTCGTGCACCGGCCGCTCGCTTCGCAGCGCTCCCTCTTCGTCCTCCGGACATCCCATGAGCACCGTCCCGGCCGGAATCTCGACGAACACGATGGCCGTTTCGCGATGCGCGTACTCCATCGCGCCGCTCGAGTTCGGACCGAGCGACTCGAACCGCCGGCGGAACTCGAGCCACGCCATGAGCTCGTCCCAGCGAAGAAGTACGCCGAGGGCGATGATCGCGAGGACCGCCGTGCCGAGGAAGGAAACGGCGACGAGCTTGCGTCGCTTGCGCGCCGGCGCCATGAGGCTCTACTTCTTCGCTCCGTCGACCTCCGGCACGCGGAAGCTCTTGAAGTTGAGTCGCTTCGGACACGTCGCTCCGGAATCCAGAGTCTCGACGAGCCACTGCGCCGTCGCGCGCGCGACGTTGCGCTCCGGTAGCTCCGCGATGAGCGTCGCGAGCTTCTTGTGAGCCTTCTTCTTGTCGCCGTCGCGCCAATCGATCCACGCGTCTCCGACGCGGACGTACTCGCGCTCGAAGGCCCGAGGGTGCTCCTCGTAGAATGCGGCGATCCGCGGACGGAGCTTGACGCCGTTTCTGCTCGTGCGCCACCAGATGCCCTCGTAGATCGGCGGGCTCCCCTCCCTGTTGAAGCCGGTTTCCGGCGCGTCGCACTTGCGATGGTCCCACGGCACCCACACGCGGGTCGGCGGCGACCGCGCGACGACCTCGCCGCTCTCGTCGCGCGCCGTAACGCGCAGGATGTAGATATTGCCAGGCTCGAGCGGCAAGCCGCCGACGCCGCGCCGGCCGATGTCCCACCTCGTGCGCGTCAGAGTCTCCTCGCCGGTCTTCAGCATCGGGAGCTTCGGAAGCCAGCCCGGATCCTCCTGCGGCGCCGACAGCGTCATCTCGAGCAGGTAGTCGGCGGGGCGCGGGCTGACGCGGCTCCACCGCAGCGAGAACGAGTCCGCGTCGACGCGCGCCCAATCGTGGACGTTGAGCCCGAACCGCGGCCGGACGACAAGGAGCGGGTACTCGACGGTTTGTCCGGCGACGAGCTTCACTTGCGCCTCCGGAGACCGCGGCGTGATCGCGCCGCTGACCGGCGCCATCGACGCGCGCTGGTACTTGCCGTCGTCTTTTCGCATCCAGAGCTCCCACGCCGAGCCGGCCTCCGGAAAGTTGCTGCTCGGTATCAGCACCTCGAACTTGACGTCCATCTGAGGCAGCCGCTCGAGTCGGACGATGCCGTCGGCGCCGCTCACCGCGTAGCGCGCCTTGTTGCGGTCTTTCGTGGGGTAGCCGAAGGAGCCCATGAAGCGCGACAGCGGTGTCGGCGAGAGAAACAGCGTGTCCGCCCGGATGCCCGTGGAGAAGCTCCTATTCTTCGCCGGCTTCGGAGCCTCCTTGATCAACACGTGCACGCCGCGCAGGCCCTTGCCGTCCTTCTCGAAGCGCAGGACGAGGCCGCAATCGCCGGAGCGCATCTCGTCGTCGGCCTCGGTCCACGTCGCGGCCAGGCCCTCGCCCCACTCGACCGGCGGCGGTGCGAGGAACGCGCGGCGCTTCCCCGGCATCGCCTTCTGGCCGAGCTTGACGAGCATGCGGTTCATCGCGTCCCACTCGCCGCGTAGAAGATGCAGCTTCGCGAGGCCGATGCCGAACTCCTTCCACCGCGCGGAGCCCTTCGGCGCGCTGCCAAAGCCCGTGCGCATGACCTTCTCGAGCGTGGCGAAGCTCTCTTTCGGGTTCTCGCGATCCGTTCGCGAGCTCACGCCGTCCGCCGGGGCAGCCCAGTGGATCGACGTGCCGCTCAGCTGGTCCTGGATGATCATCGCGAGCGTCCAGCTCACCTCCGGATCCGGCGATTCTTCCAGGCGTTCGCGCAGCGCGGTCTTGACACGCTCGGTGAGCCGATCGAGACGCCCGCTGTTGTAGCGCCCCTTGGTGCGGCCGAGATAGCTCGGCGCTTTCGGGTCGAACGGATCGTCTTCCAGAACCTGCGCGTAGTACTCCTTCTCATCGAGCGACAGGGCCTTGATCGTCGCAACGTGCGCCGCGTCGCGCACGGCGGCGTCGGACGACTTCGTCAGCTTGCGCAGGGCCTTGGCGGCCTTCTTGCCCATGCCGCCAAGGCCGAAGATCGCCGAATTGCGGATACGCTCCGGCGCGCTCTTGTCCGAGGCGATCTTGTCGAAGAAGGGAACCAGCTGGTCCGCCGCCCACGACATGTCCTTGAGACCTCCGAGAGCCAGGTCGCGCGGTGAGGTCGACCACGTCCAGTCGTCGGGTGCTTTCCACGCGTCGTCCTTGGCGATCTCCATCAAGACGGGCAGCGCGTCGCGCGCCGCGGTTCCCATCTTGCCGAGCGTCCGGAACGCTTGCCCCGTGCCCTTGCGCCGGGACTCGATGAGCTCGAGGAGCGGCTTCACGGCGGGCCGCCCGATCTCGATGAGCGCGTCGGTCGCGGCCTTGCGCTTGGAGTAGTTCTGGGTGGCGAGGTCGTCGATCCACTCGGCGATCGAGCGGTCGGCGGGCTTCTTGTCATCCCTCGCGAACCCGAAGGACGCAGTCAGAAGAAGAGCCGTGAAGACGATCGTGTCGCACCTGCGCATTGCCACGCTCCTTGCTCATGAGCGGACCACGGACCGGACGAGAGGAGACCTTCGATCTCTCGTTTCGTAACGGTAGACGTCGCCGCGGCGCCGGATGACAGGGATTTCTTTCGAAACGAGCGCTGCGCCACCCCGTGGCGCTACTCGACGAGGCGCAGCGTCGCGATCAACACGCGAGTCTTGCCCGGCTCGTCTCCCGCCGGCAGCGCGCTCAGGAGCACCGGCTTGCCGAGCGGCACGGTGATCGCGTGCCGCCAGGTCTCGCTGTCGCGCTCCTCGGCGAGTTCGATCGACAGGCGGCGATCGGCGCCACGCGTCGTGTCGGCGAGCGACGATGGGATCCGTCGGTCGAAGGAGACCGCGCCGACGCGCGCAGCGTCGACGTCGAGCTGAACCCACTCGAAACCGGAGACGCCCCGACACCGAGCGTTCAGCACGAGACCGGCGCCGGCGGTCGCGAAGATCGGCTCGAAGACGTTCTCGATGACGTAGCCCGTGCCCCCGCTGACCTTCTCGATCTCGCGCAGATAGCGCCGCGACTCGACGCGCGCCAGGCTCGGCCGCGAGCCGATGATCGACACGAGACGCGTGCGTCGGCCACCGGCATCGGCGAAGCGCCCGAGCCATGCGTCGTCGAGCACCGTGCCGCGCTCTCGCGCCGCGTCGTCGTCGACGAGCCCCTGCCACAGGTCGATCGCGACCATGCGGAGCCGCTCTGCTGCGAGCTCGGCGAGCCGCTGGCCGACGAGCTTCTCGACGTCCGGGTCGACGTCGGCAAAGAGCAGCGAGCCATCGAGCAGGAACGGCAGAGTCTCGTCGTCTTCGTCGTCGAGCTCGTCGGGCGGCAACAGCGCGTCCAGCCGTCTCTCCAGGCTCTCCAGCGCTATCGGGGCGTCCGCGCTCGGCACCGGCGGCCTGGGCGAGTGCGGCGAATCGGGCCGCGCGGTCTCCAGCCGTCGCGTTCGGAACGAAGCGATCAGGCTGCCGACGTCGAAGCGTGCCGGCAGCTTCGCGCCGGCGTCAGCGGCCGGAGCGATCGCGTCGAGCACCCTCGCCCGCACGAGCACTGCGCACCCCGCTCCAGCGTCAGCCGTGTCACCGCGGCGGCGTTGCGTCGCCGACTCGTCGTCTGCGGCGATGATGACCGCCTGTCCTGAAGCGACGACGACGGCCGCCTGCACGCGCTCGTGACGACGGCGGGGATTCGACAGATCACCGGCCGGATGCAAGGTGATCGCGGCCCGCTCGGCGTCGTCGACCGCGCCGACGAGAAGGTCGACACGCACGCCCTCGCCACCCGGAAGCACCATCGCGCGCGACTCCCCGTACGCGCCCGTATCGCGCGTCTCGACGACCGGGTTCACCACGGGAGTGACACCGGCCTGGTTGACCTCGGCGCCGCTGACGAGGCGTCGCCGGCGCGCGGGACGCAGCTGCGTCCACTCGCCTTCGCGCGCGATGCTCGACAGCCAGCGCGCGCGCTGGCCTGCGTGCTCGAGGACGCGGTCGACGAGCGCGCCGTCGTGACGGACCGCTGCGTCGGCGCTGCGCCAGGGCACGCCGATCTCGTCCAGGGTCGACACCGGCGCGAGCACCAGGTCGAGCGCGACGCGGCGCGCGGCGCGTGCCTCGAGGTCGCGCAAGAACGCGTCGATCCGCGCCAGGACCGGCGGAGTCTGCACGATGATCAATCGGCCGCGATGGACGTCGATCGAGTTGCGCGTGTTGTCCCACGACTCCGGCGCAATCCTGAGGCCCAGCACACTCTCGAGGCTGTCGAGGCCCTCGAGGAGCGGCGCCGGATCGTCGTACTCCGGATCATCGTAGTCTGGATCGACCCGCCAATCCGCGTCGTCGTACTCACCCTTCTTCTTTCTGCGCCCCTTCTTCTCGCCCGGCAGCATCACTGCGGTGTCGCGGGCGAAGGGCGATCCCGCCGCGCGAACGCCGAGCGGCGCGACCCTCGGAAAGGGATTGTCGAGCCACCACCACCGGCCGAATCGCGGCAGCGAGTGACCATCGTCCGGCCCGCGCATCAAGTAGGCGACGTCGAACAGAGCCGCATCGCGGACGACGACGCCGTCGCGCCGCCCCCCGACGGGTCGAGGCGCGAACGTCGGCTCGGGACTCTTCGGGGCCTCGATGGTCGCGTGCACCTCCACCCGCGCGACCAGGACTCGCGCACGACCGTCACCGGTGCCCTGGCTTCGAACGATCACGTCGCGGCCGAAGGGCACGAGCGTCGACGCCGGCGACCGCGACAGCATCTGTTGCGGCAGGTCGAGCCGATACGAGAACGGCTCGACGCGGATGTTGCCCGTCCCCTGGTCGGTCGACGTGCCGGCGCCCTCGTGCGCAGTCCAGCGCATCGAGTCGTCGATGCGCGACCGCGAGCGCAAGCATTCGACCTCGAGCCATACGCAGCCGGGAGTCAACACGTCGGTCAATCGAACGATGCCCCGCACGCCGCTGCCGATCGACTCGACCTGCACATCGCTGCGTCGCAGAAGCGAGAAGCCGGTGCCGCCGGTGACGCCCTCGACGTCGCCGACGAAGGTGCGCCCCTCGAGGCTGCCGAAGCGCACCTCGCCTCCGACCATGCCGCGCGCGACGCTGCGCCAGGTGCGCACGAGGCCGCGCCGTGCAGCCACCTCGATCGCTTCGTCGTCCAAGATCGGTCCGCCGCGTACGATCGCGGCGACCGACGCGACCGGCCCTTCGTACTCGCGCAAGTCGACGACGCCGACGCGGCTGCGCTTGGCGAGCTCGCGATCGAGCCACTCGCCCACGGCGCGGTGCGTCGACCGCCGCGCCGTGACGTGCAGCTGGCGTCCGAGGATCTCGAAGCTCGCGCGGCGGTCGTTCCAGCTCTCGGGATCGATCGTGCGCGGAATGATCTCCTCGAGCTCGTCCCGGCTCCAGCCCAATCGTTCGCCCTCGAGGCGCTCGACGAGGAAGCCGACGTCCCGAACCCGCAGGGTGAACGCGCTGCCCTCGGCTGCCTCCTTCTGCGGCGCCTCTTGACGCAACGCGTTGATCGTCAGGCGCGCGAGGACGGCGAACTGCCGTCCGGTCTCGCCCTCGCGTTCGTCGACGAATCCGACGAGCGCCGTCGCGCCGTCACGCAGAACGACACTGGAGCGCAGGGACGCCTCTTCGGCGCGCACGAGCTCGATCGGCCCGATCGGTGTGGAGCGGTGGCCCGCGTTGCCGAGATCGCGCAAACGCGTCACCCGCAGATCGACGCGGGCGGCGTCGGTACCGGTGATGACGAGCGATCGCGCCTGCACCGCCACGCCAGACGCCAACGGTAACGAGCGCGGATTGACGACGGGAATCACGCCCGTCTGGTTGACCTCGATATCGCCCAGTACTTCGCGCCACTTGCCTTGAAACGCGCTGACCGTCTGCTCGTTGTACGCCGTCAGATGGACGCGAGATCCGGCGTCGCCGGCGCGCTCGAGCGCCGCGTCGAGCTCGTCGTTCGCCAACGACGCTTGCCCGGTTAGCGCGGCGTCGCCGAGCGCGGAGACCGGGACGACGGCGACCTCGACGCTCGTCAACGTCGCGCGCTGCGCACGCAGCGAGGCGAGGAGGCGATCGATCGACGCGAGCACGCCGGGCGTCTGGCGTACGATGAGTTCGCGCTCGTCGGCATCGATCTCGTTGCGATCGTTGGCCCACGAGTCCTCCGCGATGTTCTGGCAGATGACGCGCACGAGATCGTCGGGATCGACGCGCACACCGGCGTCGAAGGCCTCCTCGTCCTCTTCAGCGTAGTCGTCGGCGAAATCGATCGCCCCGCTCCCGACGACGTCGACCGGCGGCTCGAGAAGCAGCTTCCCCGCGGTCGGCTCGAACGCGAGCGGGAAGTCCTGCACGCTCTCGGTCAGAAAGCGGATGTCCCACGAGCGGGTCTGCCGCTCGACCTCCTGCGGCGCGCCGAGGAGAATCGTGCAAAGCGTCGCGATGGCTGTCGTCGTGCTCATGTTCCTCTCCTCCCGCTCACTCGGCCTTCGTCTCGTCCGTGGGCTCGGGCCACGGCAGCGGCACTTCGCGCACGGTGGCGATCAGCACGCGCAGTCGCCCGGGCGTGTCGTGATCCGGCAGCGCGCTCAGAATCATGGCGCGACCGAGCGGCATCGTGACGAGATGCTGGATGCGATCGGCGCGCTGGTCGGGGAGATCGATGTCGATCCAGTCGGCCGTCGCGCGCACGCCCGGCGGATCCGCGTCGCCCTTCGCATCGCCCTGTTTCGAGTCCGACCTCGGCTCGACGGTGAGATCGGCACGCGCCCGAGCGCGGCGCTCGAAATTCGGGTACGACGCGACGCCGCCTTCGAGACGCAGCTGCACCCACGGCGTGCCGGGCACGAGGTCGGCCTGTACCTCGAGGACGACACCGCCGCCGATCCGCGACGTCACGACGTCGGTCCTCTCGATGATCCGGTTCTCGTTGCCGCCGCTGACGCGCTCGATGTCCTCGACGTAGCTGCGCGACAGCGACGACCCGATCGCCACGGACAAGCCGGCGAACCCGGCCACGCTCAGCTCGAAGCACGGCTCGCCGGCGATGCTCTTCGCCGCGTCGGGCTCGAGCACCGCGCCGATGCCGCCAATCCGCGCCAGCTCGTCGCGGGCGACAGAGACCTGGCGCACGTCGACGCCGAGGACGCGAGCTCGCTCGCGCAGGAGCGTCTCGACGACGACGCGGGCGCGCTCGACGGCCGCATCGTCGTAGCTCGTGAACCAGACCCCGCCGAGCTCTTCGACGCGCGCCGCGCTGCGGCTGCGCGGCCAGACGGCGCCGAACGCGGCCTCGAGCTCTGCCTCCCCGACGAGACGCGGTGAGCCGGTGTCGGGCGCGAGATCTTCGCCGAGGTCGATCGGCGCGCTATCGTCGAACTCCGTTCCGCCCCAGTGGACGCGAGGAAACTCGAAGTCGCGAGGAAACCGGAAGTGTGGCAATGACGCCGTGAGCGCTGCCGCGTCGACGGTGCGGATCGGGTGAGCGCGCTCGTCGCTCCGCACATCTCGCGACGCCTCGCGCACGCGCAGGACGACCGCCAGGCGCGACGGCGCGCGTGCGTCGTCGCCGGGAACGCCACCGACCGCGAGGTCGAGAAAGCCGACGACAGCGCTGCGACCTGGCGGCACGAGAAGCGACGTCCGCAACGCGGTGTCGCGACGGTCGGTGAGCTCGAACGCGCCCGTCGGTGTCCCGCGTCGCTCTCGCACGCCGAGCGCGTCCGTTCGATCGACCTCGAGATCGACGCGCAGCAGCGTCGCGGCGCGATGCACGCGCACGCTGGCGAACAACCCGTCAGGCTCGTTGTCGATCACCGGGTTGGCGGCGGGCAATACACCGGTCTGGTTGACCTCGAAATCGACGATGTGCCGCGCGGCGTCGGCGACCTGCAGCTGTCGCGGCACGCCGGCGTGTGCGAGACCGGACAGCAGCCAGCCGTCGTCGCCCGCCGCCGCGAGCGCCGCATCGACCACGTCGGCGTCGAGCCAGTACGCGCCGCGCCAATCGGTTCGCACGGCGTCGAGGGCCGCCAACGGTACCATCGCGACGTCGACACGCAGCAGGCGTGCCAAGCGCGCCTCCAGATCGGCGACGAACGCGCCGACTTGTGCCAAGACGCCCGGCGTCTGCGTCACGACGAGGTGATCGCCGACGATGTCAAGCCCGTTGCGCGCGTTGCTCCACGAGTCCTCGGCGATCAACGACTCGATGACGGAACCGAGAGCATCGTCGTCGATCCACGACAGAGCCATGCCCTCCGGAGCCGTCTCCTCGTCGTCGAATGCGACTTCTCCGGTGTCGTACGAGTCGTGGTCCCAGCCGCGCAAGACGGGCACGTAACCGTCGACGCGGTCGCCAAACGGTGGCTGGGTCGTCAACGAACCGATGCGAAAGATCTTCGTGTCCCGGCGTACCGGGCCTTGCGAGCGGGCGTCGTCGCAGACGGCGAGCAGCGCGACAAGAGCGACGGCGCAGCCGATTCCGTGTCGTGTCGTCAGCGTCTTCATCGCTCACCTCCTTCCCCGGCGCCCCGCATGTCGGCAGCGGTCACCTCGACGCGTGCGACGAGCAGGCTCGCGACGCCGCCGCGACGCTTCTGCACCTTGAGGGCGGCCGAGCGACCGACGGCGAGTGGCAGGCTCGCGCGATAGGTGTCGACGCGCTG
Source organism: uncultured Planctomycetia bacterium (assembly GCA_964392615.1). Taxonomy (GTDB): domain Bacteria; phylum Planctomycetota; class UBA8108; order UBA8108; family UBA8108; genus CAYMRB01. The sequence continues at coordinate 1,042 of CAYMRB010000025.1, read as the reverse complement.
GCTCGGCAAATCGATGACATACGGCATGCGCACGGTCACCTGACCGCGGTACTCGCCGTTCTCGATCGTCACGCCGCCGTCGTTGGCGGCCATCTGCACGCCCGGGAAGAACTCGATTTGCGACTCGAACGAGCTGCGGCAGCGCGCCCACTCGAGATCGAGCTGCACGCTCGAAGCGTCGAGCCGCGGCGCGACGGTCGCGTCGAGCTCGAAGCCGTTGCCGGCCGATTCGACGATCGGGTCGGGCATCTCGATGATCGAGAATCCCGTACCGCCGGACACACACTCGACGTCGCCGACGAACGAACGCGCGTCGAAGCCGCGCGCGCGCAGGCGGCAGCCGAGCGCGCCGGCGACGTGCGTGGTAGAGCGACGCTCGAGACGCTTGCCGGCGTCGCTCACCCTCCAATCATCCGCGAGGTAGATCTGACCCTCGGCGGCACCGACGACTGCGAGCACGGCGTCGATCGGCCCGCTGTACTCGCTGACCGCGACGGTCGCCACGCGTGCGCGCTCGCGAATGCGCGCGTCGACCCACTCGCGGACCGCGCGGTGCGTCTCGGGGCGCGCAGTGACGTGCAGGTACGAGCCGCCGGAGAACTCCATCTCGGCTCGCTCGTCGAGCCACGCATCCGGATCCGCCTGGGCGCGGATCACCCGAAGCCACGCGGCGCGCGACAGGGGGCGTTCGCCGCGCGACAGCGGCTCGAGCAGGAAGGACAGGTCGAGTACGCGCTCGTGAAAGCCACCGATCGCGGGGCGCTCTGGAGCGTCACCCGTGACCGTGATCGGCGTCAGACGCGCGATGACGGCGAACTCGCGCATCGAGCCGTCCTGCTGGCGATCGGTGAAACGACCGGCGATCGCCGGCCGCCCCGCGCGCACGAGCAGCACGGTATCGACGGACTCCTCCGCGAGCGGGAAGAACTCGATTTCGGCGAAGAGCGTGCGGCGGTGGGCGATCTCGCCGGCCTCTTCTAGACGAGTTACCTCGAGGCCGACGCGGAACCAGTCGGTGCCGGCGATCGCCGTCGGTCGCACC
>CAYMRB010000024.1:18269-42306 GCA_964392615.1 uncultured Planctomycetia bacterium | reverse complement strand
CCTTCTCGTCGGCGACCATTTCCGGCGGAGCTCGACAGCCGTGCTACGCGGCGGAGACACGACGATCCCGCCCGAGTCCGTGGAGGTGATATCGCCTCGTGAGATCGCCGCGACCTTCTTCCTCACCGAGGCCCACATCGGCTGCTGGGACGTCGTGGTGCAGACGCCGCCGAGTGCGGACAGCGTCCTCGCGGGAGCCGTATGCGTCACGACGTCCGCGCCTCCCGAGGCCCCTCCCTGCCTCGTGCTTCCGGACACCGTCTGCACCGGCGCCGAGGCAGACGTCAGCTGGTGCGCGGTGGAGCGTGCGGAATCCTACGAGCTCGAGCTGCGCCGCGCCGGCGAGCCGATCTGGACGAACGTCTGCTCGGTCGACCACCCCGCCACGAGCTGTCGCATCACCGCGGAATCGCCCGGTGATCTCGACGTCCGCGTGCGCGCGACGAACGCCGCAGGTCCCGGGCCGTGGCGAGAGGGCCAGCAGGCCGTCCGCGTCCTGAGGACCGTCGAACTCGTCGATCCGCCGATGCAGCCGGCGAGCGCTTGTGTCGGCTCCATCGTTCGGGTTCAGTGGACGCCGCATCCCGACGCGGTGCGCTACCGGATCGACCTCTCGAGAGACGGGACCTCCGTGACGTCGGCGACCGTCGATCACCCGACGAGCCAGTGGAGCTTCCCACCCGACACGATCGGCTCGTGGAGCGTCTCGATCGTCGCGGAGAACGAATGTGGCCTCGGCACGGCGATCACCTCTGCGGAGCCGATCCTCGTGGTGGGCCCGCCGCCGTCGCCGCCGTCGCTCGACTTGCCGACCAACGCGTGCGTCGGCGACGCGGTTCCGGTCCAAGCCGATCCCGTCGCCGGTGCGACCGAGTACGCTCTGGAGGTCAGCGTGTCGGACGATCCGTGGGACCGCGTCGCCGTCGCGAACCTGCCGACCTTCGCCTACGCCCTGGACAGCGCGGGCGACCGCCGCTTCCGCGTCGTTGCGTCGAACGACTGCGGCGAGAGCGCTCCCGGTCCGTCCGCCGTCGGCGTCGCGCTCGTGGTGCTCCGCACTCCGGGGCCGATTCCTGGCGGCCCCGCGCACGCAACGGAGGCTTGCTCGGGGGACGCGGTCACGGTCTCGTGGCCGTGTGACCCGGATGCCGACAGCTACGACGTCGAGGTCTGCCCGGCGGGACAGGCGTGCGTCACCGTCGCGACGGGCCTTCGCGAGTGCAGCTTGCAGTACGGACCGGTCGGCCCCGGCGAGCTCTCGTTCCGCGTCCGTGGCGTCAGCGCCTGCGGACGCGGTGAATGGGCCGCCTCTTCGGCACCGCTCATCGTCAGCGATGATCCTCCCGTCCCGCGGCTTCGATCGAGCGTCGTCATCGCGTGTCTCGGGCAGGAGGTTGTCTTCGACGAAGTCAGCGGTGTCGAGTTCTCCTCGTACGAGTGGGACCTCGGCGACGGCAACACGTCGTCCGCCCGAACGGTACGGCACGCGTTCGCGACCTGCGGCACGCACGAGATCGTCCTGACGACCGAGACTTCGTGCGGTACGAGTCGATCGGAGCCGCTCGCGATTCGCGTCGTGTGCGCGATCGACGAGCTCTCCTGCACTCTCGACGTCGAGCGGTGCGTCGTCGAGCTCAGCTGGGCCCCGCTGCCCGATACCGACGGGCTCGAGCTTCGAGTGCTCCGCGACGGCGTCGAGATCGGCCGGGTCGCGGCCTCGGAGACGCGCTTCGAAGACGACGACGCGCCAGAGGGGCAGCACACGTACGAGGTCGTCCCCGCGTCCGGGGAGACCGCGTGCGGTCTGTCCGGAGCGAGCTGCAGTGTCGAGGTCTTCTGCCCGAGAGAGCCGTGTGACCACTGTCGTGACGATCCCGACAACCCGATCAGCGTCGCCTTCTCGAGCGAGAACATCCGCGGCGGCGCAGCGTTCGACGAGCGATTGGCGCTGGACGGCGCGTGCGGGACCGAGATCCTCCTGGAGTCGAGCGCCGGAAGGATCGGCCGTGGCGTGGTGTTCGCGAACCTCGTGTCCCTCTTGCCGGCCGGTGCCGGCCTTCAGGGCTGGTCGATCTCGGTGGAGGTCGAAGGCGACGTCGACATCGCGTCGGTGACGACCGACGGCACGGTCGTTGCCCCGGTCCCGGAGGGGATCCAAAGCGGTGGCTTCGAGAAGAGCGAGGTCGTCTCGCCCGATCGGAACGACGGACGCAGAGGAGCAGTGAGCGCGGTGGTGCTCTCCTTCGTAGAACCCGCGCGGCTCGATCCCGTCGTCACCGAGTCGGTACTGTCGCTTTCTCTCGAGACGGCTCGCAACGTCGCGGAAGGCGAAGAGGTCTCGGGACGGCTCGCATTCCGCTCCGGTCTGCGAGGATCCGGCCAGCCGGTCCAGGCGTACTTCGCGTCGGATGACGACTCCTTCGACGCGTGCAACGCCGACGAGGCGGACACCACCGTGACGTTCCTCGGCGTCCCCGCGTCCGGATTCCGTCGCGGCGACGTGAACGGCGATGGTCCGGTCGAAATCTCCGACGCGGTCGGGCTGCTGTGCTTCCTGTTCCTCGGGTGCGAGCCGCTTCCGTGTCCCGCCGCCGCCGATAGCAACGACAACGAGGAGATCGACCTCGCCGATGCCGTCTTCATCCTGAATTGGCTGTTCCTCGGAGGGGGGCCGCCACCGAGCCCAGGTCCGCACGACTGTGGTGTGGATCCGACGCCGAGCGAGTTCGGTGAGTGCGAATACCGGAGCTGTTGAGGATGCCGGTTTGAGACCGTCTGCTTCCGGATGTCCTTCCTCTCTTGCGCGCGGAGGGCGTATGACCGACGCTGATCTTCGGAGTCAACGCCGATGATCGACCGCACGACGACGAGAGTGACAGCGCCCGAGACCGTGAGCCCGAGTGAACGCGACAAGCGAACGGCGGTACGAACGACGCTTCTGCTCGTCGCCGTCTGCACGGCGTCCGTGTCTTGTCAGATCGGACTCGCGTCGGGAGTGTCGGACGACGATGCTCGTACGGAATCGAAGCTTCCGGCTGTCGACGTCGGTTGGAGATTCAAGATCGGCGACGACCGCTCATGGTCCGAACCGGAACTGGACGACTCGCGCTGGCAGCCGATTCGCACGGGCCGGTCGTGGGAGGAGCAGGGCTTCTCGGATGTCGACGGCTTCGGGTGGTATCGCCTCCGTTTCCACATGCCGAGGAACGTGCGAGACGATCCGGACGTCCAGCGGTTTCGAGCCTTGAAGATCACGCTCGGCAAGATCGACGACGTCGACGAGACGTGGATCAACGGTACGCTGATCGGGACGACGGGGACCTTTCCCGATAATTACGAGACCGCATGGCGAGCGACACGAAGCTACGAGATCCCGCTCACCGCGATCCGGTGGGGCGCAGAGAACGTGGTCGCCATCCGGGTCTACGACGGAAAAGGTCCGGGCGGCATGTACGAGGGCGACTGCCGGCTGGCGGCTCCTACGCTCGGAGATTTCCTGGCGATCGACTTCGATCTCGGACGGCGAGGCGACGGCATCTTCATCGCGGCGAGCGGCATGCCCGTCGCCGCCAATCTGCGTAACGACGCACGCGTGCCGGCGGTCGGCGAGGTGCATTGGAAGATCGAGAACGATGCAGGCGGGGTGCTCGCGACCGACACCTCCATCGCGAACGTCCCCGCAGGTGGACAGACCGTCGTCAGGTGCCGGTACACACCGAAGAAGGCGGGTTTCTACCGCGCGACCTGCGAGCTTCGGAACGCGACGGATGGTAGCGTCGGAAAGCGGTCGATGGTCCTCGGCTACCGGCCGGCAGAGATCCGATCCCCCCTGACCCGTCAGGACGACTTCGACGAGTTCTGGCGGTCGACGCTCGCGTCACTGGCTGCCGTTTCGCCGCGCTACGTGATGGAACGGCGGCCGGATCTCGACACCGCCACGCACGAGGTGCACACGGTCGAGATGCGTAGCCTCGGAGATGTCCGCGTTCGAGGCTGGTACGAGAAGCCAGTCGCCGACGGCCCGCATCCCGCGTTGCTGCGTGTGCCCGGTTACGGCAGCAGCATGCGGCCGTTGGGCAACGGGGACCCGCTGGCCGTTCTATCGTTCGACATCCGAGGCCACGGGATGAGTCGGGACGACGTCAGCGGAACGCCCGTGAACTACTGGATCCGCGGTCTCGACGCTCCCCGCGGGTACTTCTACCAAGGCGCGTACGCAGACTGCGTCAGAGCGGTGGACTTTCTGGCGTCACGTCCCGAGGTCGACGTTGGCCGCATCGCCGTGACCGGTGGCAGCCAGGGCGGCGGCCTGAGCCTGGCGACCGCTGCGCTCGACCAGCGCGTGAGTTTCTGCGCCCCGGACATCCCGTTTCTCTGCGACTGGGTGGCGTACTTCGAAGCGACGCACTGGCCGGAGGGGGACGACTGGGTGAAGGCGAAGCCGCACCGGAGTTGGGAGAAGACGCTACGAACGCTGAGCTACTTCGACACGCTCAATCTCGCAGAACGCATCCGGTGTCCAGTCTTCCTCGGACTCGGCCTGCAGGACCGCGTCTGCCCGCCGGCGACGATCTTCGCGGTGTACGACCGTCTTGCAGGTCCGAAGGAGTACCGCGTCTACCCTCGAGCCGGACACTGGGTGGAGGGGGCTCACGAAGAGGAGCGCCGAGGCCGGATCTCGCGACGGTTTCGATGGACGGAGTGACGTGGACATCGGGCCGCCCGAAGCCCGGGCCGAGGACGACTTCGCTCCAGCCGGCCTGTTCGCTTCTGCTGGCCTGATTCTCGCCGGGGCGGGGCCGCGATCGTTCGCGCGCGCTACTCCCGGTGCGAGTACGGAGCTGCTGCGGGCGTCGCGCCCGTAATCTGCGTTCCTCTTCCCGGCCGTCGGCATCGCGTCCCCTACCTCGATCACCCCGCTACTTTCGCCCGCTGGATGCGATCGCGGCGGCCGCGTATCCTCGACGAAACTGGAAGCTACTCGGAAATGGGAAGGCGAGAACCATGAAGCGACAGCTCACCGCTCGAGTCGGTCCGTCCGCCATCGTCGTTGCCGCGGTCGTCACATCTCTGACGCTGTTCACGACGGAGGCGTTTTCGCGAGAACGTTGGAGTGCGAAGCAGGCGAACGAGTGGTATGCCGAGCAGCCATGGTTGGTCGGGTGCAATTTCAACCCGTCGACAGCGATTAACCAGCTCGAGATGTGGCAGGCCGACTCCTTCGATGCGAAGACGATCGACCGCGAGCTCGGCTGGGCTGAAGATCTCGGCTTCAACAGCATCCGCGTCTACCTGCACGATCTGCTCTGGAAACAGGACAGCGCGGGTTTTCTGCGGCGGGTGGACGAGTTCTTGGCGATCGCCGACAAGCATGGCATCGGTGTGATGCTCGTGCCGCTCGATGGCGTCTGGGACCCGCGGCCGATGCTCGGGAAGCAGAGGGCGCCGCGGCCGCACGTCCACAACTCCGGCTGGCTGCAGGCACCGGGGCGGGAGATCCTCCGTGATCCGCGGCGCCATGATGAGTTGCGCCCGTACATCACGGGTTTGATCCGACGCTTTCGCGACGACAAGCGAGTGCAGCTCTGGGACATCTTCAATGAGCCGGACAACGAGAACCTCAATTCGTACGGCGAGCGCGGCGACAAGTCCGAGATTCCGAACAAGGCCGAGATGGCGACGCAGCTGCTAGTGAAGGTGTTTCGATGGGCTCGCGAGGCGGATCCGTCCCAGCCCCTGACAGCGGGCGTCTGGCGGGGGCCGTGGCCGAGTCACGACGAGCTCTCTCCGATCGAGCGGGTCATGCTCGAGGAGTCGGACGTCGTCAGCTTTCACAACTACGGTGGCCTCGAGCACGTGCAGCCGCGCGTCGAGCAGCTGCGCCGGTACGGGCGTCCGATCCTCTGTACGGAGTACATGGCGCGACCGAACGGCAGCCGCTTCGATCCGGTGATGGGTTACTTCAAGAAGCAGAAGGTCGCGGCGTACAACTGGGGCTTCGTCGCGGGGAAGACTCAGACCAACTACCCATGGGATTCGTGGCGGCGACAGTACACGGCCGAGCCGGACGTCTGGTTTCACGAGATCCTGCGTCGTGACGGCAAGCCGTACGACGCGAAAGAGGTCGAGTACATCAAGAGCTTGACGGGAAAGTCGCGTGCTCGGCAGGTCCTCTTCGACGGGAAGACGTTCGACGGGTGGGAGATTCTGGAGGCCGAGCGCGGTCTCTGGAGCGTGAAGGACGGAACGATCGCCGCCGGCTCGCTCGAGGAGAGGGTACCGCACAACTCCTTCGTCGCGACCGAGCGCTCCTACCAGAACTTCGATCTGCGCCTGAAGATCCGCGTCTCGGGGACGGTGGGCTTCGTGAACTCCGGAATTCAGATTCGCAGTCAGCGAGTGTCCGGAAGCCACGAGATGATCGGGTATCAGGTGGACGCCGGAAACGGCTGGTGGGGCAAGTTGTACGACGAGTCGCGCCGCAACCGTGTCATCGGCCAGGCCGCTGATCTCGCCGCCGTCGAGAAGGCGGTCCGGAAGGGCGGTTGGAACGAGTACCGGATTCTCGCGGAAGGGCCGCGCATTCGTTCCTGGATCAATGGTGTGGCGGCCCTCGATTACACCGAGAAAGACCCCGGCATCGCGCTCGACGGTCGAATCGGCATCCAGGTGCATGGCGGTGGCAAGGCGCTCGTTCAGGTGAAGGACGTGACCATCGAAGAGCTGCCGCCAACGCCCGGAGCACCCACATGGAGGAAGCTCGGACCGCAGAAGCACTAGCAGTCCGTCGGTGGCGAAGCAGATCGACCGGAGAGAATCAGAGAATCAGAATGACCGAGACGCTCAGCGTCCAACCTCCGACTTGGGAGAGCATCCGCGAAGTGCCTTTCGCGCCACCCGACGATTCGGGGGTCTACCTCTGGGCCCGTCGACCGCGCAAACGCGTGCTCGGCGGGTTGTGTATGATCGCGGGAATCCTGCTCTTCTTCGGTCTCGCGGTGCTACTGTGCCTGTGACCCGGTCGCGTCAGGTCGAAGCGGATGACGACGAGCTCGACGTCCGGGCTTGATTCCCGCCGGCGCCGTTTCGCGACGGAGCGAAGCCGGCACGTGATGATGGATCCGAAGAAGAGGCGGAAGCCGTGAATAGTCAGCGTGCTCTTCTTTTCACTCTCACGCTCGTTTCCATGCTCTCCGCAGCGCGCCTGCAGGCTCAGGCCCAGGAGGTCAAGATCGGCAAGGCTGAGCTCATCTACACGGAGGACGAGATTCCCATTCGCTATGACGGCAGCCTCTCGACTCTCCGCAGGGATGGAGAGATGTATTTCTTCCACTCCTTCGGGTGTCGTCTCGAGCCCGGAGGGAAACGAAGGAGCCGTCACTCTTGGCACAAGGGGCCGCCCGAGGATCCTCTGAAGGTCCATGTCAGCAGCAAGACCGAGGAGGAGTTCTGGGACTACAACGGGCACTACCAGGACTACGCGGAGGAAGGCATCTGGGTCCTCGGTATATACGAATGCCCTGGCGGGGCTCTTCTGGCCATCACCCACGCGGAGCTCAACAAGAGCAGGAAGAGGGCCGATCAGCGGTTCGCCCTCGGCCTGGGTTACTCGACCGATCGGGGCGCCAGCTGGACTTACTGCGGCGAGATCGTCAGGCCGGCAGACCCTCGCCAGAACATCGGGGGAGGACCCTACATCATCGTGGGCGAGTTCATTCATGTCTATTACAACGACGTCATATCCGCTCCGGGATCTCGGCGGCGGAAGAGCATCCAATGTGCTGCCCGTGCCAGGCTCGACACCGTGATCGCTGCCGCCGCGCGACACGAGGTGACCCCTTGGCACAAGTATCGTGATGGCAAGTGGGACCTACCCGGGCTTTCCGACAAGCCGGGCGAGGATCTCATTCCGACCATCGTCGGGGGTGAAGACCTGCACGCGGACGCGGCCTACTGCACGGCACTGAAGAAGTACCTTCTCACCGTCCAGACCCACCGTGCCGGCAAGCTCCTTCTGTTCTCCTCGCCAGACGGCGTGGACTGGTCCCTCGAAGCGACTCTCGACCAGAACAGTGACGGCGCGATGCAGCCCTACTCCTCGTTCGTAGACTTCGACGGCCCCAGCGCCGATTGCCATAGCGTCGACGGAGACTTCCACATCTACTTCCCTCGCAAGGGGCCCGGCCAGGAGTACGACTACATGTACCGCCGCAGGGTCACCATCGGCCCGAAGCCGTGAGGGCGTTCGTGCTGGCGGGCGATGATGGCCCGATCTGGAATGAGACCGGATTGCGAGGTGTTTCATGATCGAGAGAACGACGATCACCGTTCTGTGCGCACTGACTATCGCACCGCTCGGCTGTTCCGCCGTGGTCCCGACCGAGAACCTGGCGCTCGGCAAGCCCGTCTCGGCAAGCGTGTCGGCCGGGCCGCCCTTGTCGCGGGAGCGCCTGACCGGCGACGAGCTCGGCGCTTTTCCGTTCGAGCTGCCCCGCGAGAAGCCGGATCGCCCTCTCAGCGCGGCGATGAAGCGCAACTACGCTGCCTACCCGGCGGCGCGCCCCGAGCACAACGAGCTCTTCTCGTTGTTCAAGTACACCGAGCTGGAAGGCTTCGATTACAACGGGCACGATGGGACGATCTCACGCCGCGATCCGTCCAAGGTGATATTCGCCAACGGCAAGTACTACGTGTGGTACACCCATCGGCACACCCCGTCGCCGCCCAGAGGCGCCAGGAGCTGCACCGACACGATCCCGTCGAGCGACTGGGATCTGGCCGACATCTGGTACGCCACCAGCGAGGATGGCTTCACCTGGGAAGAGCAGGGCGTCGCAGTCCCCCGACCGTCGAAGCCCGACGTGGGGTGGCGCTCGGTCACCACCACCGACATTCTGGTGTGGAAAGGGAAGTACTACCTCTACTACCAGGGCTTCATGGAGGCCAGCGGCAAGCGGGGAGATGACTGCCCGGTGGCCGTCTCCTACGCGGACTCGCCCGACGGGCCGTGGACGCCGCATGAGAAGATCGTCATCGCCAACGGGACCGAAGGGGAATGGGACCAATACTCCATCCACGATCCCTATCCCTTGGTGTATAGAGACAATATCTACCTGTACTACAAGTCGGACTTCGACGGCGACCCCCGGCTTGTGCGCATGCAGGGCCTGGCCACTGCGGACGACCCCCTGGGCCCGTTCACCAAGCATCCCCTGAACCCCGTGATCTGCGCCGGGCACGAAACGACGCTCTTCCCCTTCGGCGGCGGAATCGCGGCTCTGGTGACCCGGGACGGCAACGAGCACTTCACCGTCCAATACGCGGCGGACGGGGTGAACTTCGAGATCAAGTCCATCGTCGAGTTGATGCCCATGGCCGCCGGCCCCTACGTTCCCGATGCGTTCACGGGCACGAAGGACGGCCGCGGGATCACGTGGGGGCTCTCTCACTTCACCAACTACACCGGTGACTGGAGCTTCAACCACGCCGTCCTGGCGCGCTTCGACTGCGATTTGAGCAAGGACGTGGACGATCCGGAGATGAAACGCCACAAGGCCTACCTCCGGCCGGAAGCCTACTTCCGCCAGAGGTTGAGCCGGAGACAGGTGGAGCGGATCAAGGCGGGCAATAGAGAGCTGAGGGACGGGAAGTAACGATCGCCCCGCGCTACTCGTCGCTCCCCTCGAGGCGGACATTGTCCACCATCAGCCGAGTGGTCTTGCTGCCTGGCTTGCCGGCGAAGAAGAAGATGTCGTCCACCTTGTGGCCGCGCTTGAGCTTCCCTCCGCGAGTGACCTTCATCCTGTGAGTCGTCCACTTGCCGGTCTTCGGCGCCGCTATGCGGTAGCGGCAGTTGTCGTTGATATCGAGATCGAAGAGAAAGACCTGCAGGAATTCCGAGCCCTCCACATAGTAGTCGAAGCTGAGATAGGTGGTCCTGGCCACGACCACCGGTGGTTTTCGCGTGCCGACGCGAATCTTGCGTCCGTAGTACTCGTCTCGAGCGTGTCCGACCACCACGTGCTTGTTGGAGGCCGGGGTCGACTCGGCGGTCACCGTTCCGTCCCAGTCGCCCTTGGACTCGAAGTCCTGGAAGAAGATCGTCTCGAGCGGCACGTTCGGGCGCAGCGGTCGCTTGGGCAAGACCTTCGTGATCACCTCGGCGTACTTCATCAAAGTGAGGTAGTTCCGCAGCGCGAAGCCGTTGTTGCGGAGCGCCTCGTCCGAGTAGTCGTTGACGTATTTCTTGGGATTGGACGGATGCACGCCGTCTCGAGCGATCAGAGTGGGGACGTCGTAGCCGCGGTATTGGCTGAACTCCGCCGCCGCTCCGTCCCAATCGTCGGGGCGGCGCTTGAGGATCTCGGTGTGGTAGTCGGTCAGGGGGACCTTCAGCTCACGAGCGACCTTGCGGACCGCCTCGGCGAATACGGCGGCCTTCTCCGCGCGGCCGTGTCTGGGCGGGGCCGTGCTGAGGATGACGACCGTGCCGTTGTCCAGGCACTTCTTCACGACCTCGCGCGTCTTGGCCTCGTACTCCTTGACCTCGAGACTGTTGAGGTCGTTCGAGCCGAACATGATCAGCGCCACTTCCGGATCGAGATTCTCGAGCCAGGCGCCCACGTTCCTGTGAGCCCAGCGGATGGTCATTCGACTCAGGTTGCCGTACCGGGGGCCCCTGCGGTCCCAGCAATCCTCGTACATGTGACGACTGACCAGCTCGAACGCCTTGGTCATCTTCGCAGAGGCGTTCTGGCGCGAAAACTGCAACCCGAACCAGAACGCCCTCGAGTCCGTGATCGAGTCGCCGAACAGCGCCAGGGTGCCCGGCTCTCCCTCGAACTTCGCGTTGACCGCTTTCATGGCCGGGACCCAGACCTCGGCGCGCGGCCCCGAGGTCGGACTGTCCGCGATCACGTCAAGGCTAGGCGCGATGATGGCCGTGGCGACGACCAGCGCCATCCAGGCCGAGGATGTCATCGGCGTCGTTCGGTCATGCGGCTTCGTCTTCACCACGGTCGTAGCTCCGTCTGAAGGTCCGGGGCGGGCTGACGTCCGCTACACGCGGTCCGGGATCACGAACGGGTGGCGATACTCACGTCGCAGCAGCCGATTCGCGGCGTCAGCAAAGGGGCCGGCAAAGCGTTCCTCGCCGTCGCGCAGAGCCAGCCAGGGGCCGAGGGTCACGGCGCGTTTGTCGAGATCGATCTCGTGCACGGCCAAGTGCTCGAGGAATCTCCCGTAGGCTTCGAGGCCGTCCCGGTCGTCGCGCATCGCCTCGCGAACCGTCGCCGAGCTCGCGGACTTGCCCGTGCGGTAGGAGATGTTCCCGAGGTGGCAGAGGCACGTCGACAGGTGTCCCTCCTCGATATCCGTCTTCCGGTCCTCCGGCTTGCGAGAGCGCACCGCACGGATGAAGTTCGCCTGCGGATCGCGGGACGGGCCGACGCTCTCTCCGGTGAACTTTCGTATCTCCTTGCCCTGCGCGTCGAAGGCCGTGTGCGAGCTCAGGTCGACGTATCCCTCTTCGCACTGGATGATGATCCCTGTGTTCGGGCCGCTCCCTTTCCAACGGTTCTCCAGCGTTCGGCCTTGCGCGCTGACGGCACGATACGTGTCCATCTGCTTCGTCCCCGGCCGATGGGGGAGTCCGCGGACCTCGTAGATCACCGGTGCCGTGGCGTAGTCGAAGAACGAGATCTGCGTGTTCGGCGTCTCGCCCGCGTCGTCGTATCCGAAACGCCCGCCGAGGCTCATCGCTCGGCGAGGCAGTCCGCGCTCCGCCAGCATCCAGCGGATCAGGTCCAGCTGATGGGGGCCGTTGTTGCCGATCTCGCCACAGCCGGTGTTCCAGACCCAGTGCCAGTCGTAGTGGAGCTCGCGGCGGTCGATCGGATCCTTGCGAGCCGGCCCGCACCAGAGGTCGTAGTCGATCGATTCGGGAATACGCCCCCGACCGTTCGTCTTGCCGATCGAGGGCCGGTACTTGTAGCACCAGCCGCGGGCGAGAACGATCCGTCCGAGGCCTTCCTGGCGCAAGAACGCGGCGATCTCGTCGTTGGCGGTCCGCGAGCGCTGGTCGAGGTCGGCCTGCACGACGCGGTCGTACTTGCGCGCGGCCTCGACCATCTTCCGCCCTTCCCAGACGTTGTGCGATACCGGCTTCTCGACGCAGACATCCTTCCCCGCCTGGCACGCCCAGACCGTCAGGAGCGAATGCCAGTGGTTCGGGGTGGCGGTCGATACGGCGTCGACATCCTTGCGGTCCAGCAGCTTGCGAAGGTCGGTATGCGCCGCCACCTTGACGCCCTGACGATCGAGATCGCGGACGCCGTTCGTGAGCACGGCACGGTCTGCATCGCAGAGCGCGACGACGCGTACACCTGCGAGCCGCTGGTAATTGCGAATGTGACTGCGGCCGTGACCGCGAATCCCGACCACCGCGACGCGAATGTCATCGTTCGCCCCGCGCGCCTGTGCGAGCGGACCGAGCGCCAGCGCCGTGCCGGAGGCCAGGACACCCGTCGTGAACGTCCGTCTCGAGATGCTCTTCATGGTGACGTCTCCCGCGTGGATCTCGGTTCTGACCGTCGCCGCTTCCGTCGCGCGATAGCGGACGTCAAGCGGAGCCCGCTCGCTTCTTTGCCGCAGGGGCTCGACTCGCGTCGGTCCCGCCGTTCGCCTTCGGGCGGCTCTTGTCGCGCGGCACCTCCCGAATGCGGATCTTCCGGAACCGGATCTCGCTGCCGTGATCCTGCAGCATGATCCTCCCGGCAGGGTTCTGCGCGAAGCCCTCGAGCTGTCGAAACTTGCTCTTCGCCACGGCGTCTCGGAACTCCGCCGACCGCAGATCGATGTCGACGACCTTCTTGCCGTTGAGCCAGTGTTCGACGCGGCTGCCGCGAGCGACGATGCGCGTCCGGTTCCACTCGCCCTGTGGCTTCACGGCCCAGGCCTTGGCATTCACGGGGAGAAGGTCGTACAGGGCGCCCGTCGTGTTTCCCTTCGTCATCTTCGCGCCCTTCTTCCGGCGCGTGTTGTCGAGGAGCTGGTACTCGGGGCCGAGGTACTTCTTGCCGTACCAGTTCATGCGGTACTTGATGCCGCTGTTCCCGCCGGAAGCGATCCGCCACTCGAGCTCGAGGACGAAATCGCCGTATTCCTTCTCCGTGTAGAGATCGCCGCCACCGCTGTGCTTCTTCGGCGGCGCGAAGTGGAGCTCTCCGTTCGACGCCTTCCAGCCTGTCGCCGGCTTGCCGCGGAGCGTTCTCCAACCGCGGAGCGTCTTGCCATCGAAGAGCTCGGTCCAGCCGGTCTCGTCTGCGAACGCGGTGGGGGCCGAGAGCGCCAGGAGTAGCGCGAGGAGCAGGTGCCGCGTCATGTCGTCTTCGTCTCCGGGCAGGTCATCAGGGGGTTTTGCGCGCATCGCGGCGTGTTCATGGCGCCTCAGTCGAACGCTTTCGCGAGATTTTCACGTCCGCGTCGATGGGCCTCCGTCGCGGTCAGCTCACGCGGCGATTTCGCCTCGACCGCTTGCTCGAGCACGAGGTGCGGCTCGATCTTTCGAGCGGCGAGGAAATCGAACAGGCGGCGGTAGTCGATGTCTCCCTGCATCGAGAAGACCTCCGTCCAGACGCCTTGTGCCGATTGGCGCAGGTGCAGCTCGACGACTCGCGAGTGGTAGTGCGTCAAGGCGTCGAAGAGGGCCACCTCTGAATCGCCGCAACCGCGGAAGACCCAATGCGAGTCGAGGCAGAGCTTGACGTTCGCCGGGTCGGTAGCGGTCAGCATGTGGTGGAACTCCCGCCCGCCCTGGCGCAGCTCCGCGTCGTGGTTGTGATAGGCGAGCGTGAGGCCGAGCCCGCGGAGCTTGGCGCCGAGCTTGTCGATCGCGGCCGCTTGCGTTCGCAGCTGTGCGTCGGTCTTGTCCTCTGCGCCGCCCCAACGGACCGGCGAGGGGTTCGTGACGATGATCCGCGTACCGATCTCGCGGGCGGCCTTCGCGATCGCGAGGACCTGCGCGACGCTGCGATCTGCAGCAGCAGCGTCGTGGAGCGTGCTGTTGACGTACAGCGACCGCATTTCGAGACCGTGCTTCTTCAGCCGCGGACCGAGCCCGTCGAGCTCCTTCGGGTTGTTGACGATCGGTTCGTATCCGGCGATGCCCGTCTTGGCGATTTCCGCCCACAGCGACTCGGATTGCGAGTAGGTCTTGCCGGCGCGTCTGGCGAACGTCGACCACGGATAGGTATTCGTTGCGATGTGCGGCACCGGTCGACCGCCCTCCTCGGCTGCAGCGAGGATCGGATGCAGTGCGGACGCGGCGACCGCGCCACCGAGAACGGAGAGGGACTCGCGACGTGTGAGGCGCATCGACTTCTTCCTCGTCGAAGGGGGCTGGTCTACCGGGCTCGAGGGATCCTCACGAATTGTACGGACATGGGGGGGACGATGTAGTCGAAACCGACGGCCACGGGAATGCGGCTGACGATCGGCTTGACGCGATCGGGGCTCTCGAGGTCGTTCATGTCGCTCTTGTCGCCGCTCAACAGGGTCACGGTGCCGGAGCTGGCAACGGCGTCCACGCCGCGCAAGTTGACGCGCGTCGGGTAGGCTTCCGACCTGGGGTTGGCGATCTTCAGGACGATGTCGCCGCTCGCGTTGTCGCGGCTCGCCGCGACACCGATTTCGGGCTGTGACGGCTTGACGTCGTGAATCAACTCGTCGTTGAGGAAGCAGCGGATCCGACCTTCGTCGAGCTCGACGCGGATGTCGTACCACACGTTCGATTCGATCCGGCCGCGCTTGGTGGCGAGCTCCGATTTTCCTTCGCGGTAGCTCCTGACACCCTCTTCGATCGCGTGACGAGAGTTTTGCCAGCCGCCGAGGTTCCACCAGTAGTACCGGCCGTCTCGCGCGCCGAACACGATGAGGAATCCCTCGCGTCCACCTGTCTTCTTCGCTCGCAACGAGTAGCTGACGGACGAAGCGTCGATCTCGGTCTTGCAGAGGCTCAGGGCCGGAGTGCGTTCCCGGTTTGTCTGACCGTACGCGCCGTCCGTGGCAACGTACTGTCCGCCGACGACGTGCCAGTTTCCGGATCCGGTCTCGAAATTCTCGTCGACGAGCGTCCTGTCTCCGCTTCGCACTCGAATGTCGTCGAACACCGCGCTGGTCTCCCAGGTGCCGACGCCGATCCTGCCCAGAGCCGGCTCGGCTCCCTCAGGGGGACTCTGGTCGAATCGCGACTCGTTGCGCAGATACGCATCGCCCTTGTTCACGGAGAACAGCTGCTGAACGTAGTAGCTCGGAGTGCGGACCACGGTCTTGTGATCGAACCAGATGAGGTCCGCGGCAGTCCATTGCGTGAAGCGATAGCGCGCGAACAGGGGCGCGTAGGCCGTCATGGGGACGATGTCGGCGTTGCGCTCGATACCCGTCAGATAGCACGCCTCGGCCACGGCGTTGTAGAGCCTGTTCCCGCGCGAGGCGTACTCGCCCACGAAGACCTTCGGCTTGCTGCGGTCGAAATCGTCGAAGCGATGCTGGTTCGCGATGAACCACTCCGGAGACTCGTAGTAGTGCTCGTCGGAGATCTCGACGCCCTGCTTCGCCATGAAGTCGTAGATCGGAATCTGGTGGCCGAGTCCCGAGGTGCCGACGATCGTGATGTCGGGGTAGCGCTCGCGGATCGCCTTGACGAAGTGCGGGAATCGCGCCTCGAACTCCTTCGTGTGGTGCTCTTCGTTGCCGAGTCCGATGTACTTCAGACCAAACGGCGCGGGGTGTCCCATGTCGGCCCGCACCGCTCCCCACTCCGAGTCAGCCGGGCCGTTGGCGAACTCGACGAGGTCCAACGCGTCGTCCACCCACTCCTGCAGCTTGTCCATGTCCTCGTTCTGGAACGGCTGCCGGAAGCCGCAACTGATGCCGAGCGGCAGAATCGGCAGGGGGGCGGCGCCGATGTCCTCACAGAGCTGGAAGTACTCGAAGTACCCCAGGCCGTACGTCTGGTGATATCCCCACAGGTTCCAATTCGGCTTGCGCGCGGCGACGTCGCCGATCGTGTCCTTCCAGCGGTAGGCATTGTCGAGCCCGTGCCCGTGCGCGATGCAGCCACCGGGGAATCGGAACGTCGCCGGCTTCAGATCGACGAGCGCCTGAACCAGGTCCGCGCGCAATCCGTTCTTGCGGCCCTTGTATGTCTTTCGCGGAAAGAGCGAGACCATGTCCATGTACACGTCGCCCTGACCGGTCGTCACGATCGCCAGCCACGCCTTCTCGTCGGTGCCCGAGACCGTGATCGCGGCCTCGTACTTCTTCCACTTCGAGGACAGGCCCTCGATGACGGCTTCGCCGTGCTTGCCGCCGGCTCCTTGCACGATCACGCGAACCGGCGCGTCCAGGCTCCCGCGCCTCCGCGCGTAGAACGAAAAGTCGTAGGTCTCACCGTCGACGACGTAGATTCCATCGAAGCCGGTATTGGCCAACCCGACGCCGCTGCCGGGCTTCTCGATGTGCAACCGCACGTAGTTGCGGTTGTTCGCGTTCAGCGGTTGCGCGTTCTCCACTGTCAACGTGCACGCCCCGCCACCGTGTGCGATCTCCTCCCATGCGAAGAGCGGATGGAATCCGCTGCTCATTCGATTCCAACCCTGAACGGGGTAGTACTCGAACGATCGGTTTTGCAGCAACTCGGCGTACAGGCCGCCATCGGCCGAGTAGTTGATGTCCTCGTAGAAGAGCCCGTAGAGCGTCTCGGGCAGCGCGGTGGTCGGCTGGTCGACGTGAACCGTGATCTCGTTGACAGGTCGATCAGACGCGAAGAGGCAGCCGACGGACAGCAACGACAAGAGACAAGCGAGAACCGTGCGCATGATGAACCTCCGGCGGTCGGGGCCGCCATTCTTCAATGCACTGTCGAGCTACTCAGCGAGCCGAGGGAAACTCAGCCGCGGAAATACAGGTAGGCAGCCAGAATCGCTGCCAGCACGAGGGCAGAGGCGACGATGTCCAGGACGCTCCAGCTCTTGCGGCTCTCCTCGCGCTGCTGGGTCGTGAGCGTGCCGAACGTCAGTCCCGTGATCTTCTCGTATTCCGGCTTTCGCGTCATGTAGCTCACGACGACCATCGCGAGGCCGGAGACGATGAGGATCAATATGCTGTAGTACTGGAAGAACATGTTGTTGAGGATCCAGAGCAGGGAACCCTCGGTGTAGGCGAAGTCGTCGATCAGCTTGACGGGCGTATCGATCGCCAGGCGGGCCAATCCCATGATGAATCCGACGATCAACGCGGCGAGGCAGCCAGGGCCGTTCAGTCGCTTCCAGAAGATCCCGAGGAAGAAGACGACGAAGATCGGCGGCGCCAGATAGGCCTGCACGCCCTGCAGGTAGTCGTACAGTCCGCGACCGCCTCGGATGACGGGGATCCAGGCCAACCCGATCAGCACCATGACGACAGTCGCAACGCGGCCGATCCAGACCAGACGGTGCTGGGACACGTTGGGGCGGAGGCGCGAGTAGAAGTCCATGGTGAACAGGGTCGCCGAGGCGTTGAACACACCCGCTAGCGAGCTCATCAGCGCCGCCAGGAGCCCGGCCACGACGATGCCTCGGACGCCCGTGGGAAGCACCGTGGCGACCAACATGGGAAACGCCTTCTGGGCTTCCTCTCGCACGATCTTGCCGTCCTCGCCGATCATCACCTCTTGGATTTCGGTATTCGTTCCGGTCGTCGCCAGCGCGAAGCAGATCATTCCGGGGATGATGAAGATGAAGACGGGCAGCAGCTTGAGCATGGAGGCGAAGATCGAGCCTCGCCGCGCCTCGGTCTCGCTGGGGGCACCCAGCGCACGCTGGACGATGTACTGGTCGGTACACCAGTACCAGAGCCCGATGACCGGCGCGCAGAAGAGCATGCTCAGCCACGGATAGTTGTCATTGAAGTACCAGGCCATGCGGCCCGTCTCCTTGACCGGCTCCCACGTCGCCGTCACGCCTTCAGGAACCAGAGGCTTCCAGAGGTTGAACATCTCGGAGCCGCAAGCGTCCCGCAGCGCGTCCCAGCCTCCGAGCTCCCTCAAGCCGAAGATCGTGACGAGGATCGAGCCCAACACGAGCACCACCGTCTGCAGCGCCTCGGTGTAGGCCACTGCGCGCAGACCGCCCAGGACGGTGTACGCTCCGGTCATCAGGATCACCAGGATGGAGCCGATCCAGAAGCTGTCCAACGGGCCGATTCGCATCTCCGGCAACAGGACGGAGAACACGATGCCGCCGGCAAAGATACCGACGGCGATCTTCGTCACGACGTACGCGACGAGCGAGATGAGCGACAGCACCCAGCGGCTGGTCGGATTGAACCGCCGCTCGAGGAACTCGGGCATCGTGAAGACTCGCGACCTCGCATAGAAGGGCACGAGCACCCAACCCAGGACGAGCAGGCACCATGCGTGCAACTCGTAGTGAGCCATGGCCACGCCGTCCGTGGCACCAGAGCCGGCCAAGCCGACCAAGTGCTCCGAGCCGATGTTCGACGCGAAGATCGACGCGCCGACCACCCACCAGGCGAGGTTCCTACCGGCCAGGAAGTAGTCGTCGGCGGTGTCCTTGTTCTTGTTGATCACCCACCACGCGACGCCCAGCAGCAGGGCGAAGTACCCGGCGATCATCAGCCAGTCGAGTAACGTCATCGTCGCTCCTTCTCAGTTCTTCGTCGCGTAGCCGTCGGGATGGGCTCGATGCCAGCGCCATGCTGTCTCGACGATAAACTTTACGTCCGTGTATTCAGCTGTCCAGCCGAGAAGCTCCTTGGCGAGGCTGGCGTCAGCAACCAACTTCGAGGGATCGCCCGCGCGACGAGGGCCGATGGTTTCCGGAATGGGATGGCCCGTCACCTCGCGACACGCCTCCACGATCTCGCGCACGCTCGTGCCCAGGCCGGTACCGAGGTTGACGCAGATCCCCTTGCCCGGCTCGAGGCGCTCCAGCGCCCGAAGGTGTGCTGCGCTCAGGTCGTCGACGTGGATGTAGTCGCGAACGCAGCTTCCATCCGGAGTCGCGTAGTCGTCGCCGTAGATGGTGATCCGGTCGCGCTGCCCCAGAGCCACCTGAAGGACGATCGGGATCAGGTGAGTCTCCGGATCGTGATCCTCACCGATCGTGCCATCCGGTCGCGCACCGGCCGCGTTGAAGTAGCGCAGTGCCGCATAGCCGAACCCGTACGCGGTCGCGTAGTCGGCCAGCGCCTTGTCCGTGACCAGCTTAGTGAAGCCGTAGGGATTGATCGGCTGCTGCGGTGTCGACTCCGCGATCGGCACCACTTCCGGCTCGCCGTAGGTTGCCGTCGTGCTGCTGAAGACGATCTTCTTGACGTCCGCCTCGCGCATCGCGTCGAGCAGCTCGAGCGCCGCGACGACGTTGTTGCGATAGTACAGCGACGGGTCGTTCACGGACTCGTTGACCAGGGCGAACGCGGCGAAGTGCATGACCGCGTCGATCTTCTTGTCGCGGAGCGTGGATACGACCTTCTGGCGGTCGGCCAGCTCTCCCTCGACCAGTAGCCCGTCGGGAACGGCCTGGCGATGCCCGCGCGACAGGTTGTCGTAAACCCATACCGCGTGGCCGGCGTCGATCAGTAGCCGTACGGCGTGAGATCCGATGTACCCCGCGCCTCCGACGACCAGGATGTTCATGAAGACTTCCCTCTCTTGCGCACAGTGCCGCCATTCATGGCACTCAGCCTTGGTATTCCTGTCCTGCGCCGAACTGGGCGACGAGCTTCGCGATCTCGCGTTTCGCTCGCCCTACGGTGTCAACGTTCGCTCCCACGACCTCCCACCGCGCAAGTCCGTTCTCGCTCTGCGAAACGCGCTGGCAGACTTGGAGCCAATCGTCACTTAACCGAGTGTCCTGGTCCACGTCAAAGGGCAATCCGCGGCGCATCAAGGTGGCTTCCAGGTCGAGGCCGTTCTTCATCCGCGTCATCGAGTCGGCGCCCTGCGACCGAAACAGCTCGCTCACGGCGTCGAGCGCCTCGCCGCGCTGCGCGTCGGTATCGAACTTGTATCCCCACTCCCGCTCTCGGGCCGTCGTGTCCTGGATCGCGAACAGACTCGCGAGGCGCTCCGGCTCTTCCTTCCAGACGCGGGCGGCCAGCAGCGCGATGTAGAGCGTATTCTCGGTGCAATAGCGTTGGCCCGATTCGAGCGAGAACGCCTCGTAGAAGTGAGCGGACTCTTCGACGGCACCGAACCGCGCCCCATCGTCGATCAGGCTCTGCTTGATCTGGGAGTGCCCGTTGCGAATGACGTCGACCGTGACGCCGGCCGAGGCCATCTCGATGATCGCTGACGGGTTGCACTTCAGGTCGGCGAAGACGCCGAGGTCGGAGCCCGGGAATCGCTCGCGAATCCGCGGCAGGAGTGCGGCGTAGACGAAGCTCGAGGAGAGATTGGTACCGTCGCCGCGATAGAAATCGATTCGATCCCCGTCGCCGTCGAAGAAGCTCGCCAGCGCGAAATCGTCGCTGCGGAGTCGCTTGAGCCCGTCGTGAATGACGCGCTCCTTGACGGGATTGGGGTCACCGAGGGGAAAGCTCCCGTCCGGCGTGAAATGGAGCGGCGTGAGGTCGGCGCCCGCCGCGTCGAAGGCCAGCATCATCTCGCGCCCGGCTGCGCCGAAGACGTAATCGTGCAGGACGCGGATTCCCCCGAGGCTTCCCGTCTCGACGCCGGCCAGCCGCATGCTGTACCGGACGAAGTCGCTCATCAGGTCCGTCGTTCGAATCCGGCCCGTTCGATCCGCGCGGCTGTCGCAGCCCTGGCGATGCAGCTCGCGGATCTTGTCCAAGCCTCCCTCCGGCCCGATGCCGCCGGCGATCGGCGCGACTTGCGGGCCGAGGATCTTCTGCCCCGTATCACCGGCCGGGTTGTGCGACGCGCCGATCATCACGGCGGCGTGCTCCGGGTGGCGCATCGCCGCGAAGTAGACATAGGAGGTCGACGCCGGCCCCGGCAGGTAGACCACTTCCAGTCCGGCCTGCAGGAAGACATCGGTTGTCAGCGTCAGGTAGTGCGGTCCGGTGCTCCGGGCGTCGTAGCTGATCAGCACTCCCCTGACGCCGAGCACGTCGCGGAAGTAGATCGCCTCCGCATGGGCCAGCCGCACGGCCAGGTCGTCCGTCAGCGATGCCGCGGGGGTACGAATGTCGTATGCCCGGAACATCGATAGATTGAGGTGATCGCTCACAAGGCCTCTCTTCTCCGGCTTCCCTCTTCCAACCGACAGCTATCCGCTCGAGTGTCTGTAGTGGACGACGGACTGCGCGCGTAGCTCGGCCGCCTTGTCTTCGGGCGACGTGTCGCTCAAGAAGCTGCCCCCGCCGATCTCCGGACCGGCGAGGTATTTGAGGAGATTCGGCTTCCGCAGCGGCGGATGGATCTCGATGTGAAAATGGAAGCCGTCGTGGGTCGCGCCGTCGGTGGGGGCCTGGTGCAGCACCATGACGTACGGAAACGGCATCTTCCAGAGATTGTCGAAGCGAATCAGCGTCTCCTGCAGGACCGTTGCGAGATCGAGAAGCTCCCCTCTCGACAGATCCGCCAAGCTCGGATAGGCAGCCTTCGGGGTCACGAAAGTCTCGTAGGCGTAGCGAGCGAAGTACGGAACGAACGCGACGGCGGAGTCCCGCTCGCTCAGAATGCGGCGACCGTCTTCTTGCTCGGCGGCGACGATGTCCTCCATCGGGACTCGTCGGTGCTCTTCCCAATAACGCCGCGTGATCGCCACTTCGTTCTCGATCGTCTTGAAGACGAAGTTCGTGCCGTAGATCTGACAGTGGGGGTGCGGATTGGAAACACCGATGACCTCGCCTTTGTTCTCGAACACGAGGACGTGTCGCACCTCGCTGCGCTGTCCCAGGTCGCGGTACTGGTCCTGCCACGTTTCGAGGAGCTCGACGATCCGCTCTACCGGCATCTCCGACAGTGTGACGTTATGGCGCGGATCGTAGCAGATGACTCGAGCGACGCCCTCGGCACGCTTGACGCGGTTGGGAGGCGAGGGCGCCACGACAGCCGGTGCGTCAGCGCCGACGCAGGGGGCGTCGTTGTCGAATACGAAGACGCTCGCGTAGTCGGCATTGCGCTTCCCGCTGACTCGTGTGTTACCCGGGCAGAGCGGGCAATCGTCCACGTACTCCGGCGCGGTGGAGGTGGCCCCTTCGACGGTCTCTCCGATCCAGG
The DNA here is from genome assembly GCA_964392615.1 of uncultured Planctomycetia bacterium. GTDB lineage: Bacteria > Planctomycetota > UBA8108 > UBA8108 > UBA8108 > CAYMRB01. Next base: position 20,060 of record CAYMRB010000024.1, on the reverse strand, counting down.
GGCGATCGTTTCGATGGGCCGCGACGACCACCCACTCTTCGCGGAGCGGATGCCAGCGTTGTTCCCAAACCATGTCAGGCCACCTGAGGAATGGATCGAAAGCTCGTCAAGTCACCGTGTTGCTGATCAGGCTCGACAGCCCGTTGATCGCGACGTGCTCATGGTACGGACGGACCTCGATTCCGTCTATCCGAGCCTTGCGCAAAAAGATGTCAGAATCGCGCAGAGAGGAGAGAGAGGAGTCGTGTACGATCGAGAACCGGGTTGGCGGAGTGAGGCCGAATCTCATGAGCGACACACCCAAGGTAGCTCTGTTGATCGAAACCGCCCGCGGTTACGGCCGTCAGATGCTGCGCGGCATCGTGCGGTACGCGCGACTTCACGGACCCTGGGGGTTCTACGTCACGCCCGGCGACTTCGAGCAGGCCCTGCCGCGCATGCAGCAGTGGGGCGGCACCGGGATCATCGCCAGGATCGAGACGCCACGGATCGCCGCGGCCATCTTGGAGTCCGGCCTGCCGGCGATCGCGCTCGATCTGTCCGAGGCGGAGCGGAAGGCGAGACACCCGCTATCTCGCTTGAGCGAGGTCGCGTCGGACTCGGCCGGAGCTGCGAGCATGGCGGCCGAGCACCTGCTGGGACGTGGATTTCGGAGCTTCGCGTTCGTGGGCGTCTCCGGACGCGTGTGGTCCCGGCGCCGGGAGGCGGGCTTCTGCCGATCGATCGCTGCGGCGGGCTGGGAGGTGGACGTCTACAAGCCGCCGCGCGCTCGTCGCGATCGAGTCTGGGAGCGCGAGCAGCCGGTTCTGGCCGCATGGCTCCGAGAGCTGCCCAAGCCGTCCGGGGTCATGGCGTGCAATGACGATCGCGGACGGGAGGTCCTGGAGGCGTGTCGCGCCGGGGGAGTCCGCGTTCCCGAGGAGCTCGCGATCATCGGCGTCGACAACGATGAGCTGCTCTGCGAGCTGGCCGATCCGCCTCTTTCGAGCGTGGCCTTGAACGGGGAGGGCGTCGGATACCGCGCGGCGGCCCTGTTGGACCGAATGATGCGCCGACGCGTGCGCAAGCCACGACGGCTGGTTGCCGAGCCGCTGCACGTGGTCACGCGACGCTCGACGGACATGATCGCCATCGACGATCCCGACGTCGCCAAGGCCGTCGGCTTCATTCACGATCATGCGACGGAGTGCATCCAGATCGACGATGTCGTTCGACATGTCGCGATCTCGCGCCGCAATCTGGAGACGCGGTTTCGCAAGGTGGTCGGCCGAGCGCCCCACGCCGAGTTGCAGCGCGTACGGCTGGAACGAGCTATCCACTTCCTCCTCGACACCGACCTGTCGATTCCGAAGATCGCGGAGGCCGTGGGCTACAGCACGCCCAGCTACTTCATCCAGGTCTTCCGCAAGGTGCACGCGACCACTCCCGCTCGCTTCCGTCGCCAAACGCGCGCGAACGACGAGATCGGGTGACGCGGTCGCCGGCCGCGTCCCTCGCCTGCTCGGCGCGCCCGGTCGAAAGACGAACTTCGAGGAATCCGTAGGGCGGCTGTGGCCGGAGAGAGTCCAACGTCGAGACAGTCCGGCCGTGGTTGGCCGGCGGTGCGAATCGAGAGGGAGGTGCATGTGATGGGTCTCGCGAATCCGCGCGTTCTGCTGGGGCTGTGTGTGCTTTTCACGGGCGTCTGTCTCGGGTCGACTTGGCTCCAGGGCGCCGACTGGCCGCGCGTTCGCGGCCCGGGTGGCTCGGGCGGCGCGGGCGGAAGCGGTGGCGGTAGCGCTTGGTTTTCGC
>CAYMRB010000024.1:0-18259 GCA_964392615.1 uncultured Planctomycetia bacterium | reverse complement strand
GGGCGTCGGGGCGGGAACGGGTCTGCCGGTCGAGTGGAGCGACGATGAAGGCGTCGCGTGGAAGACCGCGATGCCCGGGTCGGGTAGTTCGAGCCCGATCGTCACGGGTGACCGCGTGCTCCTGACGTGTTACTCCGGCTACGGGACGGATCGTCGTAGCCCCGGTGACATCAGCAAGCTGCACTTGCACGTCGTCTGCGTCGGTGCTGCCGACGGAAAGACCCTCTGGGATCGATCGATCGACGTGCGATCGGGCGAGGCGACGTACCGCGGCATCGGCATTCCGAACCACGGCTACGCTTCGAGCACTCCCGTAACGGACGGCAAGGCCGTCTGGGCGTACTTCGGCCGCAGCGGTGTCGTCGCCTACGACCTCGCTGGCGAGAAGCTCTGGCAGGCAGCCGTCTCGGACAGCCCGCGGACGCACATGTTCGGTTCCGGGGCGAGTCCGGTGCTCTTCGAGAACCTGCTGATCGTTCCGGCAGCTGTCGAATGCGAGGCGATCGTCGCGTTCGACAAGACGACCGGCAAGGAGGCTTGGCGCGCGCGGGCGGAGGGCTACGGCGCGTTCTGGTCCACGCCGATTCTGGTCGACGCGAGAGGGCGGCAGGAGCTCGTGCTGAACGTCCCCGATGAGCTCTGGGGGCTCAATCCGCGCAGCGGCAAGCTCCGTTGGTACGCGGAGACGTTCTCGTCGCGGAGCCTGTCGCCGAGCGCGGTCTCTGCGAACGGCGTCGTCTACGCGATCGGTGGCCGTCAGGGCGGCTGCATCGCGGTCAAGGTCGGCGGTCGCAAGGACGTTTCCAAGAGCCACGTCGTCTGGCGGGGACGCGAGGGGTCCTACGTCCCGTCGCCGGTCGTCCACGACGGCCACATGTACTGGGTCGACGACAGCGGCGTCGCGAACTGCCTCGAGGCCGCGACCGGAAAGGTCGTCTTCCGCGAGCGGCTGTCCGGCGCACGGTCGGTCTACGCTTCCGCGCTCGCCGCCGACGGCAAGCTCTACGTCGTGACGCGTCGCAACGGGACGTTCGTGCTCGACGCGAAGCCCGCGTTCAAGCAGATCGCGCACAATCGGCTCGAGTCCGACACCAGCGACTTCAACGCCAGCCCGGCTCCGGGCGACGGCCGGTTGCTGCTGCGCTCCGACCGGTTCCTGTACTGCGTCGGCAAGCCCGTCGCGAAGTAGGGGAGACGGATCATCGGGCCCGTCGCGAGCTGCACGGGCCCGATCACGATCACGACCTCGGCGGCGGCTCCCACAGCCGCGGTCGCGATCCCCGCGAGACGCGCTGGATGACAGGAGCGTCCGTCAGCTTGCGGGGCGTCGACGACACGTACCCCGGGATCCCTTGGGCGATGTCGCCGACCTCGGTCATGAACGCGTCCGGTATCTTCCCGAAGTGTGTCGCTTCGTAGTGGTCGCCGACCTTCTTCATCAGCAGGTGGTACCACATCAGGTCGCGCCACGCCGGATCGTCCGCATAGACGTACCAGGCCTTGACGATCTGGATCTTCGCCTCGCTCTCGATCTTCGCCCGGAAGACGGTCCGATCGCCCAGGCGCGTGTGCGTGACGTCGGTGATCCGGGTCAGCGGTCGCCTGTCGTGCGTGTGCGCCACCCACATCAGGAAGTCCATGAACTGGATTTCGCTGAAGTTCGAGTGGCAGTAGTTCGGAATCATCTCGATCGTCATCGGCCGCTCGAGGCGCTCCTGCAGGACGTTTACGTTGAACATCTTGTAGCCGTCCTCGTTGGTCGCGCCGAGGTAGAACACCGGCACCTTGACCTGCTCCTGGAAGAACGCATGGTGAAAGGACAGGTGCCACTGCACGCGGTCTGTCGAGTAGACGCCCTCGTTGCCCATGACCACGACCGACGCCACGCGTGAGTCGATCGCGGCGGCGACCGTCGCGCTGCGACCGCGCTTGGAGTGCCCGCCGACGACCGCCTTCAAGTCATCCAGGCCGAGGAAGGCCTGGAACGCGTCCATGGCCTGGATGTACACCACGGCGAGCTGACAGTTCATGTTGTAGTAGTTTTCGCCGGTCTTCCTCCGCAGACGCGTCAGCGCGCCCATGTCGTGCTCGACATTCGAGCCGTCGGGATAGATTCCGGGATTTGCCAGGACCATCGTCGGGTAGCCCGTCTTTGTGGCGATCGGGTCGCCGTATTTGTCGACGTGTACGGGGAAGTACCCAGCCCCGGGGCAGCCGACGATGACGACCTTGCCGCGGCGCTCGGGGGACCGATTCAGCTGGTCGTCTACCGGCAGGAACACGACGCAGGGGTGGCCCCACGTCTTCCCCTCGAGCTTCTGACTGTTGAAGTGAGCCGTGACCTTGCGCAGCCGCTTCGAGGGATCGGTGTCGCTCTGAACGACCTCGTCCGCACGAATCTGCCACTGCAAGGGCACTCTGTGCTCGCGCACGATCGGCCAGATCGCGCGGGGCTTCGGAACGTCTCGAGTCGCCGCCTCGAAGTCGAACGGCTGCTCGGAGTCCTGTTGCGCGAAGAGAGGCCCGAACGCACACGAGATCGCCACGATCGTGGAGAGACAAGTCGCCTTCATCGGTGCACCAGTCGGTCAGTAGAACGAGTCGAAGCGGGCCGAGAACAGGCGCAGCGCCAGTCTCGAGACGTGTATGATCCTGATTGGAGCACATCGCCGTGGCGATCGCACGACCGACACGGCTCGACCGGGATCTTCGAGGTACGACCTTCAGGAGAGCGAACACCATGCGGAACGTCGTGGGAGCGTGCAGCTGCGGGCTTGTCCTTCTCGTCTTCGTCGCTCGAACTCATTCCCAGTCTCTCGAGTCGCTCACGAAGCCTCTTCAGGGACGTTCGATGCGGGCCTCGAGCGGAAACCCCATCGACAACGCGGACTCGGAGAAGTTCGGCATCGGGGAGTGCAAGACGATCGCGCTCCTCGAGGGGCCGGGCAAGATCACGCACATGTGGTTCACTCCGAACTCGCTGGACATCCGCTACCCGCGCGCGCTGGTGCTGCGAATCTTCTGGGACGGCGCGAAGGTGCCGTCGGTGGAAGTCCCCTTCGGCGACTTCTTCGGGGTGGGCAACGGCATGCGGGCGAACGTGAACTCTCTGCCCGTCAAGGTGAGCTCCTACGGGCGAGGCTACAACTGCTACTGGCAGATGCCGTTCCGCAAGGAGGCGAGAGTTACGATCACGAACGAGTCGGACAAGGCGCGGGCCTCGTGCTACTTCCAGATCGATTGGACCCGGTACGACCGCGAGTCCGTTCCGACGATGTACTTTCACGCGCGCTACCACCAGGAGTATCCGCCGGAGATGGGCAAGCCCTACACCGTCTTCGTCGGCAAGGGGCGAGGTCACTACGTGGGCACCGTGCTGTCGTCGCTGAACGGCATCGGCCACTGGTTCGGAGAGGGAGACGACTCGTTCTACATCGACGGCGAGAAGACACCCTCCCTGCAGGGCACCGGCACGGAGGACTACATCAACGAAGCCTGGAACATGCGCGTGCATTCGAGCCTGTATACGGGCTGTACGATCTTCGAACCCCGAGCTCCGGATGCTCGGGTGTCCGCGTACCGCTGGCACATCGCGGATCCGATCCTGTTCACGAAGTCGCTGCGTTTCGAGATCGAGCGCCGCGGCTTCGTGATGGACTCGAAGGGCGCGGTCGTTTCGGAGTCGGGGTCGCGTCCCGACTACTGGTCCTCCGTCTCCTACTGGTACCAGGACACGATCGCGACGCCCTGGTGCGAGTTCCCGCCGTATCGGGATCGGGTGCAGCCGGAAATCGTGCTCCATCTGCCTCGAGCCGTCGAGCGCGTCACCCACTCCACTGGCGTCGAGCTGGAGGTCAACCCCTACAATCGCGCCACCTACACGAAGCCCTGGTTTCGAGCCAAGAACGACCGCGCCGGCGCATGGATCGAGATTCCCTTCGAGGTCAAGAGTGCCGGCAAGTACTCGATGTCCCTGTTTCAGCACCTGCGGGACGACAACGGCATATGGAAGGTTCTGGTCGACGGCAAGGAGGTCCACGAGGCGGGCGTGTCGCAGATCGCCGGTGGCTATCGGGTCAGCCTGGTGAGCCAGCTGCCCCCGGAGCGGATCAACAAGACGCTCGACTTCTACAACGTGTACAGGAAGGACGAGCACGAGGACTACATCTACGGTCAGCGACGGGAGAGGAAGATCGGCATCTTCGACTTCGAACCCGGCGTGCACCGACTGCGCCTGATCTGCGTCGGGGCGAATCCCTCCTCCTTCGACGTCGTCACGGGCAAGCGGGGGTACAACCTCTCGGCCGACGTCCTGTCGGTCCGGAAGATACCGTTCGAGAACATGGACGCCTGGATCGAGCGCATGATGGAGCAGGAGAAGGAGCGAGCGGGGCGATGACGTCGCTTTACGGGCCTCTGGCAGTTCTTCTCTCGATCCTCTCGAGCGCGATCATCCATGCGGACGGGACGACGCCGACACCGATCGGTACCGTTGAGCACGTCTACACTCTGGCGAGCGACAACACCGAGGTCCGGGGGCTGGCGTACGACGAGTCGTCCGCGGCGTCTCCGCGCTTGTTCGTCCTCGATCGAGCGATCCACGAGTACGAGGTGCGGTCGGCACCGAACGGCGACGAGCTGCGCGCGCTTCGGTCTCACGCTCTGCCTGCGGACGCGACCGGAACTCGCCCGGCGAATCCGCGCGGGCTGACGCACGCCCTCGAGAACGGTCGGAGCGTTCTCTACTTCTTGAACTGGGCAGCCTCGCCGGCCGGAGTGACGTCGCAGCTATGGCGTCACTCGATCGAGGAGGGCGCGACCGCCACGGTCGATCTCTCGCTCTATCCGTTCCGAATCGGAGATCGCGAGGTCCTCGGCGTCGCGCAGGATCGCGGCGACATTCTGGTCTGCTTCGACACGACGGGCTACCGGGGCCACGACGATCGAGTGAGTCGGGGGATCATCCGGCTGCGGTGGAATCCACCGCGGAACGACACGGTCGAGCTCGTCCGCCACATGCCCGACTCCGGTCACCTGCCTTCCCGAGGCCTGGGGGGGATGGAGCTGGACGGCGCCCGCTACCTGTGGGGTACGGTCGGCCATGACCACATCTACTGCGCGGAGGCCGTCACGGGACGGGGCCTCTTCTTCTTCGATCGCCCTCGGACGCCGGAGTTCACCGGCGCTTCGAGAGGAGCTCCCGCCAGTGCCCACTGGGATCTGAGCTACGGCGCAGGCGCTCTATGGGTCTCGGAGCCGGTGCCCGGAAAGCCGGATCGCGTGCATCGCGTGAACGTGGCGCGCCACCTCGACCGGGCGGCGGAGGGCCCGCGCATCCTCCGCCATCTCACCATGACGATCACGACCCGGCCCGAGGCAGCTTGCGCCAGTCCGGGGAAGGTCTACCACCACTTCTCGCGGCCGTACGCGAACGACCAGATCGGCCAGCAAGGAACCTGGCCCGAGACGGAGAAGGCCGTCGACAGTTCAGGCGCCGAGAACGCCACCGTCAAGTGCTTCACTCACGATCCAGGCGGCGACGTCTCGAGCCGCCAGCACATGATCACGGTCGAGTACGCCGATGCACCGTCTCGCGAGTACTCATCGCAGTACGAGATCGATCTCTGGACGCAGCCCTTCCGGAAGTACGTGTATCCGCACCGAGCCCGACGAGCGACGCAAGGGCTGACGGGCACTGACTACCTGCACGACGATCCGGACCTCTACAACCTCGGCGACGAGCGGACCTACAGCTCCTTCTTCGATCGCGTCAAAGCCCACATCGAGAGGAAGTACGGCGTCGCAGCCGACCTCGAGAATCCGTACTGGGCGGCGAGAAACGCCCTCGAGTACATCCAGGACAGCTACTACTATCCGGTCCGGGCCAAGCGGAGACCGGCGACGGTCGACTACGATCGCAAGCACTACGACGCGAACCCCGGCAACCTGAAGATCGAGCTCTCCGGCCGGCCATACGACAGGTCGCAGATCATCGCCTGTTCGGGCACGAGCGTGATGATGACCGGCGCGATGCGGCACCTGGGCATTCCCGCGCGCTGGCTCGGGACCGGTACGGAGCAGGGGGCGGCGCTCTGGGACGAAAACGGCAACGGCATTCTCGATCGGGGAGAGCGCGCGCCGTGCACGAACGGGCACCGATACACGCAGGTGTGGCTCGGGGATGACTACGGCTGGATCTGCTTCGATGCCACACCCAGTCGACCCGACCTCAACGACTTCGACCCTCCCCCGCCGCTTCAGCCTCAGTGGCGATACATGAACCGAGCGGCTGCCGGACACATGAAGGAACGCCGCATCGTGTTCAACGTCGGCTCCGGGATGTTCCGTCCGCTGTATCGGGAGTTCGAGTACGACGAGAAGCTGGCGGTGAACAACAACTGCGGCGGCGATCAGCGGTACAACATCCAGGGACGCGTCGACGATCCGGCGCGGTGGGCGCTGCCGCGGCACCGAATCCATTTGACGAACATCTGCTTCATCCGGGAAGTCGAGTTGACAGAGCACGGAGAGACCAGCGAGGTCCGCTGGGAGCTCGACGGGAGCTGGGATCGTGACCCTGCAGCTACCGTTTCCGTTCACTTGCAGCAGATGAATGGGACGAGCTCGTCCGCGCGGGATCTTGCGACGTTGGCCCGAGCGATCCCCGCCGCAGCGGGCTCCGTTGCGGTCGACCTCTCGGGGCACCGTGGCAAACGGCTCCGGATCATGATTCGCAAGGAGGGCGATGTCGAGACCGGCGGTCACTCCGGGCTGTTCGATCGCAACTGAGAAAAAGTCGTAGGGCAGACGGAACGGGAGCGCTCCAGAGAGTCATGAAGACACTTATCATCCTCCTCTCTCTGACACTGCTGGTCGGCGCCTCGCCGGCGCAAGACGGCCCTCCCGCTCCGGAGGAGATCGATCCGCGCGACGGCGTCGCGACGGTTCCGGACCGCGCGGCATTCAAGAAGCTCGCGTATCAGGGCGTGGTCCGCATGGACACGTACCTGAACGATCTCGAGCACGTGAAGTTCCAGCTCGAGGGCGCCGGCGCCGATGGGGCGCGGCTGTACTTCATGAACACGAAGACCCATCGGGGTCATCCGATGTTCATGCGAGCCGTCGGCATTCGCGGCGGGCCCGGCGGCCGCGGCGGACGGGGTTTTCGTGGCGGTGGCCCGGGCGGCTTCCGCGGTGGAGATCGGGACGACAATCCGAGCGGCGGCCGACAGATGCGCGGCGCGCTGACGTACCGCCCGCTCGTGCGGGCACCGTGCGGTGAGCCGGGCGTGTACCTCTTCGACTTCCAGCCGAACGACGCGTTCTCGGTCGAGCTGCTGAAGTTCGCGCAGGACATCTTGCTCGAGAAGGCTCCGGTGCTGCGCGGAAGGTTGGTGTACCACCCGCTGCAACGCAGCCGTCAGCGCTTCCCGCAGGACGCCGAGGCGTTCAAGAAGGCGGGGGTCACCGTGTACTTCGACGAAGACCTGTCGAAGGACCTCGCCTACCTCCCGCTGAACCCAGCGGCGACGTTCGGGCGCCTGCGAGTGATGAGCCTGGGCGAGCTACCCGGGCCGCGGGACGTGGTCCTCTACGAGACTCTCCCGAACGAGCTGCCGCGCGTGGCGGGTATCATCACCGCGGTGCGGCAGACGCCGCTGTCGCACGTCAATCTGCGCGCGATCCAGGACAGCGCCCCCAACGCGTTCATCCGCAAGCCCGCCGAGAACAGTGTCGTCAAGCCGTTGATCGGTCGCTATGTGCGCTACGAGGTCGCTGCGGACGGGTTCCAGCTCCGCGAGGCGACCACTGCGGAGGTCGACGCGCACTTCGCCGAGCTGCGGCCGAAGCAGGCGCAGAAGCCGAAACGGGACCTGACCGTCACCGAGATCCGACGGCTCGACGAGATCGCCTTCGGCGACTCGCCGATCTTCGGCGTCAAGGCGACGAATCTCGCCGCGATGCGTAGCTTCGGCCTGCCGGCGGACACGCTTCCGGATGGCGCCGCTGTGCCGTTCTGGTTCTACGACGAGTTCATGAAGCACAACGGTCTCTACGAGAAGGCCAGGTCGATGCTGGCGAGTCCGGCGCTCGGCAAGGAGCCGCGCAGGAAGGACGCCGAGCTCGCGCGTCTCCGAGAGCTCGTCCTCGCCGGGAGCTTCCCCGATGCGCTGATGGTCGCGCTCGCGAAGCTTCAGAGGTCGTTCCCTGCGAAGACCCATCTCCGGTGTCGGTCGAGCACGAACAACGAGGACCTCCCCGGGTTCAGCGGTGCCGGGCTCTACGACTCCGTGACGCATCGCGGCGACGAGGGGCACGTGGCGAAGTCGATCAAGGAGGTCTACGCCAGCCTGTGGAACCTCCGCGCGGTCGAGGAGCGGGACTTCTATCGCGTCGACCACTTCACGACCGCGATGGGCGTCCTCGTCCACCCGAACTTCGAGAACGAGAAGGCGAACGGCGTCGCCGTGACGGCTGACGTCCTGTATCAGACCCACGGCAACTACTACCTCAACACCCAGGTCGGCGAGGACATGGTGACGAACCCGGACCAGCGGTCGATCCCGGAGGAGATCCTGCTCGGGTGGTGGGCCGAGGATGGCCACGAGGTCATGCAGTACTCGAACCGGGTGCAGGGCGAGAAGCAGATCCTGCAGGCCGAGCACCTGAACCTGCTGCGGAAGTGCCTGGCCAAGGTCCACGGCAAGTTCGCGAAGCTCTATGCGATCGACCGCGAGGCGTCGGACTTCGCCATGGAGATCGAGTACAAGGTCACCGCGGCCGGAGCGCTCAGGATCAAACAGGCGCGGCCGTGGGTGTTCGCCGAGTGACGGCAGGTTCGTCGAGGACTGTTAGCAGCCCTTTTTCAACGGACTGTCAGGTTAACGCCGGCCGCCACCGCCGCGACTGCCGCCGCGATTGCCGAAGTTGCCGAACCCGCCGAACCCGCCAGGGCCACGCGAGCTGCGTCCCGACGTCGTTACCTCGCCGCGGCTGTAGAAGCTCTGCGCGTCCCGCGGCAGGTTGCCGTATGCCTCGAGCTGATCCGTTGTGAAGATCTGCGCCAGGCCGGCCGTGAACTGCTCCTGCGCTTCCGTCGCGAGCTTGCGGAACTCCTCACCGCCTCCCCTGCGATCGCGGCCGCCGCGACGGTCGTCGGTCGACTCGCCGTTCGCCTCGCGCTCGGCCTCTCGCTGCTCTCGGAGCGCCTTCATGTCCTCTTCGAACTTCGTGCGGAACGCGGTGGTCAGCTCGAAGTAGGCCTGCTTCTGCCCGTCGTCCAGCCCGAGGACCTTGCCGAGGGAGTTGATCCGCAGATTGTATGCCTCGTAGGGGCCCTCGCGCATCGCGGCCAGCTCCTGCTCGCGCTCCTCACGGCGCTGTCGTTCCTCCTCGCGGCGCTGCTCTCGCTCCGCCTCCTGAACCTCGCGCTCCTGCGTGAGCACCGCGGCGACGTAGGACCTGAGGTCGGCCTTGCTGATGCCGGCGACCGGCGCGCCGCCCTCGCCGTCGGTCGCCGAGACCGGCACGGTCGTCACGCGATCGGCCAGCTCGGTCTGCGAGGAACGCAGCTGGTTCACCGCGTCGGCCAGGCCGCCGATGGTGCTTTGGAGCGTCTTCACCTCGCCGCGCAGCGCGGCGATCTCGTAGGCCGCCGTATCGTCCTGCGCGGGCGTCGAAGCGCCTTGCTGGACGGCTACGACCGTGACGACGCCGAAGATGCCCATGGCCAACAACACGCTGAACTGAATCTTGGTCACGGCGATACCTCCGCTATGGATTCCTGGTTCGGCATGACGGCATCCGTGCGACCGGCGGCTTCGAGAGACCGTTGCAAAGGACCCGATCCCGTCCGGGCACAGCCCATCCTATCGATAGATCGCATTCGGGTGGGTTTTCGCCTCGGAAATCCGGCTACCAATCGGTCGCGAGCGTCAGGGGACCCGAGGCCGTTGATGCCTTGGGCTGGCAGTTGACGGCCGGCTCTCTCATGAGTTCCGGCTTGTCGTTGATTCTCGGCGACGAGGAGCCGACACTGTCAGCAGTCATCGGGTCAAAGACGCTCTGCGCGAGGGTGGTATCATGTCAAGACTGGCCGGCATCGTCGTCCGCCTCTGTGCTGCTGGGCTGCTCGTGGGCGTCGGGGCGCGTGCAGACGACTGCAACGGAAACGGCGTCGACGACGACGTCGATCTGTCCGCGCCGGTCGCGGGGTCGTTCGAACGGACGGAGACGATCGCGATCGATCGCAGTGACCATGTCGCCGCAGGCGACTTCGACGGCGATGGCGATATCGACCTCGCGACGTTCATCGCGCTCGAAGGCGACAGGACGCCGTTCATCGAGAACGACGGCAACGGCCGCCTGACCGTACCGTCGGGCGTGACCCACGGCCGGCGGCTGGACGAGCTCGTCGCCGCTGACATCGACGGTGACGGGCGCCTCGATCTCGCGGCACTTCCCCACCGCTTCGACCAGCTCGTCATCGCGTACGGCGTCGCGGGCGGGTTGGCCGTGGGAAGCGCGTATCCGTTGGGGCGTGGAACCTACGACTGCGACGCGGCGGACTTCGACGGCGATGGCGACGTCGACTTTGCGTTCTTGTCGCCCGACGGCTCGAACCGTGTCGAGATCATCCTGCTTCGCAATCTCGTCGAGAGCGGCGTGCGCACGTTCAATCCGGAAGTGGTCGGCGAAGCTCCCCTTCCCGGCTGCATCTTCCTTGCCGACTTCGACGACGACGGCGACGTCGATCTCCTGCTCACGGCGCGGAGGCAGACGTTCGGCGAGCTGCGCGAGAACCTCGGCGATGGTCGCTTCGGCGAGCCTCGTCGGTTCGAGCTCGGCGTTCATGCCGACCACTTCGCTACAGCCGACCTCGACGGAGACTCACGGACGGAGCTCCTCGTCGGCGGGTGGGAAACCGGTGGGGCCGGGCGTTGGCGCGTCTTCGGTCACAGCGACGACGACGCACCGGAGTTGCGCGCGTCGTACGACCTTCGCAGCCCTCCGGCGTTTCTCCATGCGGCGGACGTCGACGGTGACGAGGATGTCGACGTCGTGGTCGGCACCCTCGAGTCGGTGGCCGTGCAGGTTTTCGACAACACTGGAGACGGCCGGTTCGTGCTGCCTCGCCACTTCGAGGTCTCCGAGCCACCGCAGCGGATCGCGTCCGCGGATCTCGACGTCGACGGCCGGATCGATCTGGTGACCATCGATGGTGAGCATCAGCAGTCGATGACGGTCCTCGTCGGAGCGACGGCTCCAGCCAGCGTCGACTGCGATGCGAGCGGTGTTCCGGACGAGTGCGAGATCGCAGCGGCTCCCGCGCTCGACTGCGACGACGACGGCGTGCTCGACCTCTGTTGGACCGAGCCGGACGTCGACGAGGACGGCGTACCGGACCGATGTGAGGCGCCGGTCTTCGTATTCACGGTCGCGGGCCCGGAGCGTCTCGCTGCCGCACCGGGCGAGCGCATCAGCGTGTGGTACGAGTGCGTGGTCGTCCCGAGTTTGGTTAACGACACGGGTGTGCAGGGCTGGTCGATCGGCGTTGCCGCCGACGGACCGCTCGAGATCGTCGAGGTGACGACTGCGGGGACCGTGGCAACCGGCGAGAGGCACACCAGGTCCGGGGTCGCCGAGCTCGCGTCGGACGGTGATCGCCGCGGCGCCGCCTGCTGGGTGCTCTGGTTCGGGGTCTCGGGGTCGGGGGCGAACTCGCCGATACCCGCCCGAGAGCCGGCGCTGGCCCTGCGCTTTCGCGTCGAGGCGACCGCCCCCGCCCCGGAGGGTGAGGTCGCCGGTGCCATCGAGCTCGTCGACGGGCTGATCGGCTCCGGTCAGCCGATCGCGAATCTCGTGTCGTGGCGTGGAACCACGGTCACTCCGACTCTTGGCCGACTCGAGGTCGTCGTCACCAGCGGCCCGGTGTCCTTTCAGCGCGGCGACGCGAACGCCGATGGCCAGCTCGACATCTCCGACGGCGTGGCGATCTTCTCGGCGCTGTTCCTCGGCGGCCCGCCGCCATCCTGCCTGCGTGCGGCCGATGTCGACGACAGCGGGGAGCTGCAGGTGACGGACGTCATCGCGCTCTTTCGTTTCCTGTTTCTCGGTCAGGGGACGGTCGCACCAGGCTGCATCGACGATGCGACGCCGGACGCACTGTCGTGCGTCGCGCATGAGCCGTGCGAGTAGGAGGTCACTTCCGCTGAATCCGCAGATCGATGGGCGAGGTCGAGATCTGCCCGCCGATCGAGTGCCCGGAGGAGGGCGAGATCCTCCTCGCCGAAGAGGAGCCGTCCGGTGACTCGCTGGCCGTGAAATGGGGATGACGCGAGGATCGGGAGGAAGGACAATGGCAGCGGTGGTCGCAAAGTGGATGGTCGAGCCACGGGCGACGCGGTCAGCCAGCCAAGAGGGTACAACCATGTTCGGGATGAACGGGGAGCGAGCCGGGAGACGAGTGGAGAGACTGCTGAGAACGCTCTTGTTGACGGTGTTCGTCGCGGTATTGCCGACGGCTCCTCATGCCGGTGACGAGCGCGGGAGTATCGACGTCGTCGTCCAGGACCAGATCACGCTGACCTCCGAGCTCTTCGCCGCGCAGATCGATGAGGTCGCCGTGGCCGCGGTCGCGGGAAGCACCGCGAGGGCGACTCTCTACGCTGGGTTCGTCTCGGATCTCCCGGCCGAGGACCGCGGCATCCAAGGGTGGGCGATCAGCGGGGCGATCGAGGGCGACGTGACGCTTGTCGGCGTCAACGCCGGTCACATTGTAGAGGGAATACGAGAGGGGCTGCGAGGCGCCCCCGGGATCCGTAGCGCCGCGTTCGAGTTCACGGAGATGGTCGACCCGGACCGCATCGATCCGCGCACGGGCGAGCCTCAGGGGCAAGGCTTCGTCAGCGCCGTCATCCTCGGAGATGTCTTGACGCTCGGCCACCGAAGCACGTCCACTGTTGTGGAGGTCAACGTCGAGGCCGAGGTTCCTGGCGGCGAGGGGGAGGAGGCGGTAGGCCAGCTGACGTGGCGCGACGGTCTGACCGGTTCTGGCCAGCCGGTGCAGAATCGCGCGACGGTAGAGGGGCGCACGCTAGAATTCACCGGCTATCAGGACGCACCCATCCGGTTCGTAGCGACACTGCCGGATTCCTTCGTGCGCTGCGATGCCAATCAGGATGGCCGAGTCGATATCGCCGATGCGGTGTCGACACTCGAACGTCTGTTCACGCAGGGAGAATCCGACGCCTGTCGGGCCGCAGAGGACTGCGACGCCGACGGCAGCGTGAACGTCACGGACGCTCTCTACACGATCGAGTATCGTTTCCTCGGGGGAATGTCGCCGCCGCAGCCGTTCCCGGACTGTGGCGGCCCGGTCTTCGAGTTCGACGAATGCCCCGGCGGCGCGAGGGCGTG
The DNA here is from genome assembly GCA_964392615.1 of uncultured Planctomycetia bacterium. Lineage (GTDB taxonomy): Bacteria > Planctomycetota > UBA8108 > UBA8108 > UBA8108 > CAYMRB01. Next base: position 4,840 of record CAYMRB010000024.1, on the reverse strand, counting down.
TCTGCCATAGCGCCGGGCTTCGCGAATGCCTGTGCATGTCGAGCGAGCAGATCCGTTGATCGTGACCGCCGGGGTCATCGACCGCCGTCGAGCCACCCGCGTGACATCGCGGCCTCGGTCGGGCAGGATTGAGGCCTGATTCAGAGGCCGCTCACGCGCTTGATTCCGACCGGCACATTGCACCGGAGTGTCCTGCACGCTCGGCTTCGAGGCGAGCCCGGCGGCCGACGCGTCTCAACGCCCGCGACCTGTCGGTCCATGACATGGCGCGCTGCGCGTCGCGCTCCACGATCCGCATTCCACTTGTCGAGAGAACCGATGTCGAACACACGAATCGTGTCCTGCTGCTGGGTTGCCTGTGCGCTGCTGGCGTCGTCCCTGGTTCACGGGGATGCACCGTCGCGCAAGAAGACGAACTTCATCTTCGTTCTCAGCGACGACATCGCGCAGGGCGATCTCGGGTGCTACGGGCAGAAGCTGATCAAGACTCCTCGACTCGACCAGATGGCCGCCGAGGGGACGCGCTATCTGCAGGCGTATTGCGGCACGAGCGTATGCGCGCCCAGCCGCTCGTCGTTCTTCACCGGCCAGCATACCGGTCACTGTCCGGTGCGCGGAAACTACGAAGTGCCCCCCGAGGGTCAACTGCCCTTGCCGGAGAAGACCGTCACGATCGCCGAGGTCGCGAAGGCTGCGAGCTATGCGACAGCGACCTTCGGCAAGTGGGGCATGGGCTTCTTCGATTCGACCGGCAGCCCGCTTCGTCAGGGCGTCGATCACTTCTTCGGCTACAACTGCCAGCGGCATGCCCACTCGTATTTTCCGACGTACCTGTACGACGATGCTCAGCCGTTTCGCTTGCCGGGCAACGACGGGCGGACGGTCGGGAAGACCTACGCGCAGGCGTTGATTCAGAACGACCTGATCGCGTGGGTTCGCGAACATGCGAAGCAACCGTTCTTCGTGTTCTACGCGATCACGCTGCCTCACGGCCGGCACGAGATCGACGACTTCGGCATCTATCGCGACAAGCCGTGGACCGATCGGCAGAAGGCTTACGCCGCGCAAGTCACCCGCGTCGACTCCGACATGGGAGAGCTGGTCGACACGCTTCGTGATCTCGGCATCGCCGAGAACACGCTGGTGGTGTTCTCGGGCGACAACGGATCCTCCTTCAGCCCGACGTCCGAGATCGGCCGCGTGTTCGATCAAGCGAGCAACGGGCTGCGCGGATTCAAGCGCGGCATGTACGAGGGCGCGCTGCGCCAGGCCGCGCTCGCATGGTGGCCGGGCACGGTACCGGCGGGGCGCGTCGACGATCAGCCGTGGGCGTTCTGGGATCTCATGCCGACGTTCGTCGAGCTCAGCGGCGCGGCGCCTCCAGCGGGTTACGAGACGGACGGTAAGTCCCTGGTGAAGTACCTGAAGGGCGGCGATGCGCCGAAGCGGGACTACTTCTACTGGGAGCTCCATCGGGGCGATCGACCGGTCCAAGCCGCGCGGTTCGGCAATTGGAAAGCGGTTCGCAACGGCATCGACAGGCCGATCGAAATCTACGATCTGACGGCGGACGCGGCCGAGTCGAAGGATCTTGCCAAGTCGCGACCGGATCTCGTGCGCAAGGCCGGGGAGATCTTCGCGAAGGCGCACCGGCCGGATCCGAACTGGCCGCTGGATCGAAGGGCCGAGGTTCACACGCAGAGAGCCAAGAAGGCCTGGGCGATCAAGCGCGAGCGCGACAGGACGGGGTGGGCTCCGCCTGACGCGATCAGGAGAGCCGATCTGATCGCCCCACGTGAGACGGAACGACGGTGACGAACGGAGTCGAACGGAGTCGAACGGCGGCGGATTGAAGTCCTCGAAGCCTCGGGAGCATCGAATCGTTCGAAGAGGTCGGATCATGGCAGCTCCGTTTTCGCGTCTCGCGGTCATGGCGGGTCTCGCGGCTCTTCTGGCGACGTCCGCGCTCGTGGCGACACCCGGGGCGGTCAACGACAAGAGCAACCCGTTCGACGCGCCTATCCTCGACGTGCGTCCGCGGATCTTCGTACGAGCGGACAGCGCATTCGACGGGCTGACCATCGGGAAGCTCCGGCTGGCGGCGCGGTCGAAGGAGTTCACTCATGCGCTCCCGAAGCTGGCGCGTCGTCCACTCGGTCGAGCGATTCTCTGGATGCTCGCTGGCGAGCAGGCTGACCTCGAAGCAGCGATTGCCGGGCTGAAGAAGATGGAGGTCCGGGGCGGGAGCTGGAGCGACCGGGGGCTCGCGCTCATCGACCTCGCGACGCTGTTCGACTGGCTCTGCGACGAGCTCGACGACGCCACGCGCAGGCAAGTCGCGCAGCGGCTCGAGACTGCGGCCGATGCCGCGGTCGATCACATTCGCCGCGGGCAGGCGCCGTTCTTCTACTCGCGCACTCCGGGCGCGCTCGCGGGCGTGACGCTCGCGGGCATCGCTCTTCACGGGTGCAGCGACAAGGCCGAGGGCTACCTTTCCGTCGTACGCGAGTGGGGTGTCGACGACTACTTCAAGGCCTACGAGTGGGTCGACGGCGCCGCGACGGGCGCGACCTACACGTTCTTCTACACCTACGTCGACCTCGCCTGCCTCTGTGCCGCATGGTGGTCTGCCACGGGCCGGAATCCGAACGAGTGGATTCACTTTCGAGGCGGCGATTGGCTCGACGGCATCGTCAGGTTCTACCTGTGGTACCTGCGGCCCGGCTTCGCGTTCACCCACATCAACGACCAGTCTCGGGCCGATTGGGCCACGCACGATCAGTTCTGTCAGGCGCTCGACATCGCGAGCTACGTGACGCGCAACGGTCACGGACGGGCGTGGTCGCTTCGTTGGCTCGACCGGTTCGGGTCCTCGCTCTACCACACCGAGTACGCCCATCGCTTTCTCTTCCGCGATATCAGGCTGAAGCCGAAGCGTCTGACCGAGTTGCCTCTCGCGGAACTCTTCGGTCGCGACAGCTGCGGGTACGGGTTCTTCCGCAGCCACTGGCCCGCGGCCGGCAAACCCGACGATGCGACGCACGTGTTCTTCCGCTGCGGCGATCCGATGAACGTCCACGGCGGCGTGGCTGCCGGTGAGTTCCAGGTCTTCAAGTACGCCCCGCTGGCGGCGCGGGGCGGGCGCTACGCGTCGTACGACTCGCCTCCCGATCAGTACCACCGCCATTGCATCTCGGCGAACGTCGTGCTGTTCACCGACCCGCGGCTGCCGAACGACCGCGGCGACCAGAACACGCGTCGCGGTCTCAAGAGCGACCATCGCGCGTGGAACGACTGGCTGCAGATCCGGGAGAAGAACGGCCACGATGTCGCCACGATCACGGACTGGCGCGTCGACACCGGCGAAGCGCGCTGCCGCGCTGATTTGACGCGAAGCGTCCCGAAGTCGAAGTGCAAGCTGTGGATTCGCGAGCTCGTCTGGCTCGCGCGGAGGCACCTCATCGTGCTCGATATCGTCGAGACGTCCCGAGCCGACATCCTCCGGCGGTGGCAGCTTCACGCGCCCGACCGGCCGACGGTCGCGGATCGTTCGATCGCAGTCGAGGCCGCGCCGCCGCGGAGTCGCTGGAACGTCGACTCGCTGGCGCTACCGCAAGACGCCAGGGCTCGTCTCGTCTGTCGCACGCTCCTTCCCGAGTCGTACTCGATCGTGCTGCATGGAGATGACAAGGCCGAGACGTTCGATCCGTCGGGCTGCTCGGGCGGCTCGGCGTCCGGCAATCCGTATCACCTCCGGCACGGGAAGCACGTCGTGCAGATCGATCCGGGCGCTCGCTCGACGAGGACGGTCTTCCTGCACGTGCTCACCGCGATGGACGCGGGCGAGAAGAAGTCTCCGTCAGCGAGCGTTCGCCGCGCCGGGAGCGCGGCCCTCGAGGTTCGCGTCGGGAGAGCCAAGGCGCGACTCGTCGTCCCCGAGTGGGCGGCGCGTCGGTAGGATCTCGTCGCACGAGCGAGGTCGCGAGGGCTCCGTTCCCGGCTGGGACCTCGCCGTTTCCGAGAATCCTCTTCCTACGGCGACCCTTTGGAGGTAGCCTCCCGGTACTGCCTCGCGGCGGGATGATGGATCGCGCGGTGGTTGAACGACGCTCGTCGGGGTGGGCTCCTCTCTTCCCGTGTCGTAGACCTTGGCGAGCGTGGTGGAAGATGCGGCGTGGTCGCGCGCCGGAAGAAGCCAGGAGATCAGGGCAAGCGGGTTGATCCAAGCTGTTGGAGTCGCCGAGTGGGCCCGTCTCGGAGCCCGCGGAACGTAGGTCGGCTCGAATAGGAGGACAGTGAAAGTGGGGCTGGAACGGCAGACGCGGGATGAGCTGGTGGCCACGATCCACAGGCTCGAGGGGCGCGTCCGCGAGTTGGAGGCTCTGACGGATTCGGTCCCCACTCCGGCCGAACCGAAACACGGGAGCACCGAGCGGCTGGCCGAGAGCCACCGGCGTTTCGAAGCGCTGCTGGGCAATCTGCCGGGGATGGTCTACCTCTGCCTCGCCGACGAGAGCTGGACGATGAGGTTCGTCAGCGACGGCTTCACGGCGCTGACCGGGTACCAGCCAGAGGATCTGATCGATAACCGCGTCATCTCCTACAAGGAACTCGTCCACCCCGAGGACTTCGAGTCCGTGCGCGCAGCCGTGGGGGACGCCATCGCCCGAGGGCGACATTTCCAGGTGGAGTACCGCATCCTCACCGCCGACGGGACCGTGAAGTGGGTCTGGGAGCAGGGCAGCGTCGTTCCGGGGACGGTGGGGGACGACCTGGAGCTGGAGGGCATCGGGCATCGGCTAAGCCATCATAACCCGCTTCCTGGATGGCGCTTGTGACG
>CAYMRB010000023.1:0-42425 GCA_964392615.1 uncultured Planctomycetia bacterium | reverse complement strand
GTCGCGACGATGGCCGACGACCGATATGGCGAAAGGTTGGCCCGATTCTTCACGGCACAGCCGGCCGATTCGGGGCAAGCCGGGGGCGATTGACGGCCCGCGACCGCGGTGGAAGGCTGTTCTGCGGATCGCCGCTCGGGTACAATTCGACATATGCTGGCGGGCATCTGCCAGCGGCGAGGAGATGGTCGACTCACCTGTTTCACGGCTGTGCAAGCCTAGCGTTGGCGGGTGGGCCCCTCGTGCTTTCTTCCTGTTCGGGTCCAGTATCGGAGGCTCCACCTGTGACCTTCACCCCCGACTCCCGACTCTACCGAGTCCTGTGCGCCTTGACGGCCGCGTGCTTCGGCGTCCTGTTCGTCGCCCTGGTCGTGCGAGCCCTGTGCCCCGATTTCGTCACCTGGCTCACCGAAGATGTCGAGCAGGCCGGCCAGACCACGATCTACCTCGACGAGGAAATCGGCGGTGACTACGGCCTGCCGGTCGAGATCGGCGACTACGACGGCGACGGCCACCCCGACCTCGTGCTCGCGCCGATGCGCGCGCCGAGCGGCGCCGCCAACGATCGGGAGCTGGGCGGCGAGGTCCACGTCTACCCGGGCAACGGCACCATCGGCGGCGTCATCGACCGCGCGACGCTCGCGGCGGAGGACCGGGGCCTGACGCTGCTCGGCGCGCGCTCGGGCGACATGCTCGGCACGGAGCTCTACACCGCCGACCTCGACGGCGACGGGCTCGAAGACCTGATGCTCAGCGCGCAGAACTACGACCTGCGCGATCCGGACTCCGGCGCCATGCAGCGCGACAACTGCGGCGCGGTCTACGTCGTCTTCGGTCGCCCCGGCCTCCTCGACGGCGGCCCGGTCTACGACCTCGCGGCGCCGCCCGGCAACATCACGACGTTCATCGGCGCGACACCGGGAGAACGAGTTGGCATCTGGGTCGAGGCGGGCGACCTCGACGGCGACGGGCTCTCGGACCTGATCATCGGCGCCGACCAGTACCCGTCCGGCGACGTCGCGTCGCCCCACCGCGGCAAGGTGTACGTCGTCTACGGCCGCGACGACTACCCGCGCGGGCCGATCGACCTCGCCGAGTTCGACGAGGGTGTCAGCGTGATTCTCGGGCGCGATAGCGAGGACCACTTCGGCTGCTCGGTCCACGCGAACGACCTCGACGCCGACGGCATGGCCGAGCTCGTCGTCGCGTCAGCGCTCAACCGACTGTCGGCGAGCCGCAGCGGCGGCAGCGAGTTCCGCTCCCACGGCGGGGCGGGAGCGGACGGCCCGCCAGGAGATCGACGCCGCGACTCCGGCGAGACGTACGTGTTCCACAGCGATCCGGCCGTTCCGCGCCTGCCCGCGCTGATCGACCTCGACGAGGCGCTCGAACCGGCGATCGCGGCGCGCTTGACGACGATTTACGGCGCGCGTTCCGGCGACGCGGCGGGCGAGGAGCTCACCAGCGGCGACTTCGATGGCGATGGATACGTCGACCTCGTCATCGGCGCGCTGACCGCTCGCAACGGCGATGCATTCAACGCCGGTGCCGCGCACCTGATCTACTGGCGACCCGGGCTCGGCGGCGCGATCATCGACCTGAACGACACCCCGGTCGTCCCACGCCCCGACGACCTGCACATCTCGACGATGCGCGGGATTCACAATGGCGACATATTCGCCGACACGCTGTCGGCCGCCGACCTCGACCACGACGGCTACGACGACCTCGCGATCGGCATCCCGCACTGGGATGCGACGGAGAACGGCTCGCGGCCGGGGTCCGGTGCAGTCTCGGTCGCCTTCGGTCGGCCGGAGCGTTTCCCGGCATTCTGGAACCCGCAGGAGGAGGATACGCCTCCCGGTTTGCGGCTGGCGATGGTCGTCGGCACGCATCCCGGTGACCTGCTGGCCTACTCGATGGAGGCGCGCGACGTCGACCTCGACGGCTACGACGACCTGTTCCCGAACGCGATGCGCGGCGACGGCGGCCCGGACTTCTCCAACAATGCCGGCGATGCCGTCCTGATCAGCGGCTTCCACCTGAGCGGCTGCGACGTGAGCGTGGAGTCCGTCACGCCGCCAACGGCACCGACCGGCGCACCGGTCGACATCGTCATCGAAGGTACGGGCTTCACCCAGAACGAGGACACGACCGTCCGAGCCAACGGCGCCGAGATCGACGCCAGTGTCGTCAACGGACGGCTGATCGAGGCGACTCTCCCCGCGGAAGCTTGGGAGGGCTCGGTCGATATCGCCGTCTCGAACCGCTGGGGCTCTGCCTCGCGCGTGGACGCCTTCCGGTGGGTCGCCGCCGGCGGGTTCGTTCGGGGAGACGCCAACGTGTCCGGCGTGGTCGATCTCAGCGATGCGATCTACATTCTGCAGACGCTGTTCGGCGGCTTCCCGGAGCTGTGCGCCGACGCCGCCGATGTCGACGACGACGGCGAGGTGGTGATCACCGATCCGATCTACCTCCTCGGCGGACTCTTCACCGGCGGGCCGCTGCCGCCGGCGCCGTATCCCGATCCGGGCACCGATCCGACCCCGGACGACCTGGACTGCGACAGCCTGTAGGTTTCCGAGTACAGACGCAAGCGCGTGTCGAGACGGCTCGCCCTCCTGATGGCCGTACAGTTCGCATCGGGCGGCGCGCTGTACCCGTTCTTTACGCCCTACCTGGCATCGCAGGGCCTCGACGTCGTCGAGATCAGCCTCGTCGCTTTGGCGACCGCGTGCACCGCGTGCGTGATGCCATTCGTATGGGGCGCGATCGCCGATCGCTGGATCGCGGCAAACCGCTTGATCGTCGCGCTGCATCTCGCCGGAGCGTTCGTGCTCGTCGCCGCCGGTCGGTTCGAGCACGTCGTCTGGCTGGTCGTCATGTTCGCGCTGTACTCGGGAGTGCAGCAGCCGACGATTCCGCTCGTCAGCGCGCTGTCCTATCACGCGCTGGAGAATCCGGCGCGCGAGTTCGGCAAGCTGCGCTTGTGGGGCAGCATCGGTTGGATGCTGCCATCGCTGCCGATCTACGTGTGGCTCGCGTGGAACAACGACCGATCGCTCGACGTCGTGATCTGGCTGACCGCTGGCCTTCACTTCACGATCGTCGCGCTGGCGCCTCTGTGGCCGCACACCCCACCGGTCGGTCGGCGCTCGTCCGATTTTCGCGCGGACGTGCGCGCTCTGATTCACACGCCGGGCTTCGTTCGACTGCTCGTCGTCACGTTCTTCACGATGGCGAGCTTCGCGATCATGTACTACTTCACGAGCCTGGCGCTCGAGCACGGCGGTCTGGCACGACGCTGGATCGGCCCTGTACTGAGCATCGGCGTGGCGTTCGAGGTGCCGCTGTTCCTGCTCTTGCCGCGCATGCTGGCCCGACTCGGGTATCGACGCGTGATCGCGCTCGGCATCGTCGCCGCGCTCGTGCGACACGTCGCGTTCGCGGCAAGCAGCGATCCGTTCACACTCGGCATCGCGGCGATGCTCATCGCGCCGTCGGTCGTGTTCTTCATCATCGCGACGAGCCTCGCCGTCGATCGGTTCGCCGCGAAGGAGGTACGCGCGACGGCGCAGGCGCTCTTCACACTCGCGGGCACGGGGCTCGGAATGGTCAGCGGTCTCGCAGCCAGCGCGTTTCTGGCCCAGCCGGACTCGCTGGTGCAGCCGTTCCTGCTCGCCGCGGCGTGCGCGGCAGCGGGCCTCCTCGTGCTACCGAGCGTGCGGTTCGAAGCGACCGGGCGCGACTCAGGTCAGTCCGTCGAGAGGTCGTAGATCTCCAGTTCTCGAACCGCCGGGGAACGGCCGTAGCATTCGTCGATGGCGAGCTCCACCGTGCGGCAGATCCCGGCAGGAAAGGCGATGACGAGACGATTGTCTCGGTATTGCGCATCGCTCACCTTGCCGACCTTCTTGCCGTCGCAGAGAATCGCGAAGCTCCGCGCGGCGTGGTCGTGGTGTTGCCAACCCGTGATCGACAGGGCCGAGACACGCGTCGGCTTCGCGAACGTCACCCGCAGCCGGTAGAGCTCTTCGTCGTCCATGTCATCCCAATAGGTTTCGGGCTTGCCGTCGATGGCACCCTCCACACTCACGGGTGGACTCTTGCCGTGGATGGGAATCCCGTCCGGGCTGTCGGCCGTCGCGCCGCGGGCGAGATTGGCGGCTCCCTTCGGGATGGCCTTCATCACGGACAACCCCTCGGACACGATCGTCTTCGGCACCGCGAACCTGCCGTCGGGGTCCTTCACGACGTCGAATGCCAGTCCGTTGTACCACCGCGCGAGAGTGGCGATGTTGCGGTCGTTGCCGCCGAACGCGTCGATGGGCCTGCCCTGATACTCGGCGATGGACAGGGGAAGCGAGCGGGGGCCGGGACGGGAGAACCCGTAGACGCCGATGCCGGCCGCTTTCGCCGCGGGAACGATCGTGCGCGCGTTGTGCCGGTCTCCCCAACCGACGACGCACGTCAAGAGCCGCGTGTGCTTTCCCGCCATCTTGCGCGTGCGCTCGATGGTCTCGATGTCCCCGGCCTCGTTCATCAACCAGTCCACCTCCTTGAAGAGCCTGGAGTTGATGACCTGCGGGTGCTGTAGGTCATGACAGCTCAGCCAGATGATGCAGTTCGGGTTCGCGGCCTTGGCGGCCTTGCGCAACGCGATCCACAGTCGGTCCACGGCGCGGCGCTTGAACGCGGTCTCCTGCTTGACGCTGATCTTGTCCTTTCCGGGGAACGGATCGTCCATCAGCTCCGTCCACATGCGCAGCTCGCAGGGCAGCCATTTCACGCGAGCGTCATGCGGCCGGTACGGTCCGTTGAAGAACCAGTCCACCATGAATCCGTCGCACCCCGTCCGGGTCAGCGCATCGGATACGGCCGCGCAGATGTAGTCGACGTACTCCTTCGTGAAGGGGATATGCGTGTGTGAGGGAATCCCGTAGCTCTGGTCGGGATGCTCCTTTCCCCATCGCGTGTTGGCGCCGATGCAGAAGTAGCCCATGACCTTCATGCCTTCCTCGTGGCCGAGCTTGACGACCTCGGTCAGGAAGTCATGCTTCAGACCCGGTTGCTCCGGCACCACGCCGCCCTTGTACCAGGCGTAGCCGTTGCAGGAGACGCAGAAGGTCTGAATGACGCTGGCCCCGAGCCCCTTGTACCACGCGACGTGTGCGGCCGGATCCGCGTCCGCCCACAACCCCGGCTTGGCGAAGGCATTGGGCCCACCCGCTCCCCAATTGAAATCGACACAGAAGGCCTTGATCTCACGATCGACGTGGCTCTGCGGAGCGTCGTGACATCGTGCGGTCCACGGCAGAGCCACCAGGACAAGACCGACGAGCCATGTAGCGCGCGTGTTCATCTCTTCTTCCTCCACGGTCTATCGACGGAGAACGAGCGTTTCACCCGCTTCCGTGTCGATCGTCACGATACCGTCCCCGTCCGCTTCGATCCGCTCCGAACGATCGCCGCGCACAACCGACAGCGCCGCCACCGGCCAGGGCGACCGAAGGCGCAGCTTGCCGCCGACCGTCGATCGGACGGTCACGGGAGCGATGTGGCCCGCACCATCCTGAGCGGCGCTGACCAGAAAGCCGCCTTGGGCACGCAGGTCGCTGAACCGCGCCGGCTTGTCTGTGGGCCAAGCCGGGAAGACGCGGACGATGTCGCCCACGCTCTGCAGCAGCAACTCGGAAATCGCCATGGCAGCGGCGAACTGCTCCGTGTAGTGCCCCGCATCATTGAAGTGATGCCCCAGGCGGTTCAGCGTGATCGTGCCATTGGGCCTCTGGCGCGCCGCGAGCTCACCTCGCACCCAATCGGCCGTGCCCGGCATGCTCAGTCGCGCTCTGCCGACGGAGAGGATGATCGCCGAGTTGTTGCCGTTCCAGCGAATGCCGCCAATCGTGCGCGCGAACAACTCCTGCTCACTTCGGGGGCTCCGCCACGTGATCAGGTCCCCCGGGAATACGGGTGTCGTCGGGACGGTGATGTTGTAGTTCAGCGGGGGCGCGTCCTGGACATCGACGACGACCGGATCGTCTCCCGTCGTGGTCGGATAGGGAGGGAGACGGTCCAGCGCCTCCTTCCACCGTGCCACGAGGTTTGCGTCACGACCCAGCTTCGTGGCGCCTTCGATCGCGGCGGTCATGACGAAGCGGAACATGGCGATGTCGAACGTGCAGTTCCGGTTGTACCGCAGCTTGTGGGTCCACCCGTGGTGTTCCGGCGACACGGTTGGCGCCAGGACGACCTTGCCGCCCCCGGTCCGCTCGCACGAATCCACGAAGTTGGCGCAGAAGACAGCGACCTCCTTCACCGCGGGATAGGCCGTCCCTTCGAGGTACTCGCGATCGGGCGCGTACTTGTAGCGATACCACAGGTTCTGCACCGCGAAGGGCGAGACGCCGTGCGTATAGCTCCATGACATCCAGAAGAACTGGCGCCCGAAGCGGCTCTTGCACTGCGTCGGGTCGGGAGGCTCGTGCACGAAGATATTGTGCGGGTAAAAGGTGCCGTCGAACCCGAAGAGCTTGCCGCAAAGCCACCGAGCGCGCGGCCGATACTCCGCGATCATCCGCACGTACGGCTCGGCCAGCTCCGGGTGATTCGTGATGAACGGCGTCCAGTACGTCTGCTGCGCGTTGTAGTTCATGGTGTGGCCGCCGTGCCACGCCGAGGTGGCCCCCACGACTCCCGCGAACAGCCCCGGACAGGCGACTCCGGGCTTCGACACGCAGCGGAAGAAATACAGATTGCGATACCAGGCGCGCGTCAGGATTTCGTCCGCGAGCTCGATCCCGCTGGCTTCCCAGAACCTGCGCCACACGCCCTCGTGCTCCCGGACGAGAACAGCTGTCGACGTCTGCAACGCCTCTCGCGCGAGCTTCGCGGCACGGGCGACAACGTCCGCTGCATCGAGGCTCGTCACGATGGTCACTGCGTGGTGCCTTGTCGACGATGCGACGGCCACGGCGTATTCCATCCCGGGCCAGTCGCCGTTCTCGTCGCCGGGAAGCCTGCGGTGCAGCCACGACACGGAGTCGGTCTCGCCGGCCGTTGCATCCGGCAGGAACGACACCTTGGCAGCTTCGAGAGATACGCCTGCCTGCGTGTGGATCAGAATCGTGTTGCGGTCGGCAAGCATGCGGACATCGACCGCCGCGCGGTCTTCCCCCGCGTCGACGTGGGCAACCGCCTTGCCGATGTCCAAGCGGCTTCTGCAGGTCTCGTCTGCGAGAACGCACGCCAGGTCGACGCTGTGCGTCTTTCCCCCGGTTCCGAGACTCACACTCTCGAAGCGGTTCTCTGCTCGTGCGCCATCTTCCGTCCAGGTGTACAGGATGATCTTGGCGCAGGTGACATCCGCCGACAGGGGGAACGATCTCTCCGCGACGGCGGTCGGCGTCTCCTGCCACTTCGAATGAAACACGACCTCGCCCTGACTGCCCAACACGTCGATGAAGTAGCGCGCGTTCTCGCTGCCCGACAACCGAACGCGGAGTCGCGACGATGCATCGGTCCGCACGTCGGGCAGGGGCAGGGAGTACCCGTTGGAGGCCCCCACCGCCCCCGAGATGCTCATCACGGTGGCGTCGCCCCGGCGCTCCCAGGCGTTGTGCTTTCCCTGCGCACGGATGCGACGCCACCGGGCTGCCGGTGTCCCGATCACGATGTCCGCGCAGGCCACGGGGCAGGGATAGGGCTTGCCCCAGCCGCCCGATCCGCGGTACGGCGAACCGTCGGGATTCAGATACCCGCCGCCGAATGCCCCTCCCTTCAGCCAGTCGGTCTTCGCGAGCTCGCGAATGCGCTGAATCGTCAACGGCTCCGGGTCGTTCGATGTGTCGAAACGCGCGTCCCACACGTCGTTCTTCGCAAGCCGGATGCGAACCGCACCGCCTTCGGAGAACACGAGCCCGTTGATGTCGCCGTTGCCGAGAATCAGGGCGTGATCGAGGATGCTGTCCAAGCGATCCTGCTCGATCGCCGCCCCGTCGAGAGCGGCGGGGTATGGAACGGCACGAGGCGCGTGACGACCGCCATCACCGGCCAAGAGCGCTATCGAAAGCGTCACGAGAGTCGCATTGCACATCATGATGTCCTCTGGTTCGCTGGCCCCTGCTGACGCGCAGAGAACCGGACCGTCAGTACCACGCTCTTCCCGGCCGGCAACGTCAGCCGCTTGCAGTTCGGCTTTCCGACGGGCTCGAGTTTTGCCCCCGCGGTCACCTCTGCTGTCTCGATCGTCCAGGCTTCCGGCAATCGCAGCGTCACGGCCTGCGCCTTACCCGAGGTCATCCGCAGCTCGACGGTTCCGGCCTCGCGATCCCACGCCAGGCGTTCGACCGAGATCTGACCGCGCGCGAGGATGCCGCGGATCGATCCCTTCGGCCACTCCTTCGGCAACGCCGGAAGAAGGTCGAGCGTGCCGCCCCACGAGAAGATCAACGAGTTGTGAACGACATCGGGAAGCGTGCCCACGGGGTCGAACCCGAAGCCCTTGCGTCCCGGCCAGTACGAGATCATGAAGCTGGGATAGAGGTAGCTCTTCGTCGCCATGCGCGACAGGACTTCCCACACGATCTCTCCGCGGCCGAGACGCGCAGCACACTGACCCTGGTTGGCCATGCCGTGCGTGATGTGGTTGCTGTTCGCCCCCTTCTCGAGATGGAGCCACCCTTTCACCTTGCCCTCGAACGCCAGACCCGCGGCCTTCCACAGCTCGGGAGTCGCATCGGGATCGAGCTCGCAGAACTGGTAGAGCGGCAGGAAGTGCGAGTGGTGGCGCTGGTTGAAGCTCTCGCCCACGCCCGGCCACGACCACTCCTGGAGCTCGCCCTTCTCGTTGATGAGATACGGGGGCATCTTGGCGAGCATGCGCTTCCACTTCGGCAGGCTGTCCGCGTCGATCCCGAGCTCCTCGCACGCGTCGATGAGGTAGGTCAGCATGGCCTTCGCGATGCTGATGTCGTAGGTCGCGTTAGCCTTGAGCCGATGCTCCGGCGAGTAGCTGATGAAGAAGCGGAACTTCCCGTTCTCGTCCTCTGTTCCGGCCAGGAGGTCTTCATAGAAGAGCACGCTCTCCTTCAACAGGGGCACGCAACGCTCAGCGAGGAACTCCTTGTCGCCGGTGAACAGGTAATAGTCGTAGAAGAAGTGCGCCATCCACCCCATGCACCCGATGGCCTGCTCGCCCGGCCACCTGCCCCAATGCAGCAGGAGGCACGTGTTGGAGGCGCGCGGGTTCGACACGATCCCCCGGCAGCCGTAGAGCTTCCTCGCGTTCAGACGGCAATCCGGCAGCCAGGACTCGACCAGGTCGAAGTACGACTGCATGAGGTCCGGCAGGTTGCCGCTCATCAACGACTGCACTTCGAGCTGCAGGTTGGAGTCGAGCGTGTAGTCGCCGCTCCACGCCGGACTCCAGCTGCCCGTCCAGATCCCCTGCAGGTTGGCAGGACGCGCGCCCGTGCTGCAGATGGTCAGGTAGCGGCAAGCGGCGTACATCCGCTCCATGAGCGCGAGCGACATGCGCCCGTCCGCGGCGGCGCGCTCGAGCAGCTCCTCGGAGGTCCGTCGGCGATCGTCGCCTCCTCCGAGATCGAGCGACACGCGTGAGAACAGCTCGCCGTGCGCCTTCGCGTGGGGACGAAGCAGGGCATCGTAGTCGGTCGACAGCGCTGCCAGATGCTTCTTCATCGCCGGTAGATGGTTCGTCGCGAAGCCGGCGCGAAAATCCGGGTGCTCGGGGGAAAACGCCCAGGCTTCGCTCTGCCCCCGCGGCAACGGCGTGCGCCACGTACGAACCTGCATGAGCAGCAGCACGCGATCGGCGCCGGAGACTGTGATCTTCCCGTCGCCGCTGCGGACCTCGCCTCCGTCCGCAACGGTACGGATCAGGCAGTCGTATCCGCCCTTTCCTTTCAGGTAGACCGAATGGGCGGAAAGCCAGCCGTCACGAGCCTCGATATCGGTGTCGACCAGCGGGTGCTGGATCTCCATCGAGAACTCGCACCCGACCGCCCCTTCCGGACCGGCGATCGACAGAACGACGACACGGTCAGGTCGCGAAGCGAACAGCCTGCGCTCCCAATCGCCGCTCTCGTCCGTCCAGCGCACCGCGAGATCCCCGGTCTCAAAGTCCTGTGTGCGCAGATAGTTCGTCGGACCTGCCGCCCTCTCCTTCATCGCCAGCCGCAAGATGAACGCGGGGTGGAACGGGTCGGTGTGGATGATCGTCTGCCCTGTTTTCTCGCGCATCATGCGGTGGACGACCGCCGGCCCGTCTTCACCGGCGGCCAGCCCGGCCCGCCTCAACTCGGGCATCGCATCGGCGAGGTCCTGGACGACCTCCCGGCTGCCCCGCGGAACGTAGAGCTTGGTGTGGTTGACCACGACGATCTCGTCGTGGGGACGGCCGAACACCATCGCGCCCATCCGACCGTTGCCGGTCAACAGACACTCCTCCCACCGCGCGGCCGGTTCTGTGGCCACGGCGCGATGAACGTCAGCCGAGACGGCTCCATCGATCCAGGCGACGATGAGCAAGCACGCCGCGAGACAGGACCTTGCGTACACGAAGCTCTCCTTTCCCGATCCCGAGACGATCTGTCGTGAACTCGACGATAGGTGCTACTCGCCCGCGTAACAGGCGACCGAGCCGTCTTCCAACGCCATGAAGAGCTTGCCTTCGGCAGCCGACATGCCGTCGAAGACGGGGTAACTGTCGAGCTCGTACTCTGCGAGCTTCTCGCCCTTGTCCGCCGAGACCACCCACAGCACGCCGCCGCGCTTGCCGTTCCAGGCCTCGTTCTGCGCTAGCAGCTCGCGGTGGATGTCGTCGTCCGCACCGGGCGAGAATCCGAGCATCTTCGTCTCGTCGGCCAGGTCGGGCGGTCCGGCGAGGAAGAGGTGTCCGCCGGCCAGAACCATGCCGTTGGCGAAGAAAGGAGGTGACGTCACCTTCCAGTGCGTGGCGATGTCCCCGCCGCGCTGGCGTCGAGGTTTCTTGCCTCGGCGCCTCTCTTGCGGCGACGGCGCGGCGGCGGGAACCTTGTCCGCCGCGTACAGATCGTACGTCGTACGCGGGTGGAGCATGTTCCCCAGCGGACCGGAACGGAACGCGTAGGCGCGCGAGTCGTCCAGCACCATGATGCGGCCGCAGGGCGTATTGCGACGCGTCTTGGCGTAGTCCCCCCATCCCTCGCCGCAGTCGCTGCCGTAGATCCAGTACGACCGGTGGAACCACATGTCCTCCAGCAGTCCGGTCTGGCAGAACAGGTGCCGCCCCGTCGTGTTCTCCCCCAACGTCGGCGCGATCGCGAGGCGCTTGCCGCCGAGGTCGAAGCTCTGCTCCCTCATGTAGACGCGCTCGCCGTCGCTGGAGAGAACGTCGCGGTTGGCCACCGGCATGTACTTCTTCTTGATCAGCGCCTGCAGGTTCTTGCCGGTGTCCGGATCCTTCTCGTCCAGCACGGTCTCGGAGACCTTCTCGCCCGTCAGCGGGTTCAGCAGCACCAAACGCATGCCGCCGTCGAAGAACATGTTGCGGCCGGCCAGCGCGTAGACCGTGTCATTCTGCACCAGCACGCAACCGTGCAGAGGCCAGACGGACTCGAGCTGCTGATAGGAGATCATCTGCCGATCGTCCGGCGCGGCGCGGTAGCGCCAAACGAGCGCGCCATCGGTGGCTCGCAGGCTGTAGACATGGCCGTCGGCGCAGCCGAACAGTACGACGCCGCCGTACAGCGTCGGGGCCGAGTCGATGCGTCCCCCCGCTGTGAACCGCCACACCTCCTGGCCGGAACTCGCATTCAGCGCTACGAGCGCGTGCCGCTCGATCGCCGCAACATAGGCGCGACCGTTTGCCACCACCGGCTGCGTCAGCTTGCCGCCGAGGCGGACCTGCCACGACTTCTTCAGCTGCGCCGACACGGCGACCGGAGAGAACCCGCGCCGCTCTGCATCACACCGATACATCGGCCAGGAGGATTCCGAGAGACGAGAGTCGCCGGGAATCTTCCCGTACGCGGCACCCTTCCCCAGGCGCGGACCGTCACTCGCTCTCGCACTCTCCTCGGCCGCCGCGGGCGCCAGCGCGCAGAAGTATTCCAGCTTCGATTGGTAGTAGCAGGCACACGAGTCCGGCGGCTTGTAGAGCAGCCCATTGCACGGCATGAGGCCGTAAATGCAGCTTCCTCGCACCGTGCTGTTGATGTCGACGGTCGTGCCGCCGAGCTCGTAGAACTCCGTCCCCATGCCGTTGGTCATGATGTAGCGCGTGGTCGCGCGGCTCGGATAGCACCGAGGGTGCATGGGAAACCCGGGCAGGTTCTTCGCCACGAAGTCCTTTACGACCTCACCCGTCTCGAGGTCCATCACCTTGAAGTGCGTGCCCTTTTCCTGCGGCCTGCCGGTGTTCGGGGACCAGATCTTGCCGTCGATGATGAAGAGGTCTTCGGGACAGTGATGGCTGGTCTTCTGCAGCGAGCCGTTCCAGAGCTTCCGCCCGTCCGCGGCAGCGAACGCGGTCAGCTTCTTGCCGTTGGCGTGAACGAGGACGCCACCGGAATACGAGACGCGAAGCGATCCTCCCGTGACGACCTTCTTCACGGGAGGGCCATCGGATGCCCACTGTCGCTTCCCTCGCTGACGGTCGAGCGCCACCATGCCGGAACCGTTGTGGTAGAACACCTGAGTGCCCGTCACGGTCAGCGTCAGCGGAGCGACCTTGTCGGCGTGCTGCCAGAGCAACTTACCGGAGTCGGTTCGGATCGCCACGATGCGGCGCTCGGGGCTCTGATCCGACCAGGCCCAGCGGCTGTTGGCGCGGCCGATCTCCTTGTACGTCGCGGTCTCCGCCCGATACCCGGGAGGTTTCCCGTCCGGATCGACCAGCGCGAAAAGGACGCCGTCGGCAACGATCAGCTCCTCGGTCGCCTTCGTCTTGCCGTAGGTCTTGATGGTCTCGCCGGTCACCGCGTCGATCGCCGACACGGGCTGGATCAATCCGGCGGTCACGTAGACGGTGTCTCCGACGGCGACGAGCCGGCGCGGCAAGTGCCCCGGACCGCTCTTGAGGGGCCAGTTGGAGGGATGCCAATCCGCGAGCGGCTTCTTCCAGAGAATGGTCCCGTTGAACGCGTCACGCGCGATCAGCACCCACGCGGACGGCAGGAAGATGTGGTTCCTGAGCCCCTCGTCGATGATGTAGAAGACGCGCCCTTTCGCTGACACCATGGCGTGCATGCTCGACATGAAGTCGTGGTTACGCAGCCATTTCGGCCCTCCCATCCACTGGATGCGACGCGGTGGACCCACGACGCGATCGCCTCCGACCATCGTGCCGGCCGGATCGTGATGGAAATGCGTCCACTCGTCGATCTCGGCGGGCACGGGCTTGATCCACTTCGAATCGGCGATGCAGACGCCACGCGGAGCGAGCACTCTCTCGATCTCGGCGCGTTTCACCTCGACCCCGTCACCTCGCACCACGAGGTTCACCATGTTGTCGATGAACGGCAGCGTCTTGCCGTCGAATGTCCGAACGGTCACTCGTCCGCTCAGTCCGCGTCGGGCGATGACTTCGCGGGCCGCGGCGACCTTGCGGGCGGACGTGTCGAGGCCCTGGACGACGCGATGGCCGCCGACGCCCAGCTCGCACAGGAGCGCCGGATCGTCACATCCCAAGTGAACGATCACACCGCCTCGAAAGTCGGCGGCTTGCAGGAGATCCTCGGCATCGTTGGCACGCGCTGCGTCGGCGATCAACGCGCTGATGAGAACTGCCGCGAACAGACGTGCCATGTCGCTCTCCTCTCGAGATCGTCTCGACTGTATCGGCCGCGTTCCGACCGCTCGGCGCGGCGCTGCGTTGACTCCAGCTGCCATTGGACCTCTCCCATCGCGGCGGCGTCAAGCGAGCCGAACGACGCCTCGAAGACCCGACACTCGCACGGCTGACCGATCCGGCGGACCTTGATCTCGATCCGGCGGCGAACCCATACTGATGTCTCCCGAGCCGGACCGTCCGGCCCCGAACTCACCTCCCCCCTGCGCGAGACCCTGCGATGCGCTATCGGCTGCTCGGAATCCCTGGCTGCATGCTTCTGCTCTCTATCTGCGGTTGTGCGGTGGAGACGATCGACACGGGCCCCGTGAGTCTCATGGGCAGCCTGGCGCGGCCCCACCGGGGCCGCAGCATGCGCGCCACCTCGGCTCATCGGGTCGGTCCGGACGGCAAGTACGACCCGAAGGGAGAGCTGGACCCGGACAGCAACTGGGACAACAAGAACGTCAAACCCGGTGAAACCAAGGTGCTGTTGGAGGCTGCCGGGCCCGGCGCCATCACCCACATCTGGATGACGTTCCTGGGACCCGAGCCGCAGGGTTGGGCGAAAGACGGCTCCGCCGACCACCAGGAAATGCTGTTGCGCATCTTCTATGACGGCGCCGAGCGGCCGGGCGTGGAGGCGCCCGTCGGCGACTTCTTCGCCAGTGCTTTTGGCAAGCGTAGCGAGGTGATCAGCCTGCCCGTGATCGTCGAGGACGCCGACTCCTACAATAGCTTCTGGCACATGCCGTTTCGCGAGTCGGTGCGGGTCGAGATCGTCAATCAGAGCGAGAAAGACATCAGCCTCCTCTACTACAACATCGACTGGAAGAGGCTCGATTCGTTACCGCAAGACACGCCCTACTTCTACGCCCAGTACCGGCAGGAGTATCCGGTGCAAAGCGGCAAGGACTACGTGATCCTCGAGACGAAGGGCAAGGGACACTGCGTCGGCACGGTGCTCAGCGTTCGCACGCGAAGCCCGTCATGGTTCGGCGAGGGCGACGAGAAGATCTACATCGACGGCGAGAGCAAGGCCTCGATCTGGGGAACGGGCACGGAGGACTACTTCCTCTCGGCGTGGGGGTTGAAGACCACCAGCACGCCGTACTTCGGCACCGCTTACTTCGACCAGTGGGGCATCGTGGGAGGCCACACGAGCGCCTACCGGTGGCATGTCAACGACCCGATCGTCTTCAACACGTCGATCCGGTTCACCATCGAGCACTTCGGCTGGATCTCTCCCGACGAGAATCCCGACTACAAGAGCCACAGCTGGAACGAGCGCGAGGACGACTACTCCAGCGTCGCGTTCTGGTATCAGACCGGCACGCCGACGTTCGAGGCCAGGGCGCCCGACGCGAAGGAGCGCAAGCTGCCGAGCCTCGACACCGCGTTTCGCGCCGTGGATCGCGTGACGGACGAGCGCCACGGCATCGGTTCGACGACGGTCCAGCATCTGCTGCGCTATCCCGAGGGCCAGATCCTCTATCGGCCTGGAGCTCAGGAGGGCGCGTGGCTGGAGATCCCGTTCGAGGTCGAGAAGAAGGAGCCGGTCCGGCTGTTGCTCAACGCGACCCGGTCGTACGATTTCGGTCGCTATCGCGCGACGCTGAACGGTGTCGAGATCGGCGGCGCGCTCGACTTCTACAACGAGGAGACCGACAACTGGGAGTATCACCTCCTCGACTTCTGGCCCGACCCCGGCACCTACACGCTGCGCCTGGAATGCGTCGGCAAGTACTCCCGCTCCACCGACCATTGGCTCGGCATCGAGTCGGTCCGCCTCCGCGAACGCCGCCCTCGCGTCCACGGCTGGGCCCACGACAAGGAGAAGGACTGGCGGCAGAAGCCGTTGCTGTATCGCTGACCCGGCGCAGCGAGACAGGCGTGACAGGAGAAGCGCTTGTCGCAATCGTCGCGACGGACGCGGAATTGTCGAAGCAAGACGGGTCGAGGCGTCCTATTCAGGTGAACCCCAACGGTCCCTGGAGGTAGAGCACGTATGAACCGCGTCCGGCAAGATACCTGGGAGGCCTTCTGCAAGACTCCCACGGAAGAGAACTTCCGACCGCTCTACGGCGAGACGAGCGCGCTGATCTACACCGTGTGCCTGCGGATTCTCCGCGACGAGGAGCACGCTCGAGACGCGTTCCAGGCGACGTACTGTCGCCTGCTCGCCGCCGCGCACGAACAAGGCCGAACCGGCGAGGCGGGCGACGCTTCCGCTCTCGTCTACCGACTGACGGTTCGCGAGGCCGACGCCCTACGGCAGCGTCGCCGCCGCCGCTCGAGAAAGGAGGTCGCCGTGGGTAGCGAGCCGTTCGCGCAGAGTTCCGAGCCGCTCGCCGACGAGAGGGTCACGCAGCGTCAGATGCGAGACCGCGTCGAGGGCATCGTCGCGGCGCTTCCCGACAAGTACCGAGTCCCCGTGGCCCTCCACTACTTCGACGGGCTGACCCACGAGGAAATCTCCGAGTCGCTCGGTATCACTCGCTCTGCCGTGTCGGGCCGGATCTCCCGCGCGCTCGACAAGCTCAAACCCGCGATGCGTCGGGCCGGCCTCGGTCGCCCCGGGGCGGTTTTCGGAGGGCTCGTCGGACTCGCCGGGCTTGTCTCGCCGCCGAAGGGCTCCTCGGCTACGGCCGTCTTCTCGCACGCCGCGGAGACGGTCGCTGCTTCCAGCGGTGCGGCGACCTCTGCCGTTGTGCCGGTGTTGGCGACGAAGACCGTCGCGGCGGCGGCGGTCATCGCCCTGGCCCTCGGACTGGCGACGTGGGGGACGGTCGAAGTGGTGCAGTCCTTCGACGAGGGCAGCGACACGGCACCGAATCTCGTCGCGCAGGTCGACGGCGACGACGAGAGCGCAGAAAGCCGCGCTCTGTCAGACCCGGTATCACCCGCGCCACGCGTCCGCACCGGCGCGGACGAGTCCGCGGGCGGGCGCGAACGATCTTCGCGGGGCAACGCCGACGAGACCGCGAGAGCAGTCGGACGTGGAGAAGGCGACGAAGCGAAAGACGCCGGCACGAGCGCCTTCGGCAAGGTCATCATGAAGGACAGCGGCCTGCCCGCGGTCGGTGCGACCGTCGTCGCGATCCCACAGGGCAAGACGGCCGTCACCGGCGAGGACGGCTCGTTCGAGCTCCGCGACCTGTCGGGGAACCAGATCGCGGTCGGGGCGCGGCTGGGTTCGCGCGTGTCGCACCTGCGCCAGCAGAATCTCGAGTTCATGCCACTCGAGAAGGACCGGCGACACGGGCCGATCGCGCTCGAGTTGGTGCCGGGGATGGCGCTGAGCGGCGTCGTCCGCGACGAGAAGTCCGGGCGCGGCGTCGCCGGTGTCGCGGTGTCGGTCCCGATTCCGTTCATCGGTAGCCTGAAGACCGTCACCGATGCGAACGGCGAGTACCGACTCGAGGGATTCCCGGCGCTGGAGGTGCGAGTGGACGTCCGCGCGGAGGGCTACGCGTTCGGGCGCGTCCTGTACGAGCTCTCGCCCGACTCGGCCAACGTCTGCGACTTCGATCTCGAACCCGAGGGCGTCGCGATCGTGGACGTGTTCGACACCGCGGGCAAGCCGCTCATCGGCGTCAAGCTGGCCTTCTTCATCGGCGCGTCGTTCGCGGGCTGGGAGGACGAGAACAAGACGGACACGGAGGGGCGCGTCGTCCTGCGCGGGCTGAGCGTGCGCAACCCGCCGCGACTCGAGCTGTCGAAGAAGGGCTACGGCGTGGTCGGACGGAGCTTCCTCGCCTTCGCTGCGGGTGAGCGCGAGACGTCGATCTCCGTCGTCATGCGAGCCGAGCCGAAGGAAAAGGATGGAAAGTCCCCGTACGCGTTCGCCGGACGTGTCGTCGATCCATCGGGGCAGCCGCTGGAGGGTATCTCCGTGCGCTGGTCTGAGCAGCGGAGCCCCAACTCGCGCCACCAGACGACCGAGACGGACGCCGATGGACGCTACCGTCTCGGCGTCAACAAGGTGAAGGGCGATCGGCAGCTGAGCGCGTTCGGAGAGGGCCGGGAGGTCCAGTGGGTCCGCGACGTGATGCCGGGACCGGCCGCTCAGCCCGCCGAGGTCGCCTTCACGATGCGGCCGGGGCACACGGCCGACCTCCTCGTCGTCGACGCCGGCGGATCGCCCTTGAGCGGCGTATTCGTCTGCGCGCTGCTCCAGGGCGAGTCGCGACACGTCGAGCACGAAATCCCCGGCCAGCCCGGCCGCATGCGCGCGGCCGTGACGAACGGCGACGGCCGCGTGCACTTGGAGGGTTTGCCCGACGACAAGGTGGTCGTCGGCCTGTGGCGACACGGGCTCACGGACAGGGACAGTGTAGCGGTGACCCTCGACGGCGAGGATCGAATCGTGATGCAGACCGCCGGCGTGGTTCGCGTCCGCGTCGTCGACGACGAGACGGGCCAACCGGTGCCCGATTTCGTCGCCAAGATCCAGGGCTACGGCATCTCGGTGAGTCGGACGGACCCCGGCCAGCGGTTCTCCGACGCGGAAGGCCGCTGTACGCTCGGCGAGCTCGACCAGGGCCGACGGTACCGCGTGACGATCGACGCGGCGGGCTATCCTCCGTCGGCCGAGATGCAGATCAGGGCACTGGCGCCGGAGTGGGCCGGCGAGCAGGTCATCCGACTCGCACGCGCGAAGACACTGCGCGGTGTCGTCGTCAGCGCAAACGACGGCGGGCCGGTCTCTGGCGCAACCGTTGCGGCGGCGATCCCGGAACGCGGGATGGCATTCGAGTGGGGCCGACTCCAGGACGGCCCGTCGCCGCGGTACGCCCGCGCCGAGCTCGTCGAGACGGGCGCGGCCGGCACGTTCACGATCGACGAGGGAAAAGACGAGCGGACTCTGTTCGTCCGCGCCCTCGGCTACGGCCGACTCGTGATCCGGCCCGAGGATCGCGCGCGGTTCACCAACGAGGGCGCCGACGGGATGCTGATCGCCCTCGAGCCGGCAGCTGCGCTCTGGGGTGCCGTGTCTCGCCGTGACGAGCTGCTCGCCGACTCGCGCCTGCACCTTGCGAGAGTCGGCGGCACGAACGTGTCGTTTCGGGAAACGATGGAGTCGAAGAAGACCGACGCGTCGGGCGA
Organism: uncultured Planctomycetia bacterium; assembly: GCA_964392615.1. Classification (GTDB taxonomy): domain Bacteria; phylum Planctomycetota; class UBA8108; order UBA8108; family UBA8108; genus CAYMRB01. The sequence continues at coordinate 23,485 of CAYMRB010000023.1, read as the reverse complement.
ATACCGCTTCGACGACCTCGCTCCCGGTACCTACAAGCTCAGCGTGTACGAGCAGAAGGACACGATCGGCTTCGCCTGGATCAGTCGTACGGTCAAGCTCGAGGAGGGCGAGGAGACCGAGCTCCGGATCGGCCACGACCTCGGCGACCTGACCCTCCGCGGTCGCGTGTTCGGAGAGGACGGCGAGCCCGTCGCGCACGCGCGGGTCAAGGCGGTCCCGAATTTCTCCTGGCACTACCGCTCGCTGGTCGCCTACGCGGGCAAGGACGGTCGCTACGAGCTCGACGGGCTGCTCGCCGGGTCCTACCGGGTGCGCGCGTCGAAGGACCACTTCCCGCGCTCCGGCACGCACCACACGCTCCAGGACGAGGACACGCTCGAACTCACCGCCGACGGCGAGCGCGACTTCTCGTTTCGCAAGCTGTACGCGCTGACCGCGAAGCTCGACTTCGACTCGGAGGTGTCGGCGAGCATGCGGGCGGGCTTCACGCGAGCCTATCTGAATCGACAGGACGGCGATGCGACGCTGGGAGCCGACGAGCGGGGGCCGGACCACTCGGCATACTGCGACATCCGGGACGGCCGTCTGAAGTTCAAAGGGTGGTACCAGGGCGAATACGACCTGACCCTGAACAGCCCGCTTCCGGGCGGAGGCCACACGAGGTACGAAGTCGCCGGGCCGGTCGCGCTCGACAACACGACGGCGGATCAGGACCTGGGGGCGATCGCCGTGGTGGCTCCGGGTGGCAGCATCCTCGAGGGCATGGTCGTCAATCCAGACGGAACCCCGGTCGAAGGAGCCGTCGTCACGCTGACTCCCGCTTTCGACTGGGCATACCGCTATTTCCGAGACGATGCCGACGCCGCTGGCCGCTTCCGGATCGCGGGCCTCCGCGACGGGCGGTTCCTCGTGAGGGTATCGCGACCTCGTACAACGCCGACCGGTCCGTCGAAGAGCTTCCACGCAGAAGTCGACGTCTCCGGTCGGACGACGGAGGAATTCCGCTTCCCCGCCGAGCACCACGTGACGATGCGCTTCTCGTGGAAGTCGGGCGTTTCGGACGCAACCCGGTCGCGCTTTCTGCGCGCGCATCTCGAGCGTGTGGGTGCGAGAGCTCCGGACGGGATTCTCGATTCCTCGTACGCGGAAATCAAGACGAGCCGGGCGAGATTCCAGGGCAGGTTCTCCGGGGAGTACCGACTCCGGCTCTTGTACAACGACGGGACGAACGGCTCGAGCTTGGGCCTCCCGATCGTCTTCCGGCTCGACAACCTGCAGGGCGATCAGGATCTCGGCGACGTCGAGGTCTCGTTGGCTGACCTCGGCTCACTCACCGTTCGCCTGAACAGCGCGACGGGCGAGCTGCCACGATACGCGACCGTCTATCTCTTCCCCGAAGGAAACCGAAGCGAGCGCACGTTGACGGGCGCCGATGCACGCGACGGCGAGCTGCGCGTTCCGGTGGTTCCGGCCGGCACTTACGATCTAGCCGTCGCCGCCTTCGGACACCGGTGTGAGCCGGCGCTCCAGCGAGTATCGATCCTGCCCGGCGAGGAGGTCGCCCGCGTCGAGGTGACGCTCGTCCCGCAGGGGACGATCAGGGGGCTGGCACGGTCGAGGTTCTCCCATCAACCTGTGCCGGTCGACCGCGCGACTCTGCGCGGTGAGGATGGAGTCGAGCGAGTTCTCGAGCGCCGGGACGACTCGAGCTCGCAGACGCTCTTCGCGTACGAGCTGGCGCAGGAGGATGCCCTGATCGACGATCGATTCGTGTTCGCCCGGCTCGACGAGGGCACCTACGAGGTGATCGTCGAGGCCGCCGGCTTCGAGAGCGGTCGGCAGAGGATGCGAGTCGTCGTCGGAAGCGATCGCTACGTATCCGTGCGGTTGCGGCCGGAGACGGAGTGATGCGTCGTGGCTTCCTCGCCGCGGCTCACTCTGCGCGAACGATCAGACGCATGCGCGGTCGGGCCGCACGAAACGCGCGCGAGACGCCGACGGTGATCAGGACCATCCCGACGAAGTCATTCAGCACATCGAATCGAAACCCCGTCGGCGATTGGCCGTTGATCGATGTCGTGCTGCTGAACCAGACGTCGAAGACACAGAGCAGGCCGCCCTAGAAGATCATGCGGAGCGGTGTCACGGCCTGCGAAGTGGACATGGGGCTCTCTCCTGTGTCAAGGAAGCGGCGGCCGCTTGCGCTCCGTCAGGAGTCGTCCGCGAACGAGACATCTTCCAACCCGCGCGCCATGTTCCAGTCGCCCGAGTCCAGAAGCACCGGCGCCGACACGATCATCTTCCGGCGCTCTCCGCCCGCTCCCGCATCCGCTCGCGCACGCGCTCCTGCGCCCACAGCAAGAAGGCCCCGCCGCTGACGAGCACGATGCCGGCGATCCAGCCGCGTAGACCGAGGCGCTCGCCGAGCGCGAAGTACGCGACCGCACACGTGATGAACGGCCCCGACAGATGCGTCGCGTTCGTCAGTGACGCCCCGATGCGCAACACGGCGACGTAGAAAAGCACGTGCGAGATCGTGATTCCGATCAGCGCCGTCGCGGCGAGCAGCACCCACGCTTCGCCCGCGAGCTGTGGGATCCCCGGCACGTCGCCGTAGCAGAACATCAGCGCGGCCGTACCGATCGCGACGAGCTGCGCGACGATGCCGAAGGCGAGGAGCGGAGGCACGTCGCGCAGTAGAAGACGCACCGACACGCCGTAGAGCCCGAAGAAGACGCTGCACGACAGGATGATCGCCAGCCCCGTCCACGTCACCCTCGCCTCGAGGGCTCCACGCTCGACCGCGAGCGCGACAAAACCGCCGAGCGCTAGCGCCAGGCCGACCCAGAAGCGCCGACTCGTCAGGAGAGCCCGCTCCTCGGGAAAAAACGCCATCGAGCCGGCGAACGCCCAGACCAGCGACACCTTGATGAAGAAGCCGATATCGCTCGCCTGGATGTGATACGGCGCCTGCGCCCAGAAGATCTGCCCCGCCCCGGCGAAGAACGCCGGTATCAGCGCACGCACCAGCAGGCGTCGGTCGAGCGCTCCGGTACGGAAACCTCGCAGGAGCACAGGCCAAAACAGCACCGCGGCCATCGGGTAGCGCAGGCCGTTTGCCGTCCACGGATCGATGAAGACCGTCAGACGCTTGAGGAGAACCGGCGTGATGCTCCAGAAGACCGTGTTGAGGACGAGCGCCGTCGTGCCACGAGCGTCGATCCGTTCCGACGAGATCTTCACAGGCGGGCCGCGACGTCCTTCGCGAAGTACGTCAGAATGACGTCCGCACCGGCGCGCTTGATCGACGTCAGCGCCTCGGTCACGACAGCATCCTCGTCGAGCCAACCGAGCCGCGCCGCCGCCTTGAGCATCGAGTACTCGCCACTGACGTTGTACGCGGCCACGGGCACGCGCACCTCTTCCTTGACGCGCGCGATCACGTCGAGATAGGCCAGCGCAGGCTTCACCATGACCATGTCCGCGCCCTCGTCCTCGTCGAGACCGACCTCGCGGACCGCCTCGATCGCGTTTGCGGGGTCCATCTGGTACGTCTTCTTGTCTCCGCCGCGCGGTGCCGAGTCGAGAGCCTCGCGGAACGGGCCGTAGAACGCAGACGCGTACTTCGCCGAGTACGCGAGGATGCTGACGTTCGTGAAGCCGCTCTGGTCGAGCGCATCGCGAATGAACGCGACGCGGCCGTCCATCATGTCCGACGGCGCGACGATGTCGGCGCCTGCCTCCGCCTGCGCGACCGACATGGCCGCGAGGATGTCGAGTGTCTCGTCATTGAGGATCTCGTCGCCGTCGACGAACCCGTCGTGACCGTCGCTCGAGTACGGGTCCATCGCGACGTCGGTGATCACGACGAGCTCGGGAACCGCGTCCTTGAGACGTCGGACCGTGTTCTGGAGCAGGCCGTCCGGATTGACCGATTCGGTAGCGCGCTTGTCCTTGAACTCGTCCGGCAGCGCGGGAAAGAGCGCCACGGCAGGCACGCCGCGCGCGAACGCTTCCGTTGACTCCTCGACGACGAGGTCGGGGCTGAGCCGGTGGCACTCGGGCATCGACGGGATCGGCACCCGAAGGTCGCGCCCCTCGACGACGAATAGCGGCCAGATCAAATCGCTCGGACGCAGCTCGGTCTCTCGCACCAAACGGCGCATGGCATCGCACTTGCGGTTGCGGCGCGGCCGAATGACAGGGTAGAGATCGGCATCGTATTCGCCGGAGCTGCGGGATCGGGCGCGTTTCGACTCGGTCATGGCTTCACCTGTGCGGGTAGATGGCGAAAGATCGATAGGGAGTGCTCGGCGCGAGCGAAGCGCCCGGTCGCGCCGACGGGCGAGGGAATCCAGATGCGCCCTTCCAGACGTCCGTAGCGGAACCGTTCCGCCCCGACGACTCGTCGGAAAATCGCCTCGGTGTCCGGTCATTCCGTGATCAATGCGCACAGGGCGAAAACGAGCGGCGAACGGGCGAGGGCGGTCTTCATCGGTCGTGCCTGGTGACTCGTCGACGTCGGAGCCCCTGAGAATCGTCGTTTCGAGGCCGAGTTGCAACCCTTACAATCGCGGCCTGAGCTGACCGGGCGAGGGCTCCGGGACCTCCGTCGCGCTTCCTGCCGCAGGACTCAGCGCCATGACCTCCTGCAGGATCACTTGCCACGCACGCGACGCCATGGCCGCACGCGCCACGGCCGACCACCCCGAGGAAACATGCGGCTTCGTCTTCGGCGCCGAGCGCGGCAGCCAGGAGGTCTGGCCGATGCGCAATATCCAGAACGAGCTCCACGCGGCACAGCCGGCTGTTTATCCCCGCGACGCGACGAGAGCCTACGCGTTCGACGGCGAGGAGATGCGGAGCGTTCTCGCCGCGAAGAAAGCAGCCGGGCAGCCGCTCGTCGCGATCTACCACTCCCATCCGGACTGCGCGGCGTACTTCTCGAAGACCGACAGCGAGGCGGCCACCGTCTTCGGCGAGCCGACCTTGCCGGGAATCGTCCACCTGGTGCTCTCGGTTCTCGACGGGGAGGTCGCAGACGTCAAGGCGTTCGACTGGTCGAGCGACGCCGGGGAGTTCGTCGAGGTGCCGCTGGAGATCGGAGATTGAATCGCCATGGCACGCTGGTTCCTACGACGCGGCGACAGGGTGCACGGGCCGCTCTCGACGAATGACCTGAGGCGCCTGGCGCGCGCTGGCAAGATCGCCGCGAGCGATCGGCTGCGGCGCGAGGATCAGGACGACTGGATCGAGGCGCGTGCGCTGCTCGCGAAGCCGGCCAGTCGCCCGACGCCCCCCGCGCGCGATGTGGGCTGCGGCGAGGAGGTGCCCACCGAAGCCAAGCCGCAGAGTCGGCGTTCGAGCATCGCGAGGCGCCCGTCGCGCAAGGAGCTCGCGAACGAGCGCGTCGATGCGAAGCGCCGTCGCCGCAAGGTGGGGCGCATCGTCGGCCTCGCCGGCACGGCGGTGCTCCTCGTGTGCATCGCCGGTGCTGTCCTCGCGTGGCTCGTCCTGTCGGGCCTGCTGCTGCCCGGGATTCGCGTTCCCGAGGGCGGCGGGACCGACAGCGTCGTCGTCGAGGGCGTCGAGTTTCGCAACTTCGATGCCGCGACCGACCTCGATCTCGTGAAGGTTGCCGCGCGGAAGCAGCACGTCGATGTCACCACAGGGATGCGGATGGGCGCGCGCGAGGGCTTCCGTCTGTTCAGGGTCGGTGTCCGCGACGAATCCCCAGAGAACTGGGTCTTCGTGTGGCCCGACGTGGTTGCCTCCAGACTGCTGCAGGGGATTCGCTCCAACTGGGCCGGGGTCGTCCATCGCAGCAACAGCAGCGTGGTCGGTGGTCATCGACAGCTGTTTGCGCTCGCCGACATCGTCGACTCAGTGTACGTCGCCGTCGTCGAACAGCCGAGCGATGCGGCGACGGCGGAGCGGGCTCGGGCATTCCTGGACGAGGCGGTCGCGCGCGGCCGCATCCTTCACCACGGCCGACCGATCTGCGCGCTGATGCGCGCGCTCGATCCGCCCGACGCGAAGTGGGATCCTTGGCTCGAGGAGATCTGCGACGCAGCGCCGGAGGATCTGGCTCGGAAATCACACCCCGAATCGGACGATCCCACTCGCAAGGCGCTCCGCGGTTTGGCCATCGACGTACAGATCGAAGCCGCGGGCACGCAGTGGGTGCTGTCACGCTTCCGCGACGCGGATCACCTCGAGCCGTGGCTCAGGGCTGAGCAGACCAGCGACGCGACGTGGATGATGGTCGAGCAGTTCGCCGTAGAGCACGACGCGACACCGGAGCATCTCGAGCCCCTCCTCGAGTTACGCGCCAGGGCGGTCAGCCGAGAACGCGTGCGAACGGAGCGAGCGCGGCTTCTCCACGCGCTGCAGCCGGACGAGCTGTTCGACCGCCTCCTCGCCGAGGCGGAGCTCCCCGCCCGGGAGCGATCTCTGGATACGAACGGGTGGAAGCACGTCCACGCCCGACTCGACTCCGATCCGGTGGGCTCGCGGAAAATCGCCGACCGCCTCGCGGCGGCGCTCGCCGACCTCGATGCCGGCGCGCCGGCGTGGGACATGATGATCTACGCGCTGCGGGCGGCGGACCCGGACCGCGCGGCGGCGATCGCCCGCCGGGGGCGCCCCGCGAAGAGCCACGGGTTCAGCGACCTCGATACCGGGAAGATCGACTCCATCCTCTGGCACGGAGACCACGAGCTCGGACGCGAACTCATCGCGGACGGCGCCCAGTCAGCCCTCACCGACGAGCGAAAGGCGGCATGTCTGCTCGTCGCGACAAAGGACAACCTGCCGGCCATCGCCAAGCTCTGGATCGAGCTGGGCGCCGATCCGAACACCACCGAGGAGGAGGAGCCGCACCGAACGCCGCTGATCATGGCGGTTCAGAGAAGCCGGTTCGCCCTCGTCCGCGCACTTCTCGAAAGCGGCGCGCACGTCGAGCGGACGGACGGACGCGGCCGCCGGGCGATCCGCTACGCCGAGAACAACGTCCGCGACGACGGGCGCCCGGTGACGCGAGCCATTCGCGACCTTCTCCTCGAGCACGGCGCGCGTCCCGCAAAAGCGGAGTGAGTCTTCAGCGCCTGTGACTCGGCGCGGTCGGCTCCGAATCACAGGCGCTGGGCTCGTAGCCCCTCTCCCCCCTACCAGCCCGTTGAAAAAGGCAATCCGGCGCGATGACGACCATTTCGCCCAGGCTCTTCGTTGTCAGAACTCGACAATGCACCACATTGCCTCCGTTCTGACGCCTCGATCCTGGACGAAATGACTCGCCGTCGCGCTCGGAGCCCTCTTTCATCGGACTGCTACTCGACCGGCGTCGGCACTTCGACGCGCGTCACCTCGCCCGTCAGCGCCTTCATGAACTCGACGAGATCCTTGCGCTCGTCTGCGGTCAACTCGAGGGGCTTCATCTCCGGATCGAGATGCGGGTTGCCGTCCTTGACGCCGCCCTCGACGTAGAGCCGAACGACCGCCTCGAGCGTCTTCTCGCTGCCGTCGTGCATGTACGGCGCGGTTTGCGCGATGTTGCGCAGGGTCGGCGTCTTGTAGGCGCCGGTGTCCTCGGGCTTCTTCGTGATCTCGACGCGGCCCTGGTGCTTCGAGGGATCGCCATCGAATCCGACGCCGAGGTTGTGGTACGTCTCGTCGGTGAAGTTGTGGCCGGTGTGGCAGATCGAGCAGCGGCCCTTGTTGTTGTCGAAGAAGATGGCCATGCCGCGCTGCGCCGACTCGCTGAGCGCCGTCTTGTCGCCGGCCTTGAACTTGTCGTACGGCGAGTTGCCCGACACGATCGTGCGCTCGAACGTCGCGATCGCCTGGCCGATGCGGTCGATGGTCACCGTCTCGTCGCCGAACGCGGCCTTGAAGAGCGGCTTGTATCCCGCGATGCCCGAGAGCTTCTCGACGACGGCGTCGTGCGTCTCGCCCATCTCGATAGGGTTCGCGATCGGACCGACAGCCTGCTCCTCGAGGCTCGCCGCGCGGCCGTCCCAGAACTGCAAGTCGCTGAACAGGCGGTTGATGACAGTCGGTGCGCTGCGGCCGCCTTTCTGACCGCCGATACCGGTCGAGACGGCTGCTTGGTCGGTCCAACCCTTGTTGGGATCGTGACACGTCGCGCACGAGATCGTGCCGTCCTTCGACAGACGCTTGTCGAAGTAGAGATGGCGGCCGAGCTCGATCTTCTCCTTCGTGATCGGGTTGTCAGCCGGCACCTTGGCGAGCACCTCGTCGAGCCCCACCGGCAAGCTCTCGAGCGAGAATGTGGCAGGCGTCAACACGCCGTCGTCGGCGGGCGGTGCCGCGCCAGGCTTGCATCCCGTGACCAAGCAGACCGAGACGATAACGACGACGGCTAAGCTCGCGATACGTTCCATCGTGGATCTCCCTCCGATTTCATCGAGCGGGCGCAGGCCCTCACTTCGTGTCGAAGTCGAGCGACAGCTCCACGGTGCCGCTCGCCGTGATTTCGACTTCACCCTTCTTCTCGCCCAGCGTCTCGTGCCACGCAACCCACGTGTACTTGCCGGGCGGTACCTGATCGATCGTCAAGCGCCCCTTCGCGTCGGTGACGGCGACGTAAGGGTTCGAGTGCACATAGATCCACGCGCCCATCCACGGATGCACGGTGCAGATAAGCTTCAGGACGCCGGTCTGCTTCGGGGCCTTGCCGGGGTACGAATCCCCCTGATGCAGCAGCGCGTCGAAAAGCAACACGCCGTTCAATTCGCCCCGGGACGTATGCAGGAACGGGTCGCTGTTGAACGGCTTGATCTTCGTGCCCTTGAAACCGCGCTGCCTCACGACGGCGACCGCGACGTGCGGGACGAATGTGCAGTCGCGGTTGTTGATCGCGACCTCGGCGGGCGGCTCCTTGCCGGCGTGGATGCCGTCGATCCGCACGACGATGTCGCGAATGCCGCGCGACTCCGCGTCGACGATCAGCTTCTCCTCGATCACCTTGCCGCCGCATTGATCGGTGTTGACGTTGACGTTGATCTTCGCGGGCGTCGGCACCTCCGCCCCCTTCCAGAGCGCGGTCACCGAAAGCGTGCCGCCGTCGGTAACCTCCTTCACGGTGTAGCCGGAGCCGGCCATCGCGCCGGCGTCGGCGTCGGCGTCGGCGTTGGGGGGCGCTGGCGACGCCGCGCCGGGGTCGCCGCTCGGGGGGACTTCCTTGCGCTCGGTACAGCCCCACCCCGCGAGGGCGACGATCGCCAGCAGCGCAGCGGCATGAGTCGCTCGTGGTGTCATGGACGTCTCCAGGATTCGTGTGTGGCCGATTGGGGCCCGCAGCTTACGGCAGACCCGGCCGGCCTACCAAATGACAACTTCATATCACGGTGGTCAGCGCGGTCAATGGGCGACGCGGCCCGGCCGACCGACGCGTCGACGGGCGGGCTGTCCTCGCCGAGCGGGAACTCGACCTCGAGCCCGAAGCGCAAGACGCCCCAGACGGCCAGCGTCGCGACGCCGAGGGCCAGCGACGATCCGCCGAGGAAACCGAATCCCCGGTCGCTGTACCGCCCCACCGCGAAGACGCAAAGGACGCCGATCGACGCCGACACCGGCACGAGAGCCCAGAGGACCGCCAGGAGCGCCCACGCGTCCCGATCGGCCGGGTCGGCCCCTCCGGTCAGCCACACCGCGGCGACGAGGACGGCGGCCGCGAAGTGAGCGACGTTCCAAATCAGCGCCCAGAGGCCGAGACGCAGACCCCTCAGGTAGGCGCCGGGGGGCTCGTCCTCGAACTCGCAATCCGAAGGCGGCAGCGGGACGTCGCCGGCATTCGGGATGTCGACGGACTCGGTATCTGGATCGTCAGGCGGGGTCATCGGACCGTGGAAGCATTCAGCGCTCGAGACGCGGCATTGTAGCGTCGACGCCGACCTGCCTCTCGGCTAAAGTACAGCCCCCGTATCACACCTATCCCCCGCGGATCCGAGCGAGCCGAACGATGTCAGAACTCCCCGCCCTGCTGGCTACCGACCCCGATATCCACGCGCTGATCCAAGATGAGGAGAAGCGCCAGGCCCAGAGCATCCGGCTGATCGCGTCGGAGAACTACGCGTCGAAGGCCGTGATGCAGGCGACCGGTACCGTCCTGACCAACAAGTACTCGGAGGGCTACGCCGGGCGACGCTACTACGAGGGCCAGGAGTACATCGACCAGGTCGAGCGGCTCGCGATCGAGCGCGCCAAGGCGCTGTTCGGCGCCGAGCACGCAAACGTGCAGCCGTACTCCGGCTCACCGGCGAACCAGGCGGTCTATCTCGCGCTGCTGAAGCCGGGCGACACGATCATGGGCCTGAGCTTGCCGTTCGGCGGTCACTTGACGCACGGCTGGAAGGTCAACTTCTCGGGCATCCAGTACAATGCGATCCAGTACGAGCTTCACCCGGAGACGCACCGCATCGACATGGATCAGGTGCGAGACCTCGCGCGACGCGAGAGGCCGAAGCTGATCTTCACCGGCGCGTCGGCCTATCCGCGCGTGTGGGACTTCGAGGCGTTCGCCGAGATCGCGGCGGAGGTCGACGCGGTCGTCGCCGCGGACATCGCCCACTTCGCGGGCCTCGTCGCCGGCGGCGTGCATCCGAACCCGTTCCCGCACTGTCCGATCGTCACGACGACGACGCACAAGACGCTGCGCGGCCCGCGCGGCGGCATGATCCTGTGCACCGAGGAGTACGCGCGACCGATCGACCGCGCGATCTTCCCCGGGCTGCAGGGCGGACCGCACAATCACACGACTGCGGGCATCGCCGTCGCGCTGAAGGAAGCGGCCACCGACGAGTTCCGCCAGTACGCGGCGCAGGTCGTCGCCAACGCGAGGACGCTCGCCGGCGCGCTGATGGAGCGTGGCTTCGAGCTGGTCACGGGCGGCACCGACAACCACCTCGTCCTCTTCGACGCGACGGCCAAGGGCCTGAGCGGCAAGGAGACGTCGACGGCGTTGCAGAAGGCCGGCATCGAGACGAATTCGAACGCGATCCCGTTCGACCCGCGCAAGCCGTTCGACCCGAGCGGCATCCGCCTCGGCACGTCGTCGGTCACATCGCGCGGCATGAAGGAAGCCGAGATGCTGCGCATCGCCGAATGGATCGACACCGTCGTCGGCGCGGCTACGGACGACGCGAAGCTCGCGGCGGTCCGCGCCGAGGTGCTCGAGGTGTGCTCGGCGTTCCCGGCGCCGGGAATCGAGATCTGACCCGACGGTCGCGGCCTACACGACCTCTTCCTCGAGCAGCACTTCGAGCAGCAGCAGCCAGCCGCGGCCCTTGCCGCTCTCGGTGCAGAACGGTGCGAGCGTGACGACGATGTCGTCGTTGTCGGCCTCGTGGACGACAAAGCGCCCCGGCAGACCGCACTCGGCTGCCAGTCGAAGCGCCGACTCGAATCCGTCTCGGGAGTAAGGCCCGGTGAGCTCGAGCAGATTCGCGTCGAGCGCGTCGTTCTCGTCGACACCGAAGATCGCCGCCGCGTGCCGATTCCAGCTGACGACGCGGAACGTCGGATCGGTGACGACGAGGCCCATCGGGATCGAGCTCGTCAGGCTGTCCTGGAATTGGGTCTGCAGACGCAGCTCGACGTCCCGTTCTGTCACGAGCGTCAAGTCCTCGACGCTGAAGATGACCCCCGCCACGGCGGCGTCGACGTCGAGCACGGGCTCGAGCCAGAGACGCACGAAGAGCTCGCCCTCGTCCGCGGTCGCGTACGACGCGATGCGCGTCTTCCGCGGTTGGCCGCTGGCGATGACCGCGTCGAGCTCGGCCAGGAGCGTCGCGTGCAGATCGTGCGGCGACAGGCCGACCTCGCGGAGGCTCTCGCCGAGCGCTTGCGGCGCCGGAACGCCCCAGAACGACTCGGCCGCGGGATTCCACACGAACACCTTGAGGTTCGTGTCCACCGCACCGACCGCCGTCGGCAAATTGCCCGCGATCAGCGCGCCCTGGAATCCCTGCACGCCCTCGATCTCCTCGCGCAAGTCCGCGAGCTCTTGCTCGAGCGCCTGCGCGGATCCATGCCGCGCGGCATCGCCCGACGCGTCGACGCCACAGCTCGCGCCGACGACGGCCGCCGTCGTTCCGGCCTGCGCTTCGCTGTCGCGCAGCGTGTCCTCGAGCTCGCGCACTCGGCGCAGGAGCTCCTCGCGCTCGGACGCGAGTTGCTCGTGTGCGGCGCGCTCGCTCTCCTTGTCCTGGCGCAGTTGCTCGACCTCGTCGTAAAGCCGCAGAAAGTCCTCGCGGTCTTGCGCCGCATCGGAGGACTCGATCGCCGTCTCCCCGCCATGGGGCAGCGGCACCTCCATCGCGCTCGGCGGCTCGGGCTGGGCGCTGGCGCTCGCTCGCAGCGTGGCGAGCTCGTCGGACAGACGCGCGCGGTCGGCGTCGAGCTCGGCCTTCGCCATGGTAAGAACGTCCTTCTCCGCCGCGAGCTCTTCCTTTCGCGCGACGAGCTCGGCCCTCTCCGCGAGGAGGGCTTCCTTCTCCGCCTCGAGAACGCCGTTCTCCGCGGCGAAGGATTCCTTCTCCGCCGCGACCGATTCCCTCTCTTCCGCGAGAGCGTTCCGCTCCGCCGTGAGGGTCTCCTTGTCGGCCACGAGCGTCTCGTTCTCCGCCGCGATGGCGTCCTTCTCCGCGACGAGGGTCTCGACACGTGTCGCCGCTGCACCGCGTAGCGTCGCGAGCTCCTGCTCGAGCTCCCCGGCGCGCTCCAAGCTCGTGGCGAGCTCCTCGCGCAGCCTGGCGCCCTCCTCGCCGAACGCGTGGCGCTCCTCGCGCAGCGCGTCGACCGAACCCCGCGACTGATCGAGCTCCTCGCGCAGCGCGTTGTTCTCCTCCTCGAGGCGCTGGACCTCCGCAGTGCGGCTCTCGAGATCGGCGTTCAGCGACTGAGCGGATTCGTCCGAGCCGTTCGCGTCGCTGCGCGCATTCTGCAGCTCGCCTCTCAGACGCTCGACCTCCGACCGTAGCGTCTCGGCTTCACGACGCAAGGTCGTCGATTCCTGGACGTCTCCTTCGGCATTCGTCTCGAGGTTGTGAACGCGCCGCACCGCCGCGTTCTCCTGCAACGCCATCTGCTCGCACCGCAGATGCGTCGACTCGAGCTTCTGACGCAGCTTGTCCTCGACCTCCTCGGCCGCGGCGAGGTCTGCACGCAGCGCGGACTCGACCTCGTGCGCTTCCTCGAGCGCGCTCGCGAGCCCCTTGCCCTGCTCGAGCGCGTCGTCGACCTCGCGACGGAACGTGTCGACGTGGCGACGCCACCGCTCCTCGAGACGCGCGACCTCGGCCTGCACGGCCTCCTGACGCGATTCGTTCGACTCCCGCTGAACGATGGCGAAGAAGTCGACGAGCCGGGTTTCGATGTCGCCCAGCCTCGCGGCGACGCCCTCCATCCGCGTGTCGAATCGCTCGAGATCGTCCGGTCCCACCGCAGCCGACGCCGGCGCGTCGTCCTCGGTCGCACCGAGATCGCCACGGGCCACCTGCAGGTCCGCCGAAAACCCGTCGATCCGCGCGAAGAGGTCGGCGAGCTGGTCGCGGATCTCCGTCGGCAATGCCTCCGGAGAGCTCGAGATGCTCTGCAGACGCTCCTGGATCACGCCCTCGGCCCGATCGAGGAACGCATCGAAGCCGGCCTCGACGCGTTCGACCGTCTCCCGCGTCTGCGAGATGGTGTCGGCCATGCCGGCCACTTCCTGCAACGCCTCGACGTCGACGACGGTTGCGCTTCCGGACGGAGCCGTCGCGCGCACCGCTGCGCGCGTCGCGGCGGCGCTTGGCTTCGGACGCACGAGCCGCGCCCACAGCGCGAGGAAGATGCCGAGGACACCGAGCCCGGCGAGCACGAGGATCGTCGTGACGACGAGATCGAGCGCGCTCGATCCGAGGAATCCACGCGCGGTGGCGGGGACGTCGCTCGCGACTCTCGTCGCCGACTCGAGGTACGCGCCGTCGACGGTCACGCCCCACCCACCGACCAGCAGGCCCGCGCCGGAACGCAGCGCTCGCCAGCGGCCGACTTGAACGCCGACCTCGGTGAAGCCGGGCAGCTCGCTGACGTCCTTCAGCAGCAGCTCGCGGACCAGCCCCCGTCGCACGGACGCGCCCAGTCGATCTCCTGCGACGACGACCGGCGGGCCATCGCCGGGATCGGCGAAGAGATGCCAACGCAGCTCGCTGGCGCTGGGGTTCCAGTTCGTCGCGCTGCGCTCGAGCAGACCACCGGCGCGAACACCGGCGAGAAGGAGCGAGTGCGGAGCGTCGGGGCGCACCCAGACGCTCTTCCCGCCGGCCAGGCAGAGCACCTTGTCCGACTCCTCCGTGACGTTCGAAGGACTATCGGTCCCCGCTGTCGTCGGGCCCGCGTCCGCCGCGGCGGTGTCGGGAGTCGCGACGAGAGGCGCGGGAACGAGCTCGATTCCGACGCTGCAGCGACCGTCGCGTAGGAATGGCTCGGCGAGAAGCTGCAGGCGCGCGCTATCGCGAGTGGTCAGCTCCTCGGACGCCTTGCCTGCGCCCCGACTCGTCAGGATCTCGCCCTCCTGGGTCACGAGCGATGCGAACTCGAGATCGGTCCGCGTCGCCCATCCATCCAGCCAAGCCGCGATCGCCGCGCGGACGTCGTCGCGCGTCGATGTGTCGAGCTCCCAGCGCTGCAGCAGGGCGCGCAGCTCATCGACGTCGGCGCGACACAGTGCGGTCTCGATTCGACGCAGCTCCGACCCGAGCATCCGCTGCGCCCCATCGCACGCCTCGTCGACTTCGCCGCGCAGCTCATCGAGCACACGCGAGCGAACCCAGGTCGAGTCCTCCGCGTCCGTCGGACCGAGCGCGTGACCCGGCGGCGGCGCGAAGAACAGCGCGAGACCGGCGAACCCGAGGAACAGGACGAGACCAGCGATCCAGATCAGTATCTTCATGGCGCGAAAACGCGAGGACGGCGACTAGAATGGATCCGTCGAAAGCTACCACGCCCCCGGTAGACCGTCGAACTCACGCGGATCGCCGGAACGTCGCAGACCGGTAATAGCCCGCAACAACGCTCTCATCGCGCACGGAATTCGGAACACAGCCGCCCCCACTGCCCGTTTTGGCGAACGCGGATCAGAGCCGCCGAACGCCCAAGCCCTTCAGGAGCGCATCGCGGAATCTCGCGTCCTTGCCCTCGATACCGGCCACGGCGCCGTCGCCCCGCTGCAGCGCTTCGTAGGTGTGCTGAAGCTCCGGATCAGCCCGCAGCGCCTTCTCGATCCACCGGTCCGCCTCGACGAGCTCGCCGCGCAGACGATGGACCAGCCCCAGCCGCAGCATCATCTCGCCGACCTCCGGAATGTCCGCGGGCAACGCGCCGAGCGCCAGCTTGTAGTACTCGACGGCACGTCCCAACCCGTCCTGCCCCTCCGCGGCGAGCGTGACGGCGATCGCCAGATCGTTCAGAAGGTACGCCATGTTCCGCGTCACCTTCCCCGACCACGCGCGAATCGCGTCGACCGTTTTCGGCACAGGCTCGCTGAAGATAGCGGCCTCGAGCTTGCTGACGGCCACGTCGTACAGGCCGCTCGTCGCGTACGCGAACGCGGTCGCCTGTGCGAGCCCGAGCCCCTCGTACTCCTCCGCCAATCCCGCGACGTAGGCCTCGATCCGCGCCCGCGCGTGATCGCGGACCTCGACGATAGCGAGCTGAACGGCCGGTCCGAGATCGTCCTGCCGCCACGTCTCCGGATCGCGAATCCTCCGGGCCACGTCGGGGAAGGATTCGCGCGCCAGCGCCTTGTACTTCTCCCACGCCGCTCGGACGGGCACGACGACGACGCCGTCTCGCGCCTCGATCGCCGACTTGAAGTGCCACGCGGCGGTCCAAGCGTGAACGAAGGAAGGATTCGATCCGGCCAGCTCCGTCGCCTCGATCGGCAGCCAGATCCGGCCGTCGATCTCGACCCGCGACTCGGGATTCAGGAGCGCCACCTGGCTAACCCCGCCCTCGCCACCGGCGTCGTCCGGATACGCGTCCGCCTTGAGCCCCGTGTCGAACATCAGGAACACGTGTCCGTCGCCGACGACGACCGCGGTGGGGATCCCGACGTTCTCGAGAATCGAGCAACACAGCACGACCAGATCGTCGCAATCGCCGGTACCTCGCAGCAGCGTCTCACCGGGATAGTTGACTCGATCGCGCGCCTTCCAATTGCTGTCGACCGATACCGGTGTCTGAGCGTCCGGCTTGTAGTGGATCCCACGCTGGCTCAGCGCGGTCAGCAGCGTCACGGCTCCGACGACATTGGACGGCGGGAACTCGCTAGCCGAGAAAACCGGTCGGCTCTTCCACGCCGCGTCGACGAACGCGGCGACCGCCTCGTCGGACGAATCGATAAACACCGAGACGCGCTCCGGCTTGCGCCAGTTGAACGCGTGGTAGTCGTGCACCGTGACCGCGCGCGTACGCTCCTGCAAGACGCGACCGGTGCGATCGCGCAGGCGGGCGACGGCCGTCACCTCGAACGAACTGTCGGTGACGGTCTGCCGCGACAGCAAGGGCCGGATCTCGATACTCTGGCTGCCGCTCGGAGCGAGAGGCGGCACCTGCACGCGAATGTCCTCGACGAGGAAGTTCGCGCCCTCACCCGCGAAGTCGAAGGTGAGCTGCGTATTCTCGAGCGTCGCGTCGCCGGCGTTGAGCACGCGCACGCTACCGATGCCATCCTCGCGGTAGGAGTGGTACAGGCTGCTGAAGACGGGCCGCAGATCGAACTCCAGGCGAATGTCGGCCGTCGACGAGACCCCCGAAACGCCCGCGACGCTCAGGTCGCTCGGCGTCGATCCGCCAGGCCCGCCTCCCTTGAGGAGGACGATCGCCACCAGCGCGAAGCCGACGAGCACGGCGGCTGCCACACCGCCGCCCACGACGAGCACGGCACGCCTCGACTTGCGGGAGGACTCCTCGAGCTGTGCGCCGACGATCTCGCGGACACCCGTCGCGCTAACGACGCCCCGCGACGTCTTCGACCGTGACGGCAGCAGCTCGCGCACGGCGCTCTCGATCGACCGAGTGCGCACGAGCGTCTGTGTCGACGTCGCGAACAACGACGGCAGCTTGACGTCGCCGCGCGTGAACTCGATCTCCGGGCCGGTCTGGCACAGACAGAAGACGTCGCCGTCCTGCAGCGTGACGCGACGGATTCGCTTCCCGTTGACGAACGTGCCGTTCTTCGAGCCCAGATCCTCGATCCAGTACGTCACCTCCGCCGCGCTGCCCTCTCCGGTGACGGTGCGACCGATGACCGCATGCCGCGACGAGATGATGTCATCTTCGATGACCACCTCGGCACGCCGGTCCCGACCGATCGTCAGGCGATCCTGGTCGATCGCCAGGACCTTGCCCCGGCACGGCCCGGTGCGAAAGACCAGTTTTGGCTCTCCACCTACGGCCCGGGTAGTCGTGTCGTCCGGAGACGGTTTCATGCGGGAATCCTGCGGGTCGCTCGACAAGAGGCAGACCAAGTGCATTGTCGACGCCATCGGGGGCTCAGATCAACAACGATCCACCCGACGAAAAACGCCGCTCGTATCATGATGGCTGGAGATTTATCGGCCCTCCGACCCGCCGCGGCCGGAGCTCACAGACTGCTTTCGCAGCCGAGCGCGTCGGCGGTCGGATCCCTGCCGGCGTCCGGGAACGGCGCTGCGGGCGCTGCACCGGAGCGGAAGAGAAAATCGAGCAGCCGAATGGCGTCCGTGACCGCGACAGCGCCGTCATCGTCGACGTCAGCCCCGTCGACGCAATCGAGCTCGTGGCCGGAGAACAGGTGGAACAGGACCTTGACCCCATCGCTGACGTCGATCGCCCCGTCGAGATTCACATCGCCTCGCACGAGAAGCGGCTCGGGCGGCAGCACATCGAGCAGCACGGCCGCGGAGACCTGCCCGTCGAGGTTGCGGACCGTGACGACATTGGGCCCCGGAACGACCTCGTCGGGAATCACCACTCGAATCGTCGTCGGGTCGGCGTCCTCGTCGAACTCCGGGTTGTCCACGTCGATGAGCGAGTCGAAGTTCACGATCAGACCGTTGTGAAACTCGCGCCCGGTGATCGTGATGACCTCGCGCACGGCGGCGGGGTCAGGCGAGATGTCCTCGACAACCGGCTGTAGCCAATCGTCGGGGCTCGTGACGCGGATCGTATCCTGATCGACGAGCTCGCCCTTGCTGTTGAACCCGAGCACGCTGAGCGTGTTGACGCCGCCGACGAGCGGTACGTCGTCGATGCTCCAGTCGCGCATGCTCGTGCGCGAGAACTCGAACTCGACGTCATCGACGATCTCGCCGTTGCGCTGAAGCAGCATGAGGAACACGTCGGCCGGCGACTCGCCGTCGAGATCGACGAACGGCGTCGGAGACAGGAAGTCGCTGCCCCCGTTCGTCTCGATCCTCAGACGGACCGCCGGATAGGCCGCCGCGTTGACCCGGTTCAGCAGGTAGTTGCGGCGCTGGTTGACGAAGTTGAGGACGTTGCCGGCGTTGACACCGGAACCGGAAAGCTGCGACGAGAACGTGCTCAGCGGCGAGTCCCCGCCGGTGTAGTACACGTCGTCGAGCATCTCCTTCAAGACCCCGTAGTACATGCGCTTGATGCGAGGTCGGTTCAGGAACCGCGCGACCTCGGAGAAGTGGTTCCCGATCGTGCCGCTCGGAGTCGACGGCATGTTGAACTCGCCGCGAGTCACATTGCTGTAGGTGAGCTCGACATCCCACGGAATGAGGTACCAGCGGCCGTCGACGGGAGCCTGGAAGAAGTAGCAGTTCTTGCCTCGGTTGCCGCCCCAGGTGTCCCAATGGTCGATGTTGAGCTCGACCGCGAACACGCGGCAGATTTCCTCGACGTTCGCGACACCGAAAATCGTGCGATCGAACGTCGTCGAGTTCGTCATTCGACTGTCCATGACGCGGCAGAAATCCATGAGCGGCGAGAAATCGTCCTCGCCCTTGCGATTCCGCACCGCGAAGAACCAGCGGTAATTCTCCTTGTTCGTGCCGCCGGACGTGCCGCCGTACGGCGGGTAGAGCACCTTGCCCTCAGCGTTGCCCGTGCGCCCGCCGCTGTCGTTGAAGCTGAACCGATCGTCCATCTCGAAGTGCGGACCATCGGAGCTCTCGGGGAACCAGAAGTCGATGTATTGGCGGTTCGGCTTGTCCAGCATCTCGAGCGTCGCCGAATGGATGTCGTTGAGCTCGAACCGCGCCAGCGCGTGGGTGTCGAAGTACGGCAGTCGCGTGGCTCCTGCAACGCGTCGGAAGAGGAAGTGCGTATAGCGCTCCCGTCCGTCTCGACCGTGATTGTCGAGGTTGAACGCAGTCTTGCGGCCGTGTAGCGGGTTATCCTTCGGGATCTTGAACGAGTAGCTCTTCCCCCACGTGCCGCCTCCTGGCCGCAGCCACGGGCTGCCCGCGAAACGCAGCTTCGCGTTGTAGTAGCAGTCGTTTCCTCCGAACAGGAACGTCCCCTCGAGCATCTCGTTCGACAGCACGCGCCGATTCCGCAGCTCGCTGATATTCTCGTCGTACGTGACGAAGCGGAGGCTGTGGTAGTCCGTCGAGACGAAGCGCTCGGCGTGCCGGTACATGCAGTAGAGCAGCTCGCGCGCCGCCGGATCGTCCGGATCGAGCATCGGCGGATGGGACCGCTGCGTGAGATCGCGCGGATAGCGTTCCAGCAGTCCCTCGCCGTCGGTCGCCTCGATGAAGAAGACCACGCGCGTGTCCTCGGATTGTCCGGGAATCGTCGCGGTGTAGACGCCGTTGCCGTCGGGGTCGCTCATCGTCCTCTGCGTGTACGAACCACCCGCCGAGTTCGTGCGGTAGTACAGCCGGACCGTCGCGACGGAGTCCGGATCGCGCACTCTGGCGCGCACCGTGACCTCTTCGCCGCCCGCGGGGACGCACGGGTCATGGCGCACTCGGTCGATCGCCGGTCCGGCGTTGGCCGTGCCGAAGCGGTCGATCTGCCGTTGCGTCACCGTGTTGATCTGACCGGGCGACCCCAGACGCCGCGGGACCGGCAGCCGATTGGAGCCCGCGAGCCCGGAGCTCGACGGGTTACCGACGTTGTAGTCGCCGATCGTCAGAATCGTCGGACTGCCCACGCGCCACTTGGCGTCGAACGAAACACGATACGTCGTGCCGTTCGACTGGCTGCTCGTGTTCGTCTCGACGCGGTTGACCTTGTAGTCGCCGGTGCCGTTGTAGGAGATCAGCTTCAGGCTGCCCGCGCCGGTGATGCGCTCGTCCGGATCCGTCGTTCGGCCCGACCGGATGTGCGTCCCCTCGATGCGCCACGGCGAGGTGCTCGAGTCGAACGTGCCGTTCGAGACCATGTTCGATCCTCCGCCGGATCGCGTCAGCGTCACGTTGTCGACGATCGCGATGCCCTCGGCCATCAGCATCATGCCGAGGTCGGAGTCGCCGCCGCCATGCCGAGCGAGGTACGAGAAGCTCTGTACACCGGCCTTGTCCGAGTCGTCACTCGCATCCCACGAGCTGGCGACCGAGCTCTCGCCGAACGGATCGATCCTCTCGAGCGACGACCCGCCGGAGTCCGCCCATGAGCTCCAATCGCCGCCGTCGTAGTAGCGGACCTTGTCGGCGACATTGCCGAACGGATCACGCAAGCGCAGCCGCTCGCCGCCGTTGGCCAGCGATCCTTCGTAGGCGAGATCCACCACGACGCTCTCGTCGAGGCCGTACGCCGATCGGATGCCGGCCGGGTTCCTCGCGATCACGAGGTACTCGCCGGGGCCGATCACGGTATCCGGGGGAAGCTCGTATCCGACTCCGCCGACCGTCCAACCGCCGATGTCGTGCGCGATGTCACCGCGATTGTAGAACTCGATGAACTCGGCGAGCGAGTTCCCACCCATCGGGTGGTACATGATCTCGTTGAAGACGACGTCGTTCGTGACGGGCAGCTCGTTCGCCGCGTCGAGTGTCGGCGTCGCCGCAGGCGCGAAGTTCTCCTCGCCATCCGGATAGCGCGCCTCGCTGAGGTCTTCGAACTTCGGCTCGAAGAGGCGAGCGTCCACGACGCGCGTCCCCGCGGGATTGACCAGAGCGATCTCGACCCGCTCTCTGACGCCTTCGACGATCGCGAGGTCGAGCCCGAGCTCCGCCTCGGTGAACGAGAGGAAGCCGCGCGCGGGAATCGACGTGCCCCCCGCGATCGCCACCTTCATCAGATCGGCGAAGTCGTCGGTAAGCCAATAGCCGGAGAGATCGACCGCGGCGGAGCTGTCGTTGTAGAGCTCGACGAAACGCGTTCCGGCCGTGAAGAAGTGCCCCTCGTTGACGACGACGGGAACGGTCTCGCTCTCCTCGGGGAGAATCGTTCGACGGCTGACGAGCTCCGGAATGAACGACAGGTCCGAGCTGTCGATGTTCCCGTTGTGGACGCTGACGGCGAGGACGTTCGGTCCGTCCCCGTCGAGGCGACCGATGTGCGAGCTGATGTTGACGTCCACCGCGGTCGGCTCGTCGGCCGAGTCCGCCTCGTCGTCGAAGTCGCTCCCCGTGACGTTGCGGCGCGCCACCTCGGTCCCGTTGAGGTACGCGACGAAGCCGTCGTCGTAAGTGACTCGCAGGACGAGCGAGTCGATCGCATCGACGTCGTCGACCGTGAACTCGTGGCGGCAGAACACGGTCAGGTAGTTGTCCCGCATGTCGGTGAGCTCGGTGACGTCGTCCCCGTCGCCATAACCGATGCCTGTGCGACCGCTATGCCACGTGTCGTCGTCGAACGCGACGCTACGCCAGTCCGAAGGCGGCGCGACGCGCCCCTTGAAGTATCTCCAGAGCGCGTTGTTCGGGACGATCGTCGTGTCCTCGAAGGTGACGTCGGAGGCGAAGTTCACGCGGCCGGGAGTGCCGCCGAACTGAACGCTCAGCTGCCAATCGTCGGGATCGTCGGGATCGCGATACGGACTCTCGATGGAGAGCGAGTGCCCCGTGCCCTTCGCGCCCGAACGCCACTGGCCACGGTCGTTGTACTGCACCGTCGTGACCGGGTTGCCCTGCGGGTTCGACAGCGCGACCGTCTCGCCCGAATTGTCGAGCGAGCCCGTGAAGTTGCCGAGCGTGTTCGTGATTCCGTACCGTTCGCGAACCGCGTCCTCGTCGCGACAGATGACGAGGTAGCTGCGCCCGCGGATGTACGTCGCCTCCGCGAAGACGTAGGTCAGCCCGCGAGTGAAGCCGTACCCCGACAGGTCGTAGGCCTCGGGGCCGTCGTTGAAGATCTCGACGAACTCCAGGTCCGGGCGTGGAACGCCGTCCGGATCCCGCGGATCGTAGTGGATCTCCGTGATCACCAGATCGGCGCGGGCTGCCGAGGACGACCAGGCGACGAGAAGTGACAGCGCGACGAAGATTGCCGCACGCACTCGAATCGGACTCGACAACGCGTTGACGTGGATCATGACGTATCTCGGTCTTCAGCGGAGGAGGACGTCGGGCGCGCCAGCTATTCGGGTCCCCTCCCCGGGTTCCAGGTCCACCGAACGTCGAGCTTACGCCACAGGCGCCGTGAAGGCCAGGAATGGCTCGGGCTAGCAACCGGACTCGAGGCACCACGCGGCGTCCACGTCGTCGACGGGGCCGCAAGTCGGATAGGGCGTCGCGGGCGGAGGACCGCCGCCGAACAGGAACTGCAGGACGTAGATCGGTTCGGTGACGTGAAGCACGGCGCCCGGCGACGAGGCGACGGCGGCTTGCGCGCAGACGATCGAGTCGCCGCCGACGAAGAGGTAGTTGAGAGCGGCGATCACGTCCGTCACATCGACCCGGCCGTCGCCGTTGACGTCACCGCGCAGAAACTCCAGCGGTGGCCGCGCGCCGGTCTTCGCGATCGAGAACTCGTCGATGACCGTCCCGTCGAGGTCGATCGCACGGGTTCGGATCTCGTCGGGAGAGATGTCGAGCTCGATGGCATGGTGAACGGCCTGGAACTCGCGAATGTAGTGCCCCTGATGAGCGAACGAGCTTCGCTGGTACAGCGAGGCTCCTCCGCCGCCCGTGACGACGTAGATCGTCCCGCGCGGTCGCACGAAACGTGAACCATGCCATGCGTCACGAACCACATCGTCCCGAACGGGGTGAGTGCGCTGATAGTTGTGATCGTGTCCGGAAAAGACGAGGTCGACCTCGAAGCGGTCCGCGATGTCCGGAAACTCGACCCGGAACGAATGACGCAGATTGCCGTATCTGCCGCCGGAGTAGATCGGCAGGTGCAGGTAGACGATCAGCCACCGCACGCCGCGCGCGCGGGCGTCCTCGAGATCGTCGATCAGGAACTCGATCTGGGCGCTATCGTTGGCAGGCGCATGGTAGAAGTCGAGCACGGTGAAGTGCGCGCTCCCCCAATCGTACGAGTAGTACAGCCGCCGACGTTCGTGCGCGTTACCCGGCA